>NZ_JABVBF010000043.1 GCF_013344765.1 Acinetobacter lactucae
GATCTCTTCAATACAATCTAAGATTTTAGGAATGTATGAACTTTGGTCCATGTTGCGCATCGATAGAGAAATAGGACTATAGGCTTCTAAATCTAAGATATTTAAATAAGTTAAATTCTTCATTCCAATGTCACAGGCACTTTCCGGAATAATACAAATACCCTCTCCAGATGCCACCAAGCCAAGTGCCATGTGAATTTCGCGGACTTCAGTCAGTTTGGCAGGAACAAGACCTAACTTGGTAAATAAAGCTTGAATAGTGGTCGAAAAATTCGGCTTAGGTGTCGTTGGATAAGAAAAAATTGTCTCATTGATAATTTGAGATAAATAAATTCCTGACTCTTGCAACTCACTTAAAGGATGTTTTTTATGAATCGCAAGTTTTAATTTTTCTTTTCGAAGTAAAAGTCTTTTAATGGCTGGGTCACTAATCGGTAAGCGGCCAAAACCTAAATCAATTTTTCCTAACTTTAAAGCTTCGACCTGATCTCGTGTTCCACATTCAATTAGCTCGACATGAATGTCTGGATTTTTTTGTCTAAATAGATAAATGACCTGCGGTAATCGCCCATAAAGAAGCGAACTCACATAGCCAACTTTAACAACATTCTCGACCAGTTTCATTTTTTTAGCCATAGAAGCTGCTTGAGCCGTATGCGTTAAAATCTGAACAGCATGTTGGTAAAAAAACAGGCCTGCTTCTGTCACTTTTAAAGGACGTGAGCCTTTCACGAACAGATCAATGCCTAATTCTTCTTCTAGTTTTTTGATTTGACGCGTGAGTGGTGGCTGAGCAATAAAAAGCTTTTCTGCGGCTTTAGTCAGACTTTGTTCTTCCACAACGGTAACAAAATAACGTAGATGTCTTAATTCCATTAATATACCTTTTTAGTATCTTAAAATACCGTTCTATATCTATTTTAGGCTATTACATTCTTCTATGGTATGTAAACAAGTTTGAAATAGTTGAAACTTCATGTATAGAACCATAGAAACCATACTTGTGGATATTCCAACTATCCGTCCTCACCAGTTGTCTGTGACTACCATGCGTACTCAGACTTTGGTGCTCGTTAAAATTACGACCACGGATGGTATTGTCGGTTGGGGTGAAGCGACCACCATTGGTGGACTGAACTATGGTGAAGAAAGTCCTGAAAGTGTCAAAGCCAATATTGATACTTACTTTGCACCATTACTCGCATCAGTTAAAGATTTAAATGTTGCACAAACACTAAAACTGATTCGTAAGAATATTAATGGTAACCGTTTTGCGAAATGTGCCATTCAGACTGCCCTACTTGATATTCAGGCAAAACGTTTAGGCGTGCCGTTAAGTGAAGTTTTAGGTGGCCGTTTGCGTAATAGTTTACCTGTACTTTGGACGCTCGCGTCTGGCGACACAGAAAAAGATATTGCTGAAGCTCGAAAAATGATTGAGCTAAAACGCCACAACACGTTCAAACTCAAAATCGGCTCACACCCTTTGCAACACGATGTTGATCATGTGATTGCAATTAAAAAAGCATTAGGTGCAGATATTAGTGTACGTGTCGATGTAAATCGTGCATGGTCAGAGCTGGAATGTATTCAAGGTATTCAACAGCTACAAGATGGCGGAATTGATTTAATTGAACAACCTTGCGCTATTCAAAATACTGAAGCACTTGCTCGTTTAACGCGTCGTTTTGATGTCGCAATCATGGCAGATGAAGCTTTAACTGGCCCTGACAGTGCATACCGTATTGCAAAAAGTCATGGTGCAGATGTATTTGCGGTGAAGATTGAACAATCTGGTGGTCTAATCGAAGCATGTGAAGTTGCCAAGATTGCAGGTTTAGCTGGAATCGATCTTTATGGCGGTACTATGCTTGAAGGTCCTGTAGGTAGCATGGCTTCTGCTCATGCATTTGCAACCTTTGAAACATTAGCGTTTGGTACTGAATTATTTGGTCCGTTATTACTTACCGAAGAAATTTTGAAAGAACCGCTACGTTACGAAAACTTTGAATTGCACTTGCCAACGGCACCAGGCTTAGGCATTGAAATTGATGAAGATAAAGTTGAAAAGTTACGTCGTTAAGGCAATAGGATAAGGAGTTTCCCATGTTATTTCATGTACGTATGGATGTGCATATTCCACTTGATATGCCAGCCGACAAAGCAAATGAAATTAAGACCGTTGAAAAAGCCTATTCACAAGACTTACAGCGTCAAGGTAAATGGCGTCACATCTGGCGTATTACAGGCCAGTACTCAAATATCAGTATTTTTGATGTCGAGAGCAATGAAGAATTGCACAACATTTTACAAGGATTACCTCTCTATCCTTACATGAACATCGAAGTGATGGCACTTAATCGCCACCCTTCTTCTGTTCGTGATGATGATTCGTAATCCAAAAGAATTTTTTAAATGTGATTTCTGAAGTCTATTTAAAAACTAAGCATATTTTTTTCAGAAGGTAACAAGGAACGTGGTAGCAACTATTCGCTAGCAAAATAAAGTGCCCGCAACGCTGCCACCCAAAACCGTATTGCATACTTAAGGAGTTTTAGTATGAACCGTCAACAAATTGATGCGCTTGTAAAACAAATGAATGTCGACACTGCAAAAGGCGAAGTTGATGCACGTGTTCAACAAATTGTAGTGCGCCTTCTAGGGGATTTATTTCAAGCCATCGAAGATTTAGACATCCAACCTTCAGAAGTATGGAAAGGTTTGGAATATTTCACAGACGCAGGTCAAGCAAACGAACTTGGTCTTTTGGCAGCTGGCTTAGGTTTAGAGCACTATCTTGATTTACGTGCAGATGAAGCTGATGCAAAAGCTGGCGTTACGGGTGGCACACCGCGTACCATTGAAGGTCCACTTTATGTAGCTGGCGCGCCTGAAACCGTTGGTTTTGCTCGTATGGATGATGGCACTGAATCTGGCAAAATCGATACCTTAATTATTGAAGGTACGGTGACGGATACTGATGGCAATATCATTGAAAATGCTAAAGTTGAAGTATGGCATGCCAACAGTTTGGGTAACTACTCATTCTTTGATAAGTCTCAATCTGACTTCAACTTACGCCGTAGTATTTTGACTGATGCTGATGGTAAATATGTTGCATTAACGACTATGCCTGTAGGTTATGGTTGCCCTCCTGAAGGCACGACTCAAGCTCTGCTTAACAAGTTAGGCCGTCATGGTAATCGTCCATCTCACGTTCACTATTTTGTTTCTGCACCGGGTTACCGCAAGCTTACAACTCAATTCAACATTGAGGGTGATGAGTACCTATGGGACGACTTTGCCTTCGCTACTCGTGACGGTTTAGTGGCAACCGCAGTTGATGTAACTGACCCAGCTGAAATTCAACGTCGTGGTTTAGATCACGCTTTTAAACACATCACATTTAACATTGAACTTGTTAAAGATGTTGATGCTGCACCTTCAACTGAGGTTGAACGTCGTCGTGCTAGTGCTTAATTGAAAGTATATGTGAGTTAAAAGTTCGCTTTTGACTCACAAAATTTATTCCATTTATTACTACCCTTAAGAATTTAAATAAATTTTTAGCGGTAGTAATACATCACGTTACCTCATGCTCTAAGGTTTCTCCCATGATTGACAAAAGTAAGTCCTCACTAAGCGAAGTACTATCGCAGATTAAAGATGGCGCGACCATCCTGATTGGTGGTTTTGGTACCGCAGGACAACCCGCTGAACTCATTGATGGACTGATTGAACTGGGTATTAAAGACTTAACTATTGTCAGCAATAACGCCGGTAATGGCGATTATGGTCTGGCTAAACTGCTTAAGGCTGGTTCGGTTAAAAAAGTGATTTGCTCTTTCCCACGTCAGTCAGACTCTTATGTGTTTGATGAGCTGTACCGTGCCGGAAAGGTTGAGCTTGAAGTAGTACCGCAAGGTAATCTGGCGTGTCGTATTCAGGCAGCGGGTATGGGACTAGGCGCTGTGTTTACACCAACAGGCTTTGGAACACTTTTAGCTGAAGGCAAAGAAACTCGCCAGATCGATGATAAAGATTACGTACTCGAATATCCGATCAAGGCTGATTTTGCCTTGATTAAAGCTTACAAGGGCGATCGTTGGGGCAATCTGATTTACCGTAAGTCTGCACGTAACTTTGGCCCGATTATGGCCATGGCTGCGGATGTCACCATTGCTCAGGTTTCTGAGGTGGTTGAGCTAGGTGGCCTAGATCCAGAGCACATCATCACCCCAGGTATTTTTGTACAGCACGTTGTTCAAGTACAGCCCGCACAGTAAGCAATAAGGAGAAATAACATGAGCTACCAGAAACTCAGCCGTGACCAGATTGCAAAACGTGTGGCACAAGATATTCCAGATGGCGCCTATGTGAACTTGGGTATTGGTTTACCAACTAAGATTGCAAGCTACTTACCTAACGATAAAGATATTTTCCTTCATTCTGAAAATGGCCTATTGGCTTTTGGCCCACCGCCAGCAGCAGGTGAAGAAGACCCTGAACTGATTAATGCAGGTAAAGAGTTTGTGACCATGCTTGAAGGCGGCAGCTTTTTCCATCATGGCGACTCATTTGCGATGATGCGTGGTGGTCACCTTGATATTGCAGTGCTTGGCGCATTTCAGGTTGCGGCGAATGGTGACTTGGCGAACTGGCACACAGGTGCACCGGATGCGATTCCTGCAGTAGGTGGTGCGATGGATTTGGCTGTGGGTGCCAAGAAAGTATTTATCACCACAGACCATGTGACCAAGCAAGGTGAACCGAAGATTGTGGCTGAACTGAGCTATCCGGTTACGGGCAAACGCTGTGTTGACCGTATTTACACTGACCTGTGTGTGATTGACGTGACCCAAGATGGTTTAAAGGTGCTTGAGAAAGTTGAAGGTCTTAGCTTTGATGAGTTGCAGGCTTTAACGGGTGCAACTTTGATTGATGCGACTCAAGGGTAAGGTTTAAACAGCCCCAAATTACGAGTTAAAGCAAAAGTTTTTTGTATAAGCAATGCCTTACTTTTTAAGGATAAAAAGTAACAAAAATCCTTTGTTACTCAGACACAACATCCCTGTTGTGCTGAGCAACCAGACGACATCCATGTCGCCACCGCGAAACACAGAATGGAAGGCTTTGAATACGGTTCTTACTTATTAATTTGGATTTTACTGTAATTCGCTATTGTGACAGGCGATATGGATGTCGCCCGTTGAACAGGGAGGCATGGAAGCCTCCTCTGTTCAACAAAGGTTTTTGTTACTTTTGACCTTTCAAAAGTAAGGTATCACTTAAGCAAAAGACCTACGGATATCACAGTAAGTTACAGCCGTGATGTTATCCGTTGATATGAAAATTTATAAATCATCACAACGGAGTCTTATCTGTTTAAGCCAGATGCCACCAGCTAATTCGTGTCACTTTTTTAAAAAAGTAACCAAAAACCTTTGTTACTCAGACACAACTTCCCTGTTGTGCTGAGCAACAAGGCGACATCCATGTCGCCACCGCAAAATACTTACGGAGAATGGCTAAAAAGGCCTGAAGTAAAGGACAAAAGTTAGAATGAAAAACGCTTATATCATCGATGCGATCCGTACTCCATTCGGCCGTTATGCCGGTGGCCTTGCACCTGTCCGTGCCGATGACCTTGGTGCTGTGCCGATCAAAGCTCTCATGCAGCGTAATCCGAATGTAGATTGGGAACAGGTCGATGATGTGATCTATGGCTGTGCCAACCAGGCCGGTGAAGACAACCGTAATGTCGGTCGTATGTCAGCACTTCTAGCTGGTTTACCGTATCAGGTTCCAGCAACCACCATTAACCGTTTGTGTGGTTCTTCACTCGATGCCATTGCCATTGCTGCCCGTGCTATTAAAGCAGGTGAAGCGAACTTGGTGATTGCAGGTGGCGTAGAAAGCATGAGCCGTGCACCTTATGTGATGGGTAAGTCTGACAGTGCCTTTGGCCGTAGCCAGAAGATTGAAGACACCACCATGGGATGGCGTTTTATTAATCCTAAACTTAAAGAATTATATGGTGTAGACACCATGCCCCAGACTGCCGAAAACGTGGCTGAACAATTTAACGTGAATCGTGCAGATCAGGACCAGTTTGCCTTGGTGAGCCAACAACGCACCGCAAGCGCGCAAGCCAAAGGCTTTTTTTCTAAAGAAATCGTGGCAGTTGAAATCCCTCAGCGTAAGGGTGATGCTGTGGTGATTGATACCGATGAACATCCACGTGCTTCAACTACACTTGAAGGTTTAAGCAAACTTAAGCCTGTGGTTAAAGCAGATGGTTCTGTGACTGCGGGGAATGCTTCAGGTATTAACGATGGTGCAGCAGCTCTACTCATTGCTTCTGATGAGGCAGTTCAGGCCTATAACCTCAAACCACGTGCCAAGATCATTGCTTCAACAGCGGTGGGTGTAGAACCACGCATTATGGGTTTTGCTCCGGCACCAGCGATTAAAAAATTACTTAAACAAGCCAACCTGACTTTAGATCAGATGGATGTGATTGAGCTGAATGAAGCGTTTGCTGCACAGGCTTTGGCCGTCACTCGTGATTTAGGTTTACCAGACAACTCTGACAAGGTAAATCCAAACGGTGGTGCAATTGCATTAGGTCATCCGCTTGGTGCGTCAGGTGCACGTCTTGTGACCACAGCCTTAAACCAGCTTGAGCAAACAGGCGGCCGTTATGCCTTGTGTTCAATGTGCATTGGTGTAGGTCAAGGCATCGCTTTGATTATTGAACGTGTTGAAGCACTTTAAGGAGAAATAAATGCCATCTTTTCAATCTGCTGATGCACAAATTAACTATCAAACATTTGGCGAACCGTCGTCTCCTGCTGTGGTGTTTTCCAATTCTTTGGGCACCAATTATGGTATGTGGCAAAAACAGTTTAATGAATTGAAAGATCAATTTTTTGTGATCTGCTATGACACTCGTGGTCACGGTTCATCATCCACACCTGACGGCCCCTACACTGTAGAGCAATTAGGTGAAGATATTGTCCGTTTACTTGATCATCTAAATATTACTAAAGCTGCTTTTTGTGGAATTTCTATGGGAGGTTTAACCGGTCAATGGCTTGCAATTCACTACCCTGACCGCTTTAGTCATGTTGTTGTGGCAAATACTGCCGCTAAAATTGGGCAAGAACAGGCATGGCTTGACCGTGCAAAATTAGTACGTGAACAAGGTCTACAACCGATCGCAGCCACAGCAGCTTCGCGATGGTTTACAGATCCCTTTATCCAAAGTCATCCTTCAATTGTCAACAACCTGTGTAACGACTTAAGTGCTGGCAGCGCAATGGGTTATGCCAATTGTTGTGAGGCTTTGGCTAAAGCGGATGTACGTGAGCAGTTAAAAGATATCAAAATTCCCGTATTGGTGATTGCTGGAACCCAAGACCCAGTAACGACTGTTGCAGATGGTGAATTTATGCAGCAACAGATTCCGCAATCAAAACTTGCAGAAATAGAGGCCTCTCATATTTCCAATGTAGAACAGCCAGAAGCTTTTAATAAAATCCTAAAGGATTTTTTATTAGGTTAATTTAATGATTCAAAAAAATGGCCTATAAAGGCCATTTTTTATATGTCGTAGAATCTTGAAACTTAATAGCGAATCATGACCGATTTTAATTCGGTGTAATCTTCAATAAATGCATCCGAAAACTCTCTGCCAATTCCTGAAGCTTTCACACCGCCAAATGGAACTGATGGATCTAAGAACGTATGCATATTGACCCACAAAGTGCCTGCTTCAATTTTAGGAATTAAACGCAAAGCTTTAGATAAGTCATTTGTCCAGATACTTGCGGTTAAACCAAAGCGCGACTGATTCATCAGTTGAACGAGTTCTTCATCAGTTTCGAATGGCATTACCCCAACCACTGGACCAAAGGTTTCCTCTGAAAATAAAGGATCATCCGTATTTTTAAAGGAAATTAAAGTCGGCTGTACAAAATATCCTGTCTGATCTAAAGCCTCACCACCTGCAATAATCTGGTTGTTGGCTTTTGCCATATCTAAATAATGTTTTACTTTATGAAAATGTGGCTGATTAGAGAGTGGACCAAACATACTTCCCTCATCCATAGCCGACCCGATTTTGAAACCAGAGAGTGCTTTAGAGAGTTTTTCCACCAATTCATCATGTTTTGTACGGTGTACAAAAAAACGCTCTGGGGATGCGCAAACCTGACCCTGATGCACAAAAGTTGCTTGCAACAAAGTCGGTAAAATCTCATCAATATTTGCATCAGCCAAAACAGCTATCGCATTTTTACCGCCCAACTCTAAACTTACACGGGTTAAATCGCTGCTCATCGCAAGTTTGCCAATCGCAATTCCTGTCGGCACTGAACCTGTAAATGAGACTTTCTTAACGAGCGGCGACTCAATTAAATATTGCCCTGTATCGCCCTTACCTGTTACTACATTAATTACACCCGCTGGAATACCTGCCTCAATAGCAAGTTCAGCTAAACGTAATAAAGATAAGCTGGCAAACTCACTTGGTTTAAGCACAATGGTACAGCCCGTTGTTAAAGCTGAACCAATTTTCCAAACACCAATCATGAGTGAAAAATTCCACGGCACAATCCCTGCAACCACGCCAATCGGTTGTCTTAAAGTAAAAGCCGTATATTTCTCACCTTGCATAGACGGAATAGAGGGTTGCATGGTCTGACCATTAATTTTAGTTGCCCAACCAGCAAAATATCTTAAGAAAATAACAGATTGTGCGACTTCAAGATGGCGGGAAATATTGATGAGTTTTCCGGTAGACAAAGTTTCAAGCTGTGCAAGTTCTTCACCATGTTGCTCAATTAAATCTGCTAGCTTGTTCAGTTTAATGCCACGTTCATATGGTGTCGTTTCAGCCCAAGCATTTTGAAAAGCATCTTCAGCACTTTTCACGGCATTTTTGACATCTTGTTGACTGCCCATACTAATTTGAGCAACCACTTGTTCAGTCGATGGATTCACAATATCCACTTTATCCAAAAGCTCGGCAGCAACCAGTTTTCCATCAATAAAATGTCCATGTTGACGTGCCATAAATTGCTGTACGCTTTCTAAAATCTGAACTTCACTCATCTTTACTTCTCTCAATTCATTTAAAAGGATCTATTAATAGATGTATTGCAAAATTAACTGTGCATACACATTAGTTTTGTCGTCGTAGTTTTGAGTACCACCACTATGGATATCGTGTTTCGGTTTATAGAGTCCCACTAAAGGAATAACGTTGAATTTTTTATTAACCGACCAGACCGAAAAGACATCCAGCTCATGTCCATCTACATTAGTTAAAGACTTATTAACTGTTTTGAACTTATAAGCCAAAGCACCTAACATAAAATTTTCTTTTAGATTCATACTGTAAGAAACTTGGTGAATATCTGCATTTTTGTTAAATGGGCCAGCATAATTTCCTGCAACTTCACCTTGAAACCATGTGCCAAACCCGACCGTATTTCCATAAAACATCGGATCGTATTGGTCGGAAAAATGGCTAAAACGGTAGCCTAATGAGGGCGTATATTTTGAAGATAAAAAGTTATAGTTCAGTGCTAAGTAGCCAGCATTTTCTTGACCATCTTTTTTATCTTGCACAACAAACTCAGTTTTAACTTGTAGTTCTGGCAAAGGTTGATAATTCAAACGTAAAGCATAATTTTTAAGATCTTCGCGCCCTGAAACTTGCTCAACATCTTCAAGATTTAATACATTTAAATAAGTAAATCCAACACCTTTATTTTTAAGCTGATACATCAGATCGGTTACAAAGAGTTCAGGTGCAAATTGTGCTTTATTGTCTGACTTTAGATAAGCCAACTTTAGGGTTGTATTCTCTTGCGGTTTGTATTGAAGCAAACTTGTAAAATCAAAGCTTCGACGAGCTGCCAGATAATATGCTCCGCCCCGATCAAGTGCGCCATCTGCAGGTGGTTTACCGAGGTTTAATGCATCACCCGCAATAAAAAACCCATCACCAATCATGATATTTTGTCGACCAATACTTAAATCATAGGTCGTTAACTCATCTTTATTAGTGCCGTCTTTAAAACCCAAGATCCACTCGTTTACATCTGTTTTGCGTTCTTTACCATTACTATTTTGGCCTGCATCGCCATCGCCAAATGTTGCTGAGCTAATACCACTCAAGCTTGCATAGAGTTGATTGTTTTTAAAGGCGTATTGTCCTTTAGCACCATATTTAAGATGGCCTTCTTGCCAATTGATTCTTTCATCATCTAGGTTTTCGCCGTTATAGCTTTTACCGCTACTAAAAGCCCCAAAAGTTGCTTCAAAAGTCGGTTTAATTTCAAGCTCGCCAGCATGCGCAGTTGAAAAAAATGAGACAAAGAGAGTCCCTCTCATAACTTGAGAAAGTAGAGTTTTCATACAAAATTCCTTTTTTGTGAATGGTCTACCAGACGCTAAGAGTGGATAACCGATTCGTTACCCATCTCGCGTGATACACGTCTTTAGTGATGGTCGTGCTGCGTGTTTTGCTCTTCTTCACCCAAGTTTAAAGTCGGCGTATTGTCAAAGAAGTTCCACGGTTTGATCAGAGTATTCACCCACTCTGTCGGCATGATTGGCCATTCTTCAGCACGTGCCACATGGGTTGTGCCTGTTGTCATCCACACCACAAGATCTTTATTTTCAATATTTTCATTGTTGCTAATAAACTGACCTAAACCTGTGTCATGAGTCGAGCGGTTTGAATATTTACCTTCAGGATAACGTTCATCCTGATTATATTGTGTCACCCAAATTTGCTTATCCATAAAGTTCAAACGTTTAAATAACCATTCGTCTTTAGAAAAATTAGCACCCTTCGCCACAGGGTGTGTTCCACCTGCAAAAGGAATAAGTTGGTAAGAAACAGGATTTCCTAATTTATTTTCCTTATTGAAATTAGTCAGTAAACGAATGGTAGACGGATCAAATTTTTCAGCTGCATTTTGCTCATTGGTAATGACTTTACTGTCAATTTGCATCGTACTTGTACGCACCCCACCTCGGTCATTGGCCTTAACCACAGGGTCCATGTGCATAAAGCTATTGTTCTCGCCATCTACATCCATGTCTAAGCGGAAGTTATAGATGTGCTGATGCGTTGTACCCACAATATTATGGTCAATTAAAGTTCCATATTTGGTATCTTCTTTTGCAGTACTGTCATGCATAGTACGTGATTTAACACCTTTAACCGCTTCAATACCCGTTGCACCCGCATTAATCCCAATTACACCATTTTGGGCAAATACCCAGTCAAACATGTAATCGTAGTTTCCAACCGTACTAATCCAGCGCACAACAAGTTCACGGCGAGCTTCACTGGCATCTTGGTTACCAAAAATTTCATGATGTTTATATTCAGGCCCAGCATAACGTTCAAACACAGCAATGGCATTTGGAATTACTTGTGGTTGGCCTTTGTAGTCTGCAATCACAGCATCAAGTAAAACAGCGTTGTCGGGTGCATCAGTTCCAGGAAGAATAGATGAGGTAAGTGTTCCCATACCGTATTCGCCAGAGTCCAAATAAGATTTGAAGTACCAACCAATATCAGGGTCTCCGTATGGAACTACCATTCCACCCAAGTTCCCTTCATACATAACTTTACGCTTAACGCCTTTATCTTTATAGGTCACTGTTGAAAGCTGTAAGCCAACACGAGAATCTAACGCCACATGCAAACACCAGTTGCCCCAATGTATAGTTTGACCTGTAATGCTAAAGTTTTTGCCCTCAGGTTCAGTAATATTGAGTGGTTTTAGCTTACTTGCTACTGGCTTATTCGGCATATAAGGTCGATTTGCCATTGGCACGGGAATGATCGTACCTTCTTCAATCTTAATAATTTTTTCTTTATCTAAATCGACTACAGCAACTAAATTTTCAATTGGATGCGCCCAGTAGTTACCATCGCCTACATCGAGATAAGCAACGACTTTTAATATATTGAGTTGTTTGTCCAGACCATCTTTACCGCCAAAATATCCAACAGTTAGCGGTGTAGCAATCACTTTCTTCACATCGGTAATGCCACGTTTGCGTAAAGCATCTTGATATTCTTTACTTGTCTCGATTACACGCTGTACGGCCTCAAAATTATCCACAAGCACCATACCGTGAGTGTTTTTAAGGACATTCCATTTGGTGACTTGTTGAGTGTTAAGATTAACTTCACCTTCAATCGCTTGATTGCCTTTTAATAAAATGAAAGATGCTATGCGGTCTTCTTTATATTCTTTGTGATTAATAAAGTAATCCCAGACTTTGGCTTTTTCTGGTTCTTTTAACTTTAACTCGGCAAAACGCATATTTTTATAGGCGTATTTCGAGCGGTTAATCACATCAAATGTCTTTTTGATTTCGTCAGAATTTAAACTATTGAGTGGATGAAACGTATTTTCAATTTTAAAAGTTTGATCTAAACCAGACTGAAATACTTCATTAAAAAAGTCTTTTCCAATAACAGGTTTACCATCTTTAATTAGTAAAGGCACACTGAGTTTTAAAGGTTTGCCATTCACTAAAACCTGATTTGAGTTTGGCTTGGCTCTCACCACTATAGAGCCTTTGGTAATTGTATAGGTATTGGTAAAGTCATCTTTAACAACTTTAGCGCCTTGCTCACTCATGTTTTGATAAAGTGAGACCATGTCGGCCTTTCCACCATGAGCAAACGCTTGAGTATTGAGTCCCCAAAAGCTTGCAGCGATTGATAAGTTAAGTGCCAGTATTTTTTGTATGTCATTCAATAATCGTTGTTTACGCATGGGTTTCATCCTTTTCATCTATCCCTGAACTATCTGAATCAGACAGTTAAAATGCACTTCCTGTGAGTGAAATTCATTAGACCAACTTAATAGTTTTATGGTTATTAAGCTTATCTAACCTGCTCTAATGAATTTAATTTCAACACAGTTACATAGGGCTAGCTTGTTCAAGAATGACGTCGAATTTGTCTAAAAATGACATTAAAAGAAGAAATATTTAAACCGACATACCCTCTCTAAACTCTTTAGGAGAGATACCATAGGTCTTTTTAAAGATCTTTGAAAAATGAGCACCGTCCCAGAAACCCCACTTCAAGGCAATTTGGGTAATCGAGCTTTGTTTATTTCTTTTATCGAGTAAATCTGCTTTGACTTTTTCTAAGCGTTTGAGCTGTATATATTTGTTAATAGATAAATTTTCTTGAAGAAACAGACGATATAGATGACGTAACGATACCCCAATATGTTCTGCAATTAATTTAGGTGTTAAATCCGGTTTTGCTAAGTTTTCTATAATATAGCGCTCGGCTTTTTCCATCAGATTATTTGAGCTATTAATATTTTTATAATTGATTGTAGGTTTGATTAAGGCAATCAGCGCATCTTCAAAAGCATTCCCATCTTCGGTTGCGTACCAAAGTTTAATGTTTTCAGCAGACATATTTTTCAAAATATTTTTGAGTAAAAAACCGCTCATATTTTGAGTAATCAGTTTTCCAAAATATTCGGTACTAATATTTTCTTTAAGTAATTTTTCACGCGACAGGTGGACTGAAATCTGACTGACTAAACCTTGCGGATACATCGAAATGGTTTCGACCGGGTCGACCAACACAATATCGCCTTCATTCAAGCTTAGAGTTTCATTTTTATACTCGAGCAGCATTTTTCCCGAATACTGCAAAATCAAAAAACAAAAACGATTATTCACTCGATCAATTTCATCGGCTTTTCGGACAATTTTATTGGCATTGTTTTTGATAAAAGCAATTTCGGTATCGCCCAATAAAAAGCACTGAACTTCACCAATGAATAAATTACGGGTTCCGTCAAAATCGGTTTCAAAATTGCCGCACACACTTTTAATATGGTGCGTCCATGTGAGTAATGCATCGCTTACATATTGGTTCATCCTTTACCCCTCTATACATGTGCCACCGCTCAAAATTTTGCGTTTGTGGTGGTGCACTGTCTTGGCTTATTTGCAATCATGTTTTATTGATAAACAAATTGTGTGCCAAAAATTCCTTATCCTTGGAATTGTTTTGATGATAGTCAGCTAGATATGAATAAGCTGATAAATCAATTCAATTTATCAGCTTAATGGGACTTATGCTACTCCTGCAAAATCTCGCAGCATGGTAATAAAAATATCCTTTTGTTCCTCAGAATACTTTTTAAATACTTCGTTTTGGTGGCTATCGGCAATATCAAACAAATACTGTGCTGTTTGTTTACCCTTTTCCGTCAGCGCGTATAAATTATCGTGATCAACCAACAATCCTTCAAATTTTAGAATTTCAGCCGATCTTTCAACTTCTTGCATTGGCATCGCAATATCTCGAGGTAAATCTTCTTTACTTGAAGCAGTACCACTGGCCAAAACGAGTAAAAGACGTGATTCACTGGTCCGGAACCCTGAAGCCATTTGCTTAGGAATATAGTCGGTTTGATAGGCTTTAAATGCACGACTCATCAAATAGCAGACATTATTATATAAATGTCCATAATGTGTTTGGTCTATGCCGTTTTCTTCAGTCTGTTTAACTTGAAGGCTCGGATGCGGCATGACACAAGAATATGCGCCTTGATGGTAAACCAGTGGACTTCGGCCTTGGTCATGAAAACGCACCACTTTACCAATAATAATCCAGTGGTCACCCCCTTCGATCACTTGATAACGTTCGCACTCAAACACTGCAGAACAATTTTCTAAAATGGGTGCGCGTCCTGCGCCAAGTTGAAAATTGGTGTCAGCAAATTTATCAATATTGCGTCTCGAAAACTTATTAGACAGCTCAATTTGCGTGCCCGATAAAATATTGACAGCAAAATGTGTTGCTTCTTCAAATACTGAAAAACTTGAAGACTTTTTATCAATACTCCACAAAATAAGTGGTGGATCGAGTGATACTGAGTTAAAACTATTTGCAGTAACTCCTACTTTCTCACCTTGTGCATTTTGTGCAGTAACAATGGTAACGCCTGTTGCAAAATTTCCTAATGCCCGTCGGAACTGTAGTGGATCGACCGTAAACTCATCTATTTGTTGTAATACATTCATCATCTTTCTCCTAAACCTTCTCTTACATCCATATAAATCGCGAGAGCATTAGATATCTAAAACTAGTCTCGGTGTTTTAGAGCGCGAACAGCACACCAATATTTGTTCATTGCTGGCTTTTTCTTCATCAGTAAAGTAAACATCTCGATGATCGGGTTCGCCTTCAATCACATCGCACATACAGGTTCCGCATACGCCTTGCTCACAAGACATTTCTATGTCGATGCCTTCTTTAGCCAAAGCCTGCAAAATAGTTTCACCTGCTTCAACCATAATGATTTTTCCACTACGCTCAGCCACCACCTCAAATGAATCTCCAGAGGTGTCAGTTTCGACTTGGAAATATTCTTTGTGGATTTGCTGCTCAGGAAAATCGTGAGTCGTGGCAAGGTTAATCACCCAGTCCATGAAACCAACTGGACCACAGGTGTAAATATGGCTCTCAAGGTCAATATCTTTAATGGCAGCTTCAAAAAATGCTCTATGGCTTGCACCTTCGGATTTAAAATGAAAAGTTGTGTACTTGGCTAACTCACCATTTTTAATTTCATCAACAAAAGCACAGTTTTCAGCACTGGCGCCACAGTAGTGAAGTTCAAATGATTCACCTTCATGGGCAAGTTGATATGCCATTGTGATTAACGGTGTAATTCCAATTCCACCACCAATCAATACACTGTGTTTGGCTTTTAAAAGTGGAAATAAATTCTTTGGCTCACTAACCTGAATTTGCATGCCATCTTTGATTTCATCAAAAGCAGATATTGAGCCACCACGTGATTCAGGATCGCGTAAAATTCCAAGGCGAAACTTACCTTCGTCATTTGGATTTTGGCAAAGTGAATATTGGCGCACCATGCCATTCGGTAAGTGCACATCAATATGCGCACCTGCTTCAACTTTTGGCAATGTTGTAGAAGTTGCAGATTCAAATTCCATGACTGCAATATTCCCACCTTCAACATGGCGATTTTTAACGACAACATCATAAAGTGTAGTCATGATTCAACTCCCTTTTCATGGTTAAGCTCGTGGCTTAACGCATGAATAAACCACCGTTAATATCCCATGTTGCACCAGTCACAAACCCCGCATTTGGACTCGCGAGCAAGCCACAAGTTTCAGCAATGAAATGCATACTTCCTAAGGCCTTAACCGGAATATTCTGGATGAACTGTTCCATCTTTTCGTCGCATACCACGCTATGAACAATCGGTGACTCCATTGGGCCCGGTGCAACCGCATTAACCGTCACCCCTTTTGCGGCAAACTCTTTGGCAAAAATTTTGGTTAATGTCACAATGGCACCTTTGGTTGCCGCATAGTGTGCACCCGTTGCCGTACCACCGTTTTGTCCCGCCAAAGACGCCATATTAATGATGCGTCCATAGCCTTTTTTAGCCATATATTGGCCAATAATTTGACAAGCCTGAAAGGTGCCACGTTGGTTGACTTGGGTTACCCAATCAAAGTCGGCTGCGGTAATTTCTAATACTGGCGTTGCTTTGGTGACGGTGGCATTGTTAATCAACACATCAAGTTTAGAAAACTTCTCTTCAATCCATTGCACCGCTGCATGAAAATCTGCTTCGACAGAAATATCTAATTTCAAGGGAAACATATTTTGGGCATACTGACTTTGTGCCTTGGCGTTTTCGGCTTTTTCAAGCGTACTCGCTGACAAAATCACTTGATGGCCTTGGCTCGCAAAATATTCAGCAATCACATTACCGAGTCCAGAAGCAGCACCTGTCACTAAAACAACTTGTTTCATGTTACTGCTCCTAAAGAATGTAGCTAATACCAGCTAAGGTATCAGTTGAGTTAACCAAGTTAATGATTTTACGGTTAATCTTAAAACCTGTAGCTGCATCGCGAGTCAAATGGTAAGTAATATCTGCGGTGTAATGCTTAAGGTTTTCTTTACGAAATTCACGTAAGTTTTGAGCACAACGCAAAACGATTTCATCATCTTGGTCTTGAACAATGCGCACACGAGAAACGCTACGCACCGTATTTGCCTTAGGTGCTGTAGAAATCGCTTCACCATTTTCAAGACGCTCTACACGTAAAGTACGCATATGATTATCGTCATAGGCATAATTTAAGTTGTTTTCGTAGTCCGTTAGGTTTGGGTCAATTGGAATGATATAGACACCTTTTTCATTCCATAAATTGAGCCATTCACGGTATTCACTGTGATCTAACATATCTGCTTCAGCCCAGATGAAAGCAGTGACTTCATTTAATAATTGCAGATTCATATTCATTGCTCTCTCCTTAAGCCGTCATCATCTTTTTCCACTGCTGATAGGCTGCACGCATACCTGTTTCAGCACTGACATCACTTTTTAAGCCATCTTCGGTTTTGACTTCGCCTGGTAAACCACGGTTGAGCATGATCCATAAATCATTGCCAGCATTGGCACCGTGTTGTACGCGCTCCCAGGCTTCTGAGTCATCTGGTGTACCAAAACCAAATGGACCTTGGAAATGTTCATGCAAACGTAGGCGGTATTGGTTGGCAATTTGTGGACCACCGTCCATCGTAATCACTGAGTGATGAATTTCTGTTTCAGCAACTGAGATTGGCTGCAACACGCGGAAGAACGCCATTGAACATGCAATATTTGGGAATAAATTTAAGTTAAAGCCAGAACCACCGACTGCACGTACAATACGGCGCACTTCTAATTCTTCATGACCTTCGTCGCGCAAAGCTTGAGCCAAGTCTTCAAAACGTTCTTGAATTGGACGCTCCATGAGCTCTTCGTCTAGATCAACCAGTTCAGGAATCATCACCATCACACTGTGACCATTTCCTAAATCTTCAACAAAGCCCGGTTGGTTTTCGAAGTTAAAGAGTTCTTCAGTTTTTTCATCGACGGAACTTAAAAATGACTTGTGTACCAATGGGAAGTGATAAGCATCGGTAGTATTTTCAAGCTGGATTTTCCAGTTACCCGGGAAACGGAAACGGTGTTCACCCAACACTTTAATTGGATAACCCGCGCCCTGTTTCATAAACAGGTCAATCCATTTTTTCGCAGGCCCAAGGAACTCTTCAAGCGGTTGAATGTCTTCTTTAAATGAAGCGAAGATCATGCCGTTATATTCTTCTACCCGTAGACTCACCAGTGGTAATTCTGACTTATCTAAACAATCGCCGTAGCTTTCCGGAGATGGAACACCACGCAAACTACCGTCAAGTGCATAACTCCAACCGTGGTACGGACATACAAAACTGTTGGTTTTTCCTTTCTTATGTTCACATACGGTTGCTGCACGGTGACGGCAACGGTTTAAAAGTACATGGACTTTCTTTTTACGGTCACGCACCACCACAACAGGTTGTTTACCGATGTTAATGGTTTTATAGCTTCCGCCTTCCGGAATTTCGCTGGCATGTGCAACCCACACCCAAGTGCTATAAAAAATTTTCTCCATCTCTTCATCAAAAATGCGTTCATCTTTATAAAGAGAAGTATGAGCACGGTCACTTTGAACCAAAGCATCGTAATCAATGCCAATGTTATGCGTCGGGATAATACTGTTCATATCAATAGTCCTTTTAAATATGTCCTGGGTCATTCCTGGGAAGGTACCGGCAACTCGGCTTCACTGTGCCAATGCGATACGGGACGACTGAAAATATTCTGTGTTTGGAAATGTTTAATTTTCCATGTTCCATCTGCTTGCTTTTGAAACTTCACGTTGAGCTTTGCTGCATTCAGATGACTACGGCCATCTTGAAAAGTTGAAGTCTGCAACATAAGCCAAGAAGCATTTGCATCATTTTGATTTACATAAATTTGTTCTGAATTGACAAAGTGTGCATTCATCACAAAGTGAGATTCTTTTTGGGTATAGCTTTTAAACATGTCGTAAATCGACTGCCAAGAATCATAACGGCCAAAAGATTCGGCATATTTCTCGCCAACACCTTCCCAAATACAGTTCTGATCAAAAAGATTCATCAGCTCATCAAGGTCTGTATTTGCATTGAGCTCGTCGCAGATTTCCATATAACGGTTCAGGCAGTTACGAATCGCGTTGTGTGCTTCTAACTGTTCTAGTCGCTCTATAATTTCTGCAATATTCACTTTGTCAGTCATTGCGGTCGCCTTAACGTTGGATAATCAATTCGCGTCCAACACGAGCTTCAACTTTGCAATATTTCCAAAGTTTGTATGGTCCTTCACCTACCACCGTTGTTCTAAATAAGTTACAAGCGGCATGTACGGTTTCAATATCTGGAACATCGGCAAGCAAATATGTTGTCCAAGGCCAACCTGCACTTGGACCAACCATGCTTTGGTCATCATCAAGGTTTCCAAAAACATGCACGCCCGGTAAGTCATGAATGCCATTCCACATTTCACCAAATGCTGCCCAAACCGCTTTTGCTTCAGCAGGTTCCGCATCAAAAAAGTTTTGGTTAATACCCATGCAGAACAAAACGCGTAATGATTTTTTAGCTTCCATCTCAATATCCTTTTTAAAAATTAAAACTTATAAATAACCTGGGGTTGGCTTTAACCCGAAACTGATTGAACCAGCATTTTGTAAGGTCGCATCACCCATAAAGGCATGTTGGGTCACCACGTTGGTGTCATTTACAAAACGGCTAAATGGATTGTTGGTATAGATTGCCGTCATACCCGCGAGCATTTGCATTTTTCGGGTGACTTTGGCGCATACTCGCGCTGCATGGGTACATGCCAGACGCATATCGCTAATTTGTTCAGCAGTGGCTTCACGGCCAGCAATAATTTCATTCCAGACAATATCCATGGTTTGATAAAACCAAGATTTTGCAGCCTGAAACTCTGCATCAGCTTGAGCAAACTCATATTGAGTCACTGGGCGGTTTGCAATTTCTGACCCACCCGTAATAGATGCTTTGCCCGGCGCTAATTTTTCAAATTCTTCTAGTGCAGCAGCTGCAACACCAATACCCACTACAGTTAATACTTGAGTCGCTAAAGACAGTGACGGATATTTAAAAAATGGTTCGCTCAATTTTGATGGTTCGCCACGTACAAAGGTCCATTTCTTTTCGACCAATACATCTTCGACCACTAAGTCATGGCTTCCAGTACCTTTTAGGCCAACAGTGTCCCATGTCATTTCGATTTTGGCTTTGTTGGCAGGCATCACGGCCATGCGTGGTAAACCTTGCATTTCATTATTTTTAAGGGGTGAAATCCCCACGCCAACAATGTCAGCGCCCATACAGCCGCTTGAAAATCTCCAACGTCCGCGCACCACCACACCTTCATCGGTAATTTCAGCTGGTTGCGGTGGAAAAATACCTCCAGCAAACACCACATCTGGTCCGTTTTGGTACAATTCTTTCAGTGTTTCTTCTGGCAAACTTCCTAAATACGCAGGGCTCATACCGAAACTTGCCACCCAGCCCACTGAACCATCAGCTTTAGATAAAGTTTCAATCAATTCGCAAAACTGCCGTGGTGACCATTCTTCGCCACCAAAACGTTTCGGAACCAATGCACGGTAAACACCGATTTGTTTAAGCTTTTCGATAATGTCTTGGCTCACATATGCCTGATTATCAAATTCACCTGTACAGGCACGCTCACGTATTTCTTGACACAAAGCATCTAAATCAACTGCTTTGTCTTGAGAAGCAAACTCCATTTTAGACAACTTATTCATCATCTAACTCCTTGTAATTTATTGCATTGCATCAACACAAAATTTAGCTATTGCGCATAATTGCTCATCTTTTTGATGCTTCGATACGATCTGTAAGCCCACAGGCAAACCGTCACTGGTTTCAAGCGGCACTGAAATGGCTGGATGTCCTGATAAATTAAATGGTCGAACTAAACCCGTAAGATTCAAAAAAGCGACCGTGTTTTCAGCTTCAGAAACTTTCGGTGGAATTTGTGGAAGCGTCGGCAGCACCAATGCATCATATTTTTCTAATAGTGCATCGAGTTCTTGGGTCAACTGCACTCTCACAACTTCTGCTTGTTTCACTTGCTCTAAAGTTGTTGCGGCAGCTTTTAATAAACGGCCATTTACATCAGAACCAATTAAGCCCGTTTGAGTTAACTCCCCAAAAGCTTGCCAATTTTCATAATTAATAATTTGCATACCCGCATCAAAAGCAGCTTCAAAATGTTCAACTTTTTCTAAAGTGGTCTGTAAATTTCCTTTTTGAAGTGCTTGATAAATACAGTTCCAAATAACCTCATCTGCTTTTACATCGAGAACAGCAATTTTTGGTGCGCTAGTACATTGAGTCGGTTTAAAAGTTGGATCAATAATTTGCATGGCCTTTTCAATCATCTCAACTGAGTTTGCAAAAGGGCCAACACAATCTAAAGAACTTGACGGGGGATACACGCCTTTTCTGCTGACACGACCAAATGTAGGTTTTAAACCAAAAACTCCGCAGCACGCAGCGGGCAGACGGATAGAGCCGCCCGTGTCGGTACCTAAAGTAAAGTCAGCTTGTTTAGCAGCAACTGCCGCAGCCGAACCACTCGAAGATCCACCCGGAATAAGTTCAGGATATTTAGGGTTGATAGGTGTACCAAAAGCGTGGTTAATGCCTGTAATTCCAAAAGCCAATTCATGCAAATTCGTTTTCGCAATAATTTCACAATCTGCTTGTAAAATATTTTTAACGACCTCGGCATCATCTTGAGCAGGTTCAACATTTAATAAAGCTCGACTACCAGCAATGGTTTTTAGACCTTGAATATCAATTGTGTCTTTCACCATGACTTTGAGCTTGCCACTTCCTTTATACACACTTTGGCTAATAATATTCATTCACTTTTCCATGTATTTTTATAT
>NZ_JABVBF010000440.1 GCF_013344765.1 Acinetobacter lactucae
TTATTCTTTATTAAGTTTATGAAAAACAATATTTATTATTTCTGAATTTTGATTGGTTGATAAATAAATTTTTTGTTGCTATTTTTTTGTGATGCAATTCATGTTCTTAATTTCTTTATGTGTTGAAATTTACTTTCATTTTCTCTAGTTTAACCCTTAGTTTGAGCTCTTTTTATTTAATAATATTTAAGCGCTCTAAATTGGATTGGTATAATTAAATAATCTTATAAAGGGGAAGAATATGTCTGAAATAAGAGTAATTTCTAAAGAAAGTCATGAAACGTTAGAAATTACAACAAAGGATACAGTTTCTCTTTCTGAAGCATCTGTTATTTTAATAAAGGTAAATAAAGATGATGTTTCTGAAATTAGACAAGACGGTAGAAATGCAATTATTACTTTAAAAAATGG
>NZ_JABVBF010000441.1 GCF_013344765.1 Acinetobacter lactucae
GGATCTGTCCCGTTCACCGGGTCAATCACTGGTGCATTCGGAGCCGTCGTATCAACTGTCACCACAGCCGTATCTGTACCCGCATTGCCCGCTGCATCTGTTGCCGTCACGGTAATGGTGTGTGGACCGTCTGTTAATACAGGCAAGCTATTGTCTGCAAGCGTCCAGGTGCCATCACCATTGTTTACTGCCGGGTAGTCAGTGCCATCTACATTCACCACCACAGTAGCTGTCGGGTCATTGACTGTACCGGTGAGCGCTGGGGTGCTGTCATTTGTTAATAGATCGTTTAGAACTACTGCCGGTGCAACTGCATCAACAACACCAGTTGCTGGTCCTGAGGTATTGCCTGCTGGATCTTTTGTTACTGCTGTTACCGTATCACCATCATTTAAGCCTGGGTTTGG
>NZ_JABVBF010000442.1 GCF_013344765.1 Acinetobacter lactucae
TACGCAGATACATCCACCTCGGGATACTGCTGCAAGTAGCGGACGATGCACGGCATGACGAACTTCTTGCCGAACAGGATCGGCGCCGTCACCGCCAGTTCGCCCCTGGGCGTGGCGTTGATGCCGGCTGCCGCTTCGTTGGCTTCGTGAATGCTGGCCAGGATGTGCCGGGTGTCCTCCAGGTAACGGCTACCGGCCTCGGTAAGGCGTACGCTGCGGGTAGTGCGCAGCAACAGCTTGACCCCAAGCTGTTCTTCCAGGGCACTGACAGCCCGGGTGACTGCCGCTGGCGAGATGTCCAGATGACGGGCCGCGGCGGCAAAGCTTTCCAGCTCGCCAACGGCTACGAACACCTTCATCAGGTGAATCTGATCCATGCCGGCTCCTGAGTATCGTGGGTTGTGTAT
>NZ_JABVBF010000443.1 GCF_013344765.1 Acinetobacter lactucae
GGTGAGAGAAGTATATCGCTTGAAGAGCTTTCAAAGTATTTTACAGGTGTAGCTGTTGAAGTCTGGCCTAAACCAGATTTTGTAAAAAATAAGAAAATTAATAACTTAAAGTTAAGAGACATAACAGGTGAGCTATTAGGTTTTAAAACAACTCTACTATATGTAATTGGAATTGCAATTGTTCTAGAATTAGTTAGTCTCATTCTTCCATTCTATATGCAGTTAATTGTTGATGATGTTATAGCATCAAAAGATTTTAACTTTTTATTATTAATTTCACTTGTTTTTATTGTTTTATATTGTTTTAAAAATTTTGTATTAATGATTCGGTCTTGGTTGGTGATGTACATTGGAACGAAATGGAATGTGCAGTGGAAAAATAATATTGTCAATCATTTAGTGGAG
>NZ_JABVBF010000444.1 GCF_013344765.1 Acinetobacter lactucae
CTTCAAAATCACGCACAACAAATTATAAACAGATTGGTCAAGGATGAAAAAGATGATCTGAATCATTTCGAAGGAAATCTCAATGCTGTTGCTGAAGGTCGTTTTTTTGAAGTTGTGGAAGATGATCTTGATTCATATAAGTTAAGAGATGAAGGTTTATGTTTTTCACTAGGATTAGAAATCATTCTTCAACTAAATAGAATGAAGCGAAATGGTAAAAATCTGGATGATGGTTTAGCTAAAATTATTGAACCGATAAATGCATTAGATAAGACATCAGATATTATTATTTCTAGTCTTACAATATTGATATTTGAACCTAATTATTACTCTAGAGAGGTTCTTACGGCTTTAGTTTCATGTTTTGTTTCTCTGCAAAATACCGATGAGTCATACCT
>NZ_JABVBF010000445.1 GCF_013344765.1 Acinetobacter lactucae
GTTGGGTTATTAGGTGAATTTATAATTATAGCTTTAGTCTTTATACCAATATTAGCTTTAATTTTTTCTATATCAAAATCAAAAAAAGGCTCAACTAATGGAACAACTATGCACTTTGCTTCAAGTAATTTTATCTGTTCAGAAAAAGATGTCCAATATGGTGAAAAAACAATTACCTCGTCATCTTTATTTAGCAATATTGATAATGTATTAAATAAAGCCTGCTTAGCCCCAACACACATAGCGATATTTTCATAACTATAATCTTTAAAAAAAATAGAATCTTTTTTTATGAATTCAGCAACATTTTTTCTTAACTCAATTGTTCCAATACTATTTGTATATAAATTACTATTTTCAAGCACACTTTCTTGAATAGCTTCAATTATCTCTTTCG
>NZ_JABVBF010000446.1 GCF_013344765.1 Acinetobacter lactucae
TGGTGACACTGTCCAGATCCAGATCTCGCTTCAAGCCATACTGAATCGTATTGCCGGTCTTGCTGACCGTTAAGTTGCTTTCGCCTGTCACCGTACCAATATCAACCACATCGCCCGCTTTCACTGCGCCTGCCGTTGCACCATTGCTTTGTAACGTCCAGCCTTTGTCCAGCTCACTGATCGCGGCACCCACGTTATTTACGTCCGTACCGTTCACGGTATAGGTTGGCGCACTCACCGCACCGGTTGTGCTGTCATAGCTTGATCCACCGCCCAGATTGTTCGCTGTACTGGTTCCTAGCGCATCGGTCTTGTCATTCGCTGCTGTTGTCGCAGTTTGTAATTGACCCAGGTTCACAGCCTGATCTGCACTCACCGCATCCGCTACATTGC
>NZ_JABVBF010000447.1 GCF_013344765.1 Acinetobacter lactucae
TTATAATATATGATGAACTAAAAAAAAATATTGTAATTGCAAGAGATAGGGTGGGTACTTATCCACTATTTTATTATAATGACCGCGGAAAAGTTATAATATCCTCAAATTATAAAATTATTTTACAGAATATGGAGATTAATAAAAAAGTAAATAAAAGAGCGATAGGTCATTATCATAACTCTGGGTGGCTACCTAGAGGTTTTACATTTTTTGAAAATATAGTATCTATACCTCCTGGAACAGTTAGTGTTATTGATAATAATGGGCTTAGAGTAATTAATGATTATCAATTATTAGAAAATACAATAATAAGTAATGATTTTAATAAAAATTTAACAGATGTAAGATCTTTATTAACGGAAGCTGTTGACCTTTTTAAACCTTATTGTG
>NZ_JABVBF010000448.1 GCF_013344765.1 Acinetobacter lactucae
GCTTTATTAGGTTATCAAATTGGCTGGTCAGTTTTTCAATACGATGAGCTTCGCCTATTGCACTTTCCGTTAGTACTGTGCGCTTTATTAATCTTAATCTTCAAAAAAAAAATAGAATATTCAATTTTCACTCAAACTATTTTTTTTCTAATTGGTGTATTAACTGCTATACAGATAACAACTTATAGTGTTTTTCAGTTTCAAGAGCTTTGGTCTGCGATAACATTATTATTTATATTTTCTGCTTTGACATGTGAGTTAAGGAATATAAAAAATATAGAACATAGCCTAGCATTAATCGTCGTTTCAGCATTTATTCCTTGTTTATTTATTTGTGTCTCTATCGCTAATTTTATTTTATATAAACAATGGTTTGATTGGCAATTTAACTCT
>NZ_JABVBF010000449.1 GCF_013344765.1 Acinetobacter lactucae
GTATGTAGAGGGTAAATCGCTCAAGGAAATGGTGTTGGAGAACTTAGTAGCGGAACGGATTGCCATCGACAGTTACCGGGAGATCATCCAATACATCGGCGATAAGGATCCGACTACGCGGCGTATTTTCGAAGATATTCTGGCACAGGAAGAAGAGCACGCCGATGACATGTCGGATTTGCTGCAGGGCCTCTGACTGCTTTGCGTAAGAGCGGAACGGTGATGGAACTTCGCCTTGGCACAAGGTTAGGCTGACCCACTTACCACGGGCCAACCATAGGCCGAAAATTTAACTAAAAGCCGGCATTTGTCCCGCGTGAATATCCATTTGCCATGGAGTCGCTTCTTCACCTTTCCGCCCTTCCGGTGGGTTACTTTGGTCGTGGCCAAAGT
>NZ_JABVBF010000044.1 GCF_013344765.1 Acinetobacter lactucae
TTCCAAGACTCTCTAATTCATGTAGACATTCCTTTAAATGTGACTTAGCCAGCCTTCTCTTTAACTGTGTAATTAAGAAATTACGAAAGTCATTTCTTAAATGATTTGAATTTCCTCAACTCTTAAGTGATGCATCATTTCTCGAACAAATACAAAATAGGTAAAAATATAAAGCTGATTTGAGGCTACTTGATTCGTGTAGTAACTCAAACGCTCAATAAAATCATTGAATCCATGCTCAAGCTCAATACGGCTGATTTGCTTTTTAGCACTAAAAAATAACTCACTGAGTTGTGTCATGGCTGCGTCAGACGTAACCGCTACACCACTTATATTTAAATTTCTGAAGGGCTTTGACTCGATGATTTCTTCAATAAAATAAATCATCTTTTCGATAGCAAGTTCATCAATAACGCCATGGCTGATACTTTTTGAACCAACAAAACCTAAGCCCTGCTCAATTTGAATGTGTTTGTTGTTTATATCAAATGACAAGCCATTAAGACCAAGCGAAAATTTTAAAACCGAGTCGGGATGATTCATAAAAATAGCTTACCGTCGAATTTTGCTCATAAGTTTAATTTCTTTATAAGCGTAAATTGAACCAGTTTTTTCAATATTTAACATTAATAGCTCGATTATTATTAACACTATCTATAATAAAAACCTCTTTAAAAAGATGAAAAATCAATCTTATATTCATCCAGTTCGACTATTACAATACAGAGTATAAGCATGAAAAAATTAGTAATTTTAGGTGTTACGATTTATAGCTTTGCACAACTTGCCAATGCAGCAACGTTAAATGTAAAACCATATGGTACAACTCAAGACGGTCAAAAAGTTGATCTATACACCATGAGCAATAACAAAGGAGTCTCAGTTTCTTTTATTAGCTTCGGTGGTGTAATTACACAGATTTTGACTCCCGATGCACAAGGTAAAAAAAACAATATCGTTTTGGGCTTTGATGATCTAAAAGGTTATGAAGTTACTGACACCAATGCAGGTATTCATTTTGGCGGATTGATTGGCCGTTATGCTAACCGTATTGGTAATGCTAAATTTAGCTTAGATGGAAAAACGTATAATCTTGAAAAGAATAATGGGCCGAATTCATTACATAGCGGGAATCCTGGTTTTGATAAACGTGTTTGGCAAGTGGAGCCCCTCGTTTCCAAAGGTGAAACCGTTAAAGCGTCTCTTAAGTTAACCAGTCCAAATGGAGATCAAGGTTTTCCCGGAAAATTAGATGTAGAAGTGATCTACAGTCTTTCAGATCGAAATGAATTCCAAATTGAATATAAGGCCAAAACTGATCAGCCTACAGTCGTCAATCTCACCAACCACAGTTATTTCAATTTGTCAGGCGCTGGGAACAATCCTTATGGCGTACTAGATCATGTGGTACAACTCAATGCAGACCATATATTGGTAACCGATCAAAACTCCTTACCAACAGGTGAAATTGCTTCAGTTGCAGGTACGCCTTTTGATTTTCGGACGCCTAAGGCGATTGTGAAAGATATTCGAGCGAATAATCAGCAGTTGGCCTATGGATATGGCTATGACCAAACTTGGGTAATTAATCAAAAGTCTCAAGGAAAATTAAATCTTGCAGCTCATGTTTTTGATCCGAAATCTAAACGGACCATGCAGGTTTTAACCACAGAACCAAGCGTTCAAATGTATACGGCGAATCATTTATTAGGAAATATTGTTGGCGCAAATGGCGTGCTCTATCGACAAGCAGACGCGCTAGCGTTAGAAACGCAGCACTTTCCAGATAGCCCGAATCAACCAACTTTCCCTTCTACACGTTTAAACCCAAATCAAACTTATAACAGTGTGACCGTATTTAAGTTTGGTATTCAAAAATAGTCTATTTAATGAGGCTATGTTCATATTAAAAAGACTCTCAGCTGAATATGACTGAGAGTCTTTTCATTTATTTAACTTTTGTGTTTGGTAGAAGTGCTGTTGCAAAGCCAAGTAATGGCAACAATGAACATAAACCAAATACCCATTCAATGCCCTTAATATCCGCTAAATGTCCTAAGCCTGCTGCGGCAATACCACTTACCCCAAACATCAAACCGAACATTAAACCGGCAATCATACCCACACGGCCTGGAACAGCTTCTTGTGCGTAGACCACCATTGCTGCAAAAGCTGATGACAAAACCAAACCTGCAATAATTGAGAAAACTGTTGTCCAAAATAAGTTTGCATACGGCATCATTAATGCAAACGGCGCCATACCAACAAATGAAACCCAAATAACAGCTTTACGGCCAATTTTGTCACCAATTGGGCCACCTGCAAATGTACCTAAAGCGACGGCTGCCAAGAAGGCAAACAAATGCAATTGAGCGGTCTGGATGCTGATATGGAACTTTTGAATAAGATAAAAAGTAAAGTAGTTACTAATGCTGGCAATGTAGGTAAATTTAGCAAACATCAACACACTAATTGTGCTCAAAGCAATAGTGAGCTTACGACCATGTAATTTACTCTGTGCTTGATTTACACGTGTAGCTACCTGATTTTTTGCATGACCAATCGTCCAACGGCTTACACCAAATAAAACCCAAATCGCTAAAAGTGCAAATATAACTAAACCTGCAACTGCATGCTGTCCAAACGGTACGATAAGTAAAGCTGCTAACAATGGGCCAATAGCAGTGCCTGTATTTCCGCCCACCTGAAAAGTTGATTGAGCCGTACCAAAACGACCACCCGATGCCATGCGTGCCACACGTGAAGCTTCAGGGTGAAAAGTTGCAGAACCTACCCCAATCAGCGCAGATGCACATAACAACACAGTAAAGCTTGGTGAAAATGCCAACAAGATAATACCGCAGAATGTGACCACCATTCCCAGTGGTAGAAGATAAGGTTTTGGATGTTTATCAGTATAAAGTCCAATCCAAGGCTGTAGCAGTGAACCTGTAATTTGGTATACAAATGAAATCAGGCCAACTTGAGCAAAACTCAGCGAAAAGTTTGCTTTGAGCATTGGATAGATGGCTGGCAAGACTGCCTGAATTAAATCATTCAGTAAATGTGCAACCGCCACGGCGCCTACAATTTTAATAATCATTCCTTGAGGCTGATCATTTGCAACGGTATTGGCAATACCATCTTTCAATTGTATTGAAGACGTCATACCTGAAAAACTCCAATATTTTAAGTAAGGTGCTTATTGTAAATTGTCGCTTATAAAGTTATCTTCCAATAATCATCGTATAAGTGACAATTTTTAGGATAGATTATGTCCGATTCTCTTATTCAGTCTGATTTGTCTGAACTTGTGATTGGGCTATCTTCCGAGCATGCCTACCGAGAAATCACACCGACTCATACGCATACCCGCGCTCAGTTTTTATATGCGTCTACAGGAAACATTCAGGTGTTTACACCGAACAATGTCTGGATTGTGCCGCCCATGTGTGCGTTATGGATTCCAGCACATGTTGAGCACAGCGTGATTTCACTGAGTCACGTGAAGTTAAATACAGCATTGGTTGAATTAAATGCAGCCGCTCTAATGGGACAACATTGTTTTATTATTCGAGTCAGTAATCTGTTGCATGAACTTTTGATTCGTTTAAATGAAATTGAACGAGAAGAAGCTCCGAATACTGCGACTTCCCAAGAGCTTTCACGTTCTTTACAAATTTTGATTTTTGAAGAAATTCATCGAGCTAATTTATTGCCTATTCAGATTCCGTGGCCGAAAGACAAACGATTATTAAAAATTTGCCAAGAGTTATTACATACGCCTGACCATTCAAAAGATTTAACAGATTGGGCTGATGATATTGGCGCGAGCTCTAGAACTTTAATGCGTATGTTCCAAAAAGAAACTGGGCTATCTTATCGGGCATGGGTACAGCAAATGCATATTGCACTCGCCTTGAGTAAAATTGCGAATGGTGAATCTATTGCTCAAATTTCCGAGTCACTGGGGTATACCAACCCCAGTGCATTCAGTGCGATGTTTAAGCGACATCTAGGAAAAACACCTCAGCAGTTTAGAAGTGCCGCGATGTCGCTATAAGTCTTTTTTTTAGAGCGGATCTCATGCTTTTCTAATAAATCATCGAAATCATGATAGACATGAAGTTCTCGATCTTTGGCGGTTCTCGCATGATCTAGGCGCTGTTCAGGATCAACCAAAACAAGGGTATGACCATCATCAATCAGACGATCTACCCCTTCTAAGAACATACGTTTACCCACATCATGGATAAGTGAAATCTGGGTTAAATCAATCACAATTGTGCTTTGGTCAGTTGTCTCGTCTTGTAAAATACGCAACAACATTTCAGCTTCGGTAAATTTCAATACACCACGAAGCACATACACACTTAAGGATGCATCTTTTCCTGTTCGATAATGGCTTTGGACAATGGTTTGTGCAGAAGGTGTACCTTCCATGAGATGTAACCCCATGTCACGAGATAATCGTTCTAAAATATCGATTCCTCGAACACTATGACCATGCTCATCTAGTCGAGGTGAAAAAGCAGCGATACTGACCTGCCCCGGTAGCACACCCAAAATACCGCCTGCTACACCGCTTTTAGCAGGAATACCTACAGTTGAAAGCCAGTCACCCGCGGCATCATACATACCACAGCTCATCATGACACTGAGGACTTGTCTAACTACAGATCGATTCAATAGGCGTTTTCCAGTTCTAGGATCGACCCCGCCATTGGCAAGTACACTGCCCATACGTACTAAATCTTTAACTGTAACCATGATCGCACATTGACGAATGTAACCATTCACAATATCGACAGGGTCAGTTTCCAAAATCCCCACCGTGCGCAACATATAACCGATCGAAAGATTACGGTAGGCTGTTTTGACTTCCGAATCATAAACAGACTCATCAAAACTTAATTCACGACCAGCAAGCTCGCTCATAAAACGGCGTAGAATTTCTGCGCTATGTAAACCATGCTTGACCTGAATCAAGGAATGTACAGTAATTGCGCCAGAGTTAATCATCGGGTTTTTCGGACGACCATCTTTACCCAATGAAATTTCATTAAAGGCTTCACCAGAAGGCTCTACCCCTACTTTCGCAAGTACTGCATCAATGCCAAGCTGTTGTAAAACATAGGCATATACAAAAGGTTTAGAAATTGATTGTATGGTGAATTCAACATCATCATCGCCAACCGAATAAATTTCACCATCTACCGTAGACATTGCTAAAGCTAATCGATTTGGGTTTGCATTTGCCAACTCAGGAATATAATCGGCGAGATGACCGCTGTTATCGATGTCACAGGCTTCTATAACATTTGCCAAATATTCTGGGAGAGGGGTTTTCATGGTCAGTAACCTTAAATGAGGAGATTTACAACATCGCGCAAAATTTCAGCACAACCTGCTGATAATATTAAAATTATATCTTTTGTAATGATTTAAATATCACGATATAAGTATTCTAATTCCGATGAGTTATCCTTTTCAAGCTCATTATAGGTTTTTCAAAACTTTAAACTAAAGATTAGATTATTCTTTCTACAAATAAGATCCCATTTAAATGATCGACTTCATGTTGAACAATACGAGCAGGAAAACCATGGAAAATTATTTCAACTGCTTCACCCTGAAGTGTTAAATATTTAACCTTAACCATTTCTGCGCGTTCAACTTGCCCCCTCTCGTCTGGCACACTTAAGCAACCTTCTTCACCTAAACAAACTTCGTCTGAGAACTCTAAAATCTCAGGATTCACCATGACCACTGCTTCCATTTCAGGTGCATCGGGATAACGTGGGTTTGGACGAGACGCCACAATAATGACGCGTTTAGAGATATACACTTGCGGCGCAGCAATTCCTACCCCATTACGCTCAAGCATTGTCGCATGCATAGCGTCAGCAAGCTGATAAAGCCAATTACTGTTTAACTCATTTGCCGACACAGGGGCCGCAGTCAGTTTCAAAATATCTTCACCACGCTTCGCGACAGGTAAAACTACACTCATCCTTTGACTCTCTCATTAAACTGGCTATAACAAGTTTTATTGTGTCGCTGAACGAAACAAAAGAAAAGCCATTCCTACATCTGTTTTTGTTTCATCTAAAGCGTTTTTTGTTTTAAAGCTTTTTTGATCTGAGCAAGTCCAATCGACGTTGCCATATAGAACAAATTTCCTCCATTTACTTTTACTTCACTTTTCCATTAATATCCAAACTTCAATTACAACAATTAAGTAAAAAATGGATCAGGACTTAACTTTGCAGGATGCGAACTATCTTAATAAAGAAGATAAACGAACCCTTGCCCTTTCTTCATTGGGTGGAGCTTTAGAATTTTACGATTTTGTGATTTATGTGTTTTACGCCAAAATCATTTCCGACCTCTTTTTCCCCAGCACGCTTAGTCCGTTTTGGGCCATGCTTAATACTTACGGTATTTTTGCAGCAGGTTACTTTTTTAGGCCTTTGGGCGGGGTTGTCATGGCCCATTTTGGTGATCTGATTGGCCGTAAAAAACTATTTTCACTCTCTATTTTGCTGATGGCACTGCCTACCCTATTTATCGGGATTTTGCCTACCTTTGAAAATATTGGGTATTTGGCACCGCTACTTTTATTGCTCATGCGTGTGGTGCAAGGAATCGCGATTGGGGGAGAAATTCCAGCTGCGTGGACCTTTGTATCTGAACACGTGCCTGAAAGAAAAATTGGTCTGGCAAATGGTTTACTCACCGCTGGGCTGTCTTTAGGAATTTTACTAGGTGCGCTCATGTCTTTATGGATTTCACTGAATTTTAGTGAAGGACAAATTCATGACTGGGCATGGCGTATTCCTTTCATTGCAGGTGGTATTTTTGGTCTAGTCGCACTTTATTTACGAACTTATTTAAAAGAAACACCTGTGTTTAAGGCCATGCAAGCACGTAAAGAAATTTCAAAAGAAATGCCAGTAAAGCAAGTGTTAAAAACGCATAAAACAGCCGTTGCGATTGGCATGTTATTTACGTGGTTTTTAACAGGCTGTGTGGTGGTGCTGATTTTAGCCATGCCAAATTTATTGATTGGTTCATTTGGCTTTGAACGCGCACAGACTTTTGAAATGCAAAGTGCAGCAATTGTTATGCAAATGGTCGGTTGTATTTTGGCTGGCTATTTTGCTGACCGTTTTGGCTGTGGCAAAGTCATGATGGTCGGTGCGCTTGCAGTGGCACTCACAGCAGCAGTTTTTTATAACAGTTTGGGGCACGCGGCACATTCAACCATTTTTGGCTTATATATGTTGCTAGGTCTTTGCTCAGGCACTGTTGGCATGGTGTCGAGCAGCATGGTTAAAATGTTCCCCGCACCCGTTCGCTTCTCGGGTATTTCATTTTCGTATAATTTGTCTTATGCGATTGTTGGCGGTATGACACTGCCTTTAGTGCATTGGCTCAGTCAATACAGTGATATTGGTGCGATGTATTATATTTTTGTGCTGACTATTTTAGCCTTTGTGACTGCTTTTATATTTTGGAATAAGTTTGAAAAAAACAGGTATTAAAAATTTTCACTTATTAAATAAAAAACCACGCAATCGGCGTGGTTTTTTAATGCTTCTTATTTTAGAAAGTAAAACCGATATTAAAGTTAATACGGTATAGCCATTTATCGCTGTTTGGCGAGGTTGCAGAGGTGTAACCCGTTGAGTTGGTCGAACCACCAATAATATTTGAGTTTTTACCCCACGTATAATCCGCCCAAACCATAAATGGTGAAGCAATAAACATCATCCCTGTGGTGTTCATTTGCGAATCTGACCAATCATCACGTTTTTTATCGAGATAACTATAGTCATTATAAAACTTAATGGCTTTTAGCTTACCCATATTGGTCACAGGCAACGTATAAGCAAGGTTTAAACTGGCAATGGTTCCTTCCGAAGCAATGAAATAAGCAGGTGTAAGACCATTTGCTCCCATCAAAGTCATATCACTATTTACACCATCAGGATTTTTAGCATCATACTGATAGTGAATGACCGAACTTTGTAAGTTAAAGCGTTTGTAGTTGTTTTCGGTATGCAAACCGACTGCATAATATTTGCCGTCTTTATCGGTCATTTTATTATGTAACTGAGCAATTGCCCCCGAAACACCAAACTCTTGTTTACCAAAATCGGTCTCTAACTTGCGCACAATGCGAGTATTCACCTGATTGCGCTTTTCATTTTGATAGGCTTTTTGAGATGGAAATGCATTTCCTGCCAAGTCATCATAAGTTGCACTCTCAGGTGAATAACGCAAGTTCGTCTCTAACATTTGCGGGTAATAACCGAGTTTTACATCCCAATCTTTGTTGTGATAATTCCAGTTGATCCCTGGCGCAATGTTGTTGCCATAACCTAAAAAGAATGGAATGTGGTAAGTCCAGCCATTTTGCGGATAGGGATAAATCGTAAAAGGTTTATAAACCAGACCAGCTTCAATGCTGTTATTGGCATCTAAGTTATAGCCGACATATGCTTTTTCAATGGACGTTTTCTGTTGGTCTTGAACCATATAGCTGGCATTGATATAGGCATCATCAAATTTACCTTTGAGATCAACCCTGAAAATATCAAAATGGAGCTTACCAAAACCACGGTTTGGCCCTTCCCAATCTTCATAGCGTTGATTTAACCGAACCACCCCACCTAACTTTAATGAGTCGGTACCATCATCACTTTTCCATTCAAGCAATGAATCTTTTGCAAATGCATTGACGCTTACCCCCAGCGTAAGCGGTGCAATGAATGCCATGATCAATGAAGTCTTTTTCATCTCTACATCCTTGATTGAGTTCCAGCGTCCTGCTGGAACTTTATTTGTTTTACCTGTAAAACTTAGTTTTTATTGTTTTTTAGACAAAAAATTTTATCTAAAAAAAGGATGGCTTAGCAGCTCCCATCGCATATGTACTAAACCATCCAAACTGGTTAATACAGTTTCTTTTGCGGTGGACCCGCAAAGTTTAATGGCCCAATCGAGTTCATATCGAGCTCAATCACAGTTGGTCCTTCAAAAGCGACAGCCTCTTGAATAACCGTTTTAAACTCATCTGCACTACCAACTTTCCAGCTCTTCACACCCATTGATTCGCCAAGAAGTTTATAGTCCGGTGTATGCAATTCATTGAAATATTGACGACCACCAAAGTAGTTATTTTGAATGCCACGCATTACGCCATAACCACCATCATTCATAATCATGAGGACCATGTTGGTGTTTTCTTGCACCATGGTTGCAATCTCGCCAATGCCAAGCATTAAGCCGCCATCGCCGACTAAACCAATTACTTTTTTGTCAGGGTTAGCAACCGAGGCACCAATTGCTGTTGCAAGACCTAAACCAATTGCACCCGCAAGTGAATGAATGTTTTGGTTTGGCGCTTGTACAGGGAATAAACGGCTGCCCCATGTGCTACCCGACATAGTAATGTCACGTACAAAAATACCGTCTTGCGGTAAAGCTGCACGCAAGTGATCACAAATTAATGCGTACTGATCGATTTGTTTACGCAGTGCATCAATTGCAGCCTGTTTAGCCTCCACTACAGCAGCATCGTAGTCAACATCAACTTTTGAAGTTCCTTGAAGCTGCTCTAACACACGTGTTAAGACATCTTTGGCATCACCACAAATGAAGTTGCGGATTTTGTAATTACGTTGCTGAGCCACTGGGTTTGCATCAACCTGAATAATATTTTCAGGGAACTCAACCGAATAAGTTTTGGTTTCATTACTGCGTAAACGAGAACCCACCACAACCATTAAGTCAGCATCTTTTAATAGTTGCTCAACACCTGCCGAGTTATGGAATGCACCTAAACTACGTGGATGGTCATCTGCCAACACACCGCGGCCGTGTGTAGATGAAACAACTGGAATACCTAAATCTGCAATTGCTTTGACTTCGGCAACGCTATTTAAAGTTCCACCGCCAACCCAGAAAATCGGGCGTTTTGCTTTTTTGATTTCACTCACAAGAAGATCAATTTCAGCTTGCTCTGCCTGTGGCAACTCAAGTGCTTTCACTGGCCCTAAGTTAAATGGCAAATCAATTTCTGCTGCTTGTACATCAATTGGTAGCTCGACACTGACAGGTCCCATTGGAACAGTCGTTGCAACACGGATGGCTTCACGAATCACACCAACAGCATTGTCTGGACTGGTAATGCGAAATGCCGCTTTGCTCGATGCACGCAAGAATGTAAGTTGGTCTTTGGTTTCATGAATGAAGCTTGCATCACGGTCAAGATATTCACGCTCAACCTGACCAGTTAAATGCAATACAGGGCTACCTGCATTCATTGCTTCAATGAGTGAACCCACCGCATTACCTGCCCCTGCACCCGTACTGGTTAACGCTACACCTAGACCTTTAAAGCGTGAGTGTGCATCTGCCATAGTAACCGCACCCGCTTCACCACGAGCTGCGACAAAGCGCATTTTTTCACGGCGCCCTACTGCATCGGCAATAGGTAAATTGTGGATGGAAATAACACCATAAATACTATCAACTTGGTGCGCTTCTAAAACTCTTGCGATTGCTTCGCCTACATTTACACGTTCAGTCATGTCTGTTCCTCAAAATTTGTTTTCAGTCCTTGAATTTATTAATCGCACCAAGGGTTAGGCTGTTCATTCAGCCCCATATAAATACTCTTTTGTTGCATGTACGATAAAATGCCCAAACGGCCTTTTTCGCGCCCAATTCCACTGTCTTTAAAGCCACCAAACGGCGCACTAATCGAGAACTTTTTGTAGGTGTTAATCCACACCGTTCCCACTTCTAACGCACGGGCAATGCGCCAAGCTTTGCGATAGCTTTCAGTCCAGATGCCTGCGGCAAGACCAAAACAACTGTCATTGGCTTGAGCAATTAAATCTTGCTCGTTGTCATATTTCATAACGACTAAAACAGGGCCAAAAATTTCTTCCTGACAGGTTTGAGCACTATTACTTAAGCCCGTAATAATGGTCGGTAAATAATAGCTTCCTTTGGCATAGTCAGCAGTGGTAAGCGCTTCACCACCAATCAGAACCTGACCACCTTCGCTTTTGGCAAGCTGCACATAACGGTCAACTGACTGCAAATGTTTGTCATTCACTAGTGGCCCTAAATGCACACCAGCCTGTTCTGGATGGCCCACACGTAAGCCTTTGGTAATTTCAACCAAACGTGTTAAAAACTGATCGTAAAGACTGCTATGAATAAACAAGCGAGAGCCTGCGATACACGCTTGGCCTGCCGAACTAAAAATACCGTACGCGACACCTTTGGCAGCCAGTTCGACATCTGCATCCGGCAAAACGATGGTTGGTGATTTACCACCTAACTCAAGCGAAGTGGTAATGAGTTTATCTGCGGCAATATGTGCCAAATGACGACCTGTGGTTGTTCCACCTGTAAAAGAAATTTTACGAACCAACGGATGTTGAGCAATTGCATCACCAATCACCGAACCACGACCAACTAACACACTGAGTAAGCCTTTCGGTAAACCTGCTTCTTCAAAAATTTTGGCAAGTTCTAAAGCAATCAGTGAAGTTGCTTCTGCTGGTTTTAACACCACTGAATTTCCGGCTGCCAAAGCTGGGGCAAGCTTTTGAACCTCACTCGCAATTGGAGAGTTCCAAGGGGTAATGGCTGCTACCACGCCTACAGGTTCATGCACACTCATGGTCATGAAGTCTGGAGCACGTTGAGTGGTGAGCTCGTCATTCAGTGTTTCACATGCCGCTGCAACATAACGTGCAGTCGCCGCAGCGCTCATGACCAAACCACGAGTTTCGGTTAAAGGCTTACCATTATCGCGTGTTTGTAATTTTGCTAACTCATCGACACGCGCTTCAATAATGTCTGCGACCTTGTAGAGAATACGTGCACGCTCATGCGGCAAGCTGTTCCTCCAGCTCGGTTGACGCCAAGCCTGATCCGCTTTTTCAATCGCTTCATTCACATCTTCAAGCGTTGCAGTCGAAATTTCTGCATTGACAGACTGATCTGCCGGAAACAGGCTTTGGATGACCGCACCGCGGCCCAAACGCCATTCACCTGCAATATAAATTTCCTTTGCCATGATCAAATCCTTCTTAAATCTGTATTGCTTCTACACTGTTGCGACAAGCACGAATCACGCTAAGCGCAGCCAAAGTCGATGTTTTCGGGTTACTTGCTAACGGCACGCCAACCAGTTCAATGGTCATTTGCCCAAAGCCACCTTCTGCCACAATGGTGTGTTTGTTTTTGTTGATTGTTGGATCAACGGTTAACTCGACCATGGTTTCATCCATTCCAAGCCCAGCAAGTGCAATCGTTGCAGCGACGTTGGCATTTGCTGGAAACTTCATCGCAGCTTCACGAGCAGTTCCGGTAAAAAAGACCGTAGCTTCAGTCACATGATCTAAATCGACCAATTGTTCTGCATAACTACCCTTCCAGCTTTTTGGGCTTTTACAGCCTTTATAAGTGACTTTTTGCAAGCCACCTTCTTTGGCTGCTGAAATACCGTCAATGCCAGCAATCGCACCTGCGAGTAAATGCAGATGTGCATCATTTTCTTCGGCAGTTTGTTTAAGCTGAATCAGAAACTCGTTATCAGCCAAAGTTCCAACCGAAATCAGGCCTATGGTCCAACCTTTCGCTAAAACCTTTTGAGCATGTTCTTTCACAGCTGCTTGACCTGCCACCTCAATGACATAGTCTGGCGCACCATCACATTGCTCAATATCTGAAATCACCTGAATCTCTGAAGACACTTGTGACTGCACTTTTTCAACGCTACGAGACGGCACGACAATCCATTTCAGTTGTAAATCTTGAGGCAAATGTGCATGCACTTCTGCTGCCATTGCGCCAAAACCAATCATCATCAACTTTTTCATGACAGCACCTGATATTTATAAATGTTTATTAAAACCACCTGAGACATCGAGTGCCGCACCTGTGGTGTACGATGCCAATGGAGATGCCAAGAAAACTAAAGCACGGGCTGGTTCTTCAGGACGGCCCAAACGCTGCATTGGAATACCGCGGTTTTTTGCGATATTGCCTGTCCACTCTTCCCATGACAGATTTAAATCTGAACGGGTTTCATAGCGGCGTTTCCACTGCGCAGATTCGACCATACCCAGTAAAATCGAGTTCACACGAACACCATATTGAGTAAACTCATGCGCCAACGAATGGGTTAAATTCAATAACGCAGCACGTGCAGATGAAGTCGCAATCATGTGCGGTTCTGGTTGCAATGCCAGTAATGAGTTCACATTGGTAATTGAGGCATTTGCCGACTGTTTTAAGTCATCAAGAAAAGCCCGTACCGGATGTAAAACACTGAAATATTTCAGTTCAATTTCTTTCATCCAGTCTTCATCTTGCGTATTTTCAAAATTTGAAACACGACCTTGCCCAGCATTGTTAATGAGCATGTCCACATTGCCCAAATTGAGTTTGACGTCTTTAGCAAATTGCTGAACTTCTTCTTTTTTCAATACATTGCATGCTTTGGTAAAAATGTTGGCATGCGGAAATTTTTCTAAAATATAGTGCTTAGAAGCATTTAAACGTTCTTCATCGCGACCACACCACGCTACTTTTGCACCCTCTGCAACCAGTATTTCAACAGCAGCCAGCCCAATCCCAGATGAGCCACCGGTAACAACTGCAACTTTTCCTTCAACTTGGAAGCTCATAATCCTTAATCTCTCTTACGATTGTTCCTGAATCGTCAACATAATTTGGTTAAATGCTTGCGGTTGGTCGACATAACTTAAATGTCCTGCATCTTCTATGACGAAGCGCTGTTCCAACTGCAATTCCTGAGCAAGCTCTTGTATACCTAACGCAGGAGTGATTTGATCTTGCTGCCCTGCAATCACTGTGCATGGGACTTTTAAATCGATTAAATAATTACGTATTTCGTCATATGCAAGTAAGTACGATGCATGTGTGAAACCCTGTAGAGTCAACTGTTGCATCACCTCTGAAACTAAAGCTAAGGCTTGTGGCTCTTGTTTATAAATCAAATGAGGTCCACGGCTTTCGGCCATTCCTTTAGCACCAAGTTCTTTCAACATTTTTGGTCTTTTTTCAAAAACCTGAATTTGTGTTTGCTCATCGTGGCGTTGGTAGCCTTGAGCTAAGTTAGCGATAACTAAATGTTCCACTCGCTCTGGGTAAAGTGCAGCAAATGCACTCGCCTGTAAGGCACCTAATGAGTGTCCAACCACAATGGCTTTTTCAATTTTTAAAACATCGAACAACGCAGCCAAGCGCTTTGCGTAGTCGGTCGCATTGGGTTGATCAGTTAAAAGTTCATCTGATTTGCCATAGCCCGGTGCGTCCCAGGCAATGACATGAAAATGATGAGACAACACTTCAAGTTGGTTCACCCATGAAGCAGAACCTGAACTAATGCCATGCAACAGCACAAGGTACTCGCCCTGACCGGCTTCCCGATAAGCTTGTTGCTGACCTTGAACAGTCACGGTTTTCACCGGAAATTCTGCTAACTTTTCAATGAGTGTCATCATTTTCAATTTTTTCCTTTCATTCACTTCATCAAACAATTAACGTTTGATTTGAGACAATGGATGCTCTGGTGGATAGTTCGGAATGGTTGGTTTACCTGTTCCCAACATCACACACATCAAGGCATCTTCTTGACCTGGGTTAAATAAACCACGGTAAATTCCCGGTGGAATTGAAATCAGGTCCCGCTCTTTTAAACGGGTCTCAAATTTTTCGCCGTTGTGCTCAATGAACAAATCAATTTCGCCGCGGAGCATAAAGAAAACTTCTTCAACATCGTGGTGAATGTGCAAAGGACCTTCACACTGCGCAGGTAAAACCATTGTGGAAAATGTGAAGTTTTCTGCTGGCACGGTGTTACTGTCATTTACAACACCTGTTGCCCCCGTACCCATGTAACGCATTTGTGCACGGCGATATTTCGGGTCGTAATCTGCTTGGAACTTCAAAGCATCAAAGTCATATTTACGTGTCTCAAAGCGAGCAATACGCGTGTTTAACCACTCTTCTAAAGAAGCACCTTCTGGTTGTGCCCACGATTCGAATTGTTGTTGTGTAGTCATTTTTTAAACTCCTATACAGTGAATTAATAGCGTTTTAAAAGAGGAACCAAGAACAACGACCCAATGACAGCGACAGCAGCCAAGAAGGTAATTCCTAAATTAAAACTATGTGTTTGCATCACGATGTAACCGATAAGAACAGGCGCAATTGCACTTGCAAAATTACCTAAACCGTTAAATATTCCACCCGCAGTCGCCCCTACATTTGAGGTTGTTACTCTTGCAAGCAGAGCAAATACAGCTGCTACTCCAAAACCCCAAGCCATAGCGCTTAAAGACATGGCAGCAATAATCAATAATGGCTCGGTCATAATGACCATCACATACATGAAGATGCCCGCGAGTAATAAACCGCTAAATACTTGAATTGCTCGGCGGCCTAACTTGTCAGATAAAAACGCACCGATAATTTCGCCAATTAACATGGCAATAAATGGAAAACTTGAATACATCCCAAACTCTTTGAGATTGAATCCTTTGTCTTGCATTAAGTAAGAAGGAACCCAGCTATTTAAGCCCCACAAATACGTCATTAATGCAATGTTGAACAGACAAACCAACCAAAATGCTCTATTGCTCAAAAGTATCTTGGTATTGGCAATGTGACCTTTGAAATTGGTACGTTTACTCTCACCCTCAATTTCGACAGTTTTCTTGAGCTGCAAGTTACGCAGACCAAAAACAATACTAAAAATCGCAATCAGGGTTAGCGCAGCCATCACAAAAAAAGTGGTGTGCCAGTCATGGTGAGCTAAAACATTTGCAGTGATCGGGAAACCAAGGAATGCACCAATGGGCGTTCCAAGTAAGAACATGGTAGAAGCGCGTGCCTGCTGACGGTCTGTGTAAGTCTGCTTAACAATGGTGTATGCCAAGGCAAATAAAGGACCTTCTGCTAAACCGAGCAGTACACGTAAAACCAACATGCCTGAATAACTAGTGGTGAACCCCATACAGAACATGAGTACGCCCCACGACGTTACGCTCCAAAACAGCATTTTCTTTGGGTTAAAGATGTCACCCAAAAAGCTTAGAAAGACCGATGAAAAACCATAAGCAAGTAAGAAACTTGTCATGAGCCAACCAAGCTTAGCTTTATCTTCAGCAATTCCCATTGCACTTTGGAAATGAGGATCTGAAAATAAAACTGCAATACTAATCTTGTCGAAAAATGCCAGTACCACACACACCATAAGGACAAAAGCAGGTACCCAATGCTTCAATCCACTTTTTTCTTCATTACTCATGTGTCATTCCTTCGATTTGGTAATGAGAACCAGATTTAATGTTTACGGTTTTAACTTCATGACATTAAATTCAGCATCTGCTAACAGTTTTGGATCTAAAATGGTGTTGGCTTGCATCCAACGTTTCGCCAGTTTGATCAGTTTAGAATCATTAATGGCAATCATGTTGAGCAAACGATTTTCATGGTCCAGATATAAATAGCTCACCTGATCTTCACCACCTTGGCGAATCACCACTTCTTTGGTTTTTTCAGGCTGATACGTCCCTAAAATCTGGATATTGAAGTGATATTGATCAGACCAAAGCCATGGAATATCAGTATATTCAGTTTCAATTCCGAGCATCGATTTTGCTGCGGCAATCGCCTGATTTTGCGCATTTGCCCAAGACTGAATGCAATAACCCAAGCCCGGATGAATCGCGACATCGCCTGCAGCATAAATGTTTTGATCTGAGGTTTGCCCAAAACAATTCACCACAATGCCATCTTTCACATCGAGACCAGCGTGTACACCTAACTCTTTGGCAATCTCGGCGCCCGCACCCACCACCACACAGTCAAACAATTGACTATTTTGTGGATGATTTACCACTTCAACTTTTTGATGAGGTGCTTCAACCAGATGAAGGCTCTTGCTGTCTAAATGAATTTTTGTGCCTTGGGTTTCATGCATATTTTTTAAAAATGCAGAGACTTCAGGACTCACACTTCTTGCACATAAACGGTCGCCATATTCAAAAATATGAACGTCTTTACCTTGCTTACGTGCAGTTGCAGCAATCTCTAAACCAATCCAGCCACCGCCAATCACAGCGACATTTTTTGCATTCTTTAAAATTTCAGCCAAACGTTCACAGTCATGCACATTGCGTAAGGTCACAACATTTGGAATAAACTGCCATGTATTGACCGGTACACGTGCACGGCTTCCGGTTGCAATCAGCAATTTGTCATAGGGCAAAATCTGGCCACTTTCTAAATGAACCTGTTTTTGCTCACGGTCGACTTTTGTTGCAATTTCCGGTTTGTGCCATTGAACGTTAAACTCTTGAACCTGTTCAGGAGAGAACAGATTCAAACTTTCATAAGTTGCTTCTTTTGAAAGTACTTGCTTAGACAATGGTGGACGCTCATAAAACACTTGATCTTCATTTGAAATCACGTGAATTTCGCCCACATACCCATTTTGACGTAAAGTACTTACTGCCCAACCCGCTGCCTGTCCAGCACCTACAATTACGATCTTTTCCATAACCATCTTCCTTGTAAAGCAATCCCTGTTAAACAGGCTTCACCTGACGGCGGGTTGTGTCATCAAGACCACCTTCAATCGCCCATTCGGTGAAAAGCTCTAGACGATGTTCTTCTACACGTGGCTGCCACTCTTCTGTCAAATAGTCATCGTTGGTGTAATATTCAAATGCACCACCTAATGGTGAGTTGACGTACCAGAAATAAGCAGAAGAAATTGGATGACGTCCCGGTCCAATGAAAGTTGACCATTCCGAACGATTCATATTTAAACCGCCCCCAATTACTTCATGGATATCACGAACAACAAACGCAACGTGATTTAAGCCAGCAGGTTTATTTGGAACACTGAGCAAGAATAAATCATGGTGATAACCTTTACCGCGGCAACGTAAGAATGCACCACGATTTTTATAGGCATCAGATAAATGAAAGCCTACTTTTTCAATATAGAAGTTTTCAGTTGTTGCCAAATCCGGTGTGAAGAACACCACATGTCCAATCGCAACAGGTTGGCCTTTTTCATAGACAGGACTTGCTGCATTCACACGTTGAATGTTGCCGTATTGGTTAATACCTTCCGTTTTAAGTTCTGGTACTTCTTTAACAAAACTTTGTTCAAAACGAATGGTCATGCCATTTGGGTCAAGACACTGAACTGTATTTTCAGAACGTTTAAAACCTTCTACATCGGCCAAACGAGCTGCCAAGTCTTCAAGGTCTTGAGCACTATCTACGCCCCAAGTCACTTCACGTAAAGTTGAGCCTTGCTCAATAGCAGCTGGCAAACGATCATCATCACAATTAAATAAATAAATTTTGCTACCGTTTTGAGTTTGATAAAGATCAGCGCCTTCAATATCTGAAGTACTTTGGCTTAAACCAAAATCTGCTAAAAACTTGTTTGAAGCGGCTCTATCTTCAACTCCAAACTTTAAAATCTCGATCCCTGTAATCATTTGACTACTCCTTAGTTAAAGACAAAACCGCCATTGACCGGAATATTTTGACCTGTCACAAAAGAGGACAAATCCGACAGTAGATACAATGCTGTTCCATTTAAATCTTGTGGAAGTTGCTGACGTTGAATCGCTCTTCCATTCACATATAAATCATGACGCTCTTGTGGCACATACTCAGTCGCTTCAACCAGAGTAAGGCCCGGTGACAAGGTGTTGACACAGATATTAGATTGTCCCAACTCTCTTGCCATTGAACGTGTCATGGCAAGAATTGCACCTTTACTTGCCACATAAGCCATTAGGTTCGGTGCGCCCCAAAGTGCTGTATCGGAAGCAACATTAATAATCTTGCCAGCAGCCGATTGTTTTAGATGGGGAACGCATGCCTTACTAATTAGCCATGTGCCTTTCACATTAATATTCATGACCCGATCCCAAAGTTCAGGATCATAATCAATCATATTTTTTCCACCAACATTGGTCGCCAGTGCCGCACAGTTCACAAGTCCGTCTAGTCCTTGTAATACTTCCACACTTTTTACAACCGCATTTTCAATAGAGTCTGCATTGGCAAGGTCAACGGTGACAGCATGAACGTTTAGCCCTTGTTTCTGTAAAGCTTGGGCTTCTTGTTGCACCAAGTCAGATAAAATATCTGCCATCACAACTTCAGCACCTGCTTCGGCAATGGCTTGAGCAAAATCTCGGCCTAAACCACGCGCAGCACCCGTCACTAAAACTTTTTTGCCTTGCAACAACGCTACATTAGCCATGAGCTTCTTCCTGCATCTCGATACGGTTTGATGCATTTAGCGCAGCAATTTTCTTTAATTGCTTCTCAGCTTCTTTTTTCATTAAACGGCGTAAACGTGCAAGACCCACATCGTGTTGATATAAGAATTCTTTTTCACGCGCATTTGGTGCAAGGTTTTCTAAAATAATTCGGTCTTGTTCCAATACATCCCAATGCAACTGTTCTAAATGATTGCGATATAAGAAACGCCATACATTACGTTGCCAACCACTTACCTTACGGCAGCGCCAGAAAAATACACGGGTATTGTTGGCATCAATCGGCGTTGCATAACCCACAATCCAGAATTCGCCACCTGGACCAAATTGTTTACGGTAAGGAATTGAAAGACGTAACCAGCTTGCACCTGTTGAACCATACTCAACCCAGTCAAAGTTCACGCCTGTTTGACCTTCTTTTTCGAAAACAAAGCCCTTATCGGTTGTACGATGCTTCATCTCTGCAGTACGTTCGCCGTCTGCCATCGAGTGTGAAGTACAATGCAAATAGGTCCCGTGCATTGGGTCCATCACGTTATCAATTGCGTATTGATGGTTTACTTTCCAATCTGCTTGGCAAAGGAATGAACTCCACTCTTCGCTTGCAAGTTGCTCTGGGAACTCAAGCGGTTTTGGCTGTTCATTTACATCAATACCAAACCAGATGAAGATTGCGCCATGTTGCTCAATGACCGGATAGCTCTTTAAACATTTAGTACCAGTCATTGGACATTCATGAACTGCTGGTACGTCAGCAACTACACCGTCAGCACGAACTTCAACACCGTGATACCAGCAAGCAACTCGGTCACCCAAGTTCCAACCAAGTGAAAGACGAGCACCGCGGTGTGGACAGCGATCTTCAAGCGCATGAACCTGACCTTCGGCATCACGCCAAACCACAATATTTTCGCCTAAACGAGTAATTCCGACTGGATTAGCAGCGACTTCCCAACTTGCTAAAACCGGGTGCCATTGGTCACGCAAACCAAGTTCTAAATATTCTTCAGCGCTTTGTGAAGCTGATACGATTGCGTTCATTTTATTCTTCCCTGAATCAATAACCTAAACGTTGCATTTCTTCTGTAAAGCTTGCAGAAGTCCATTCATCACCAGATTCACAGCGGAAACCCTGTTGATTAAGTGCAGAAACAACGTCATCTAACTCAGTTGCGCCCGCAGAAAATGCCTGAATCAAGTTCTTTACAAAATCTTGTTCATAGAGCGTTGGTTCTTTATAACGTGTTTGCCAAACCAACAATTCAGATTGACCTGGAACTTGAATATTGTTGATACCTGCTTCGGTTGCTGGCGTTGCATGAATCCAGCTTGCCAACTTTTCATTAAATGTCTTCATTGTTCTGCTTCCTTGTACATGAGAGGACTAGAGTTGAATTTGAATATCCTGTCCTTCAACACGAACTGGGTACGTACATAGGTTTCTACACCCTGGTCCACTTTTTAGCTCACCTGTCTGAATGTCAAAAATTGCTTCGTGCAATGGACATTCAACAGTCTGATCTTCGATAAATCCTTCGGTTAATAAGGCATACGCATGAGGGCAAACATTTTCGATAGCAAAGTAATTTTCATCGACGAAAAATACGCCTATTTTTTTCCCTTCAATTTCGATGGCTTTCGGCTCATCTTCGCTAACGTCACCCTGCTGACAAACTGAGATCCAACTCATACCTTGCGCCCTCATTTTGTTTTATATACAAAACATAATTTAACTTTCAAAACACAAGCTAAGCATAATCCCCTTGATCATTTTTTGTCAAAGTAAAAATAAATATAAAATTCATTGATTTATTAATTTTTAAATATTTTGTTAC
>NZ_JABVBF010000450.1 GCF_013344765.1 Acinetobacter lactucae
TCTCAAAGCAGGATTACTTCTCTAAAAGGATTGAGCCTAATAGCGAGTTCATCAAAACCAAGTTTATGAATGGTATTTATCGTGATTTGTCTCCGTGGGGCGGAAATCTTTTTTCTTACGACCAAGATAAGTACGGTGTTTTGGTAACAAACGAAGGTAAATCTGTAAATCATGGTCGCGATGAGTTATCGCTAATGGCTAATGTTGTTATGCGAAAATATGGTAATGTAGAAACTTCAAAGATTAACTTTAATCTTGATGGTTTCAAGCCTCTATCTAGCTTAAAGGGTAAGTTGGTCGCAATAGCTCAGCCTGAATTAAGAGATTACTTTAAGCGTAATGAAAAGCTAAGACTTAATCTAGATTTTCTTAATGCCAACTTCAAAG
>NZ_JABVBF010000451.1 GCF_013344765.1 Acinetobacter lactucae
TGCTGGTGGTGTCACCATGGACTCTGGAGGCGTGCTTTTACAACTACACAGTAAAAGTGCCAGTGCAACTAGTATCGCTGGTCTTCTAATCGTTAATTTCTTGTTTCGGGAGCAGATATCCATATGTGCTGGTTTCCGGTAAACAGATGTGCGCTCATTCTCGTACTTATCCCCGTTAAGTCAATACGACAGCAAGCACGAAAAAGGGAGCGATGAATTATCGCTCCCTTGTCTTATAACCATTCAGACATGGTTAGTGTTTCTTGTCATTCATCACAATATAGTGTGGTGAACGTGCACGCGGGTGCAGGAAGAAGTGACCTTTTGGTGCGTTCTGACTGTTGATTGGCTCCAGAGTGACGCCGGTATTTGCTTTGCCTTTACG
>NZ_JABVBF010000452.1 GCF_013344765.1 Acinetobacter lactucae
GATTATTTAATAATAAAAAATTTAGGGTTTTATGCAATATGAATTAGAAATGCACTTAATATAGATTTAATGTAGGGTTTACATAGTTTTTTGATAAATTTTTATGTGTGTTTAATTTTTAAATCATTGTTATTTATGGATTAAGTTTGATACATTTTTTTTATTTATGGATATTTGTTTTATATAATAATTTTTTATCAAAGTTAAGGTTTTTTTAATATTTGTTGTTTTTTTATTATAATGAGTAGTGCGATTTGATTATTTTTTCTCTGCTTATTTATTTTAAAATGTTCTAAATGAGTACGCTCTATGCTATATTCATTGGGAGATTTTATAGCTATGTTCCGGCTTAATTTTAAGCGGTATGTATAGAGATAATTAATC
>NZ_JABVBF010000453.1 GCF_013344765.1 Acinetobacter lactucae
GTTTAAACCAATATTTAGACCAGATGTTTCTTTCGTACATATATAAAGATGCGTTGTAAGCCTCCCCAATTAGCCCCTTATAATCCTTATATTTATCAAATATTTCTTGAGATAAAGAATTTTCATCTAAACATCCAGCAACTAGAACTCCTCTAGCAATTTGAGATGGTTCTACGCAATTAATTTTAATATTAATATAATCATAAATAATAGCTTCATTATGATTTACTATTGCTGCCAAAACATGACTATATATTTTTTCATCTGAAAGCGCTTGATCAAGTATTCTAAATCGATATAAGTTTAAACCTTGATTTTTACTACCCCAAATTGACATTTGTTTTAGTGGAATTTTTTCCGGACCTACTATTATATTTATAAT
>NZ_JABVBF010000454.1 GCF_013344765.1 Acinetobacter lactucae
TTCTAAGCCATACAGTTTTTACTCATCATCAATTTGGCATTTCTTAATGGATTATAAAAGAGAGGTATTAATCATTTATGGTGAATTGGATGGAGCAAAAACCAATGATGGAAAGTCAAAAGGATTTTATGAAATTAAGAATGTTACCCAGTATTCTCCAATCCCCTATGAGATAGCCCAAGCATTTAAAAAAATTTCTATGCGGAAAGCTAATTTTAATTTAATAATTGAGAAAAATAAAGATCATTACCTACTAAGAAATATAAAAAAATATAATATTTAAAAAAATATTGATTTTTCAAAAAAGACACACTAGTCTTTAGCGGAATTTTAATCACAATAAACTAGCTATGAATCAAATAGTTAAGAACTTATATAC
>NZ_JABVBF010000455.1 GCF_013344765.1 Acinetobacter lactucae
CTGTTACAGAATTTTGATAATGATATTACAGAAAATCTATTGGCTATATCCGTAACAGGATCTTACCGTTATGGATTACAATCATCAACTTCAGATGTAGATCTAAACTTTTTCTTTAAAGATAATACTTACTTAGATAAAATGGGTGATTATATTGTTAAAAATATAAATGGAAAAAAATATGAAATTTTATTATTGAGTGCTGATTTTTTAAAAGAAAAACTAAATAATAATTTTTTAAATCTTAATTATACTTTTAAAAAAGAAGATTTGGATTTTCTTATTAAGATTTTTGATAGTTTGCCACTTTATGGTCATGATTACTTTCAAGAAATTTATAGCCTTTTTTCTTCTGAGTCGTTAAAGAAGTCTATATGT
>NZ_JABVBF010000456.1 GCF_013344765.1 Acinetobacter lactucae
TTGATGGTTCATTCTTCCAAGACGAAGTGGAACAACGCAAAATCATGGCTGTACCGATGGTATTCCAAGATAACGAGCACATTGGTCAAGGCCGTATGACCCTTGAAGAGATTGTGGCGAAACTTGACACTAACTCAGCTGAAAAAGATGCAGCAGCACTCAATGCCAAAGATGCATTTGATGTATTGGTAATTGGTGGTGGCCCTGCGGGTGCAACAGCTGCGATCTATGCAGCACGTAAAGGCATTAACACCGGTATCGTGGCTGAACGCTTTGGTGGTCAGGTCATGGATACCATGGACATTGAAAACTTCACCTCTGTGCAAAAAACACAAGGTCCTAAGTTTGCTGCCGAAATGGAAGCCCATGTTC
>NZ_JABVBF010000457.1 GCF_013344765.1 Acinetobacter lactucae
TGCACCACCGCTTAAGGTCAATGAGTTGCTATAACCGTATCGGATCGCACCTGATGCAAAGGTGGCATCGTCATAGTCATTTGAATACAGCCCATAGTTATAGCGTGGAATACCGACATCTACTGAAAACTCATTAATCCCTTTTGCCAGAATCTTGGAAGAAAAATAGTAAGGCTTCTTGGTAATGCTCTGCTGTCCCGTTGCATCGGTAGTCACCAGGGTAACTTCATTTCCGGAAATAAACGGAAGCTGCTTAATATCAAATGGGCCTGATGGGACTAGCCCTGAATAAATCTTTTGCTGGTTGACGTATAGATCTAAAGTTGAAGGCAATGCAGCCGAACCGGAGAATTGCGGCAGTGCCGAGGTGA
>NZ_JABVBF010000458.1 GCF_013344765.1 Acinetobacter lactucae
GGAAGCTGCTTAATATCAAATGGGCCTGATGGGACTAGCCCTGAATAAATCTTTTGCTGGTTGACGTATAGATCTAAAGTTGAAGGCAATGCAGCCGAACCGGAGAATTGCGGCAGTGCCGAGGTGACAATATCACCGCGCTGGCTATAAGCACTCGACCACTGGAAACCGGCAAGACGGACACTACTACCCCAGTCGGGGCTATTGGAAATAAAATCCCCTAGGGTATAGATCCTGATCTTCTCAGGGTCGACATATTGCCACTTACTTTCTAGGCGTACCCATTTTTCATGGCTATAACTATTTTCATTACTGCCGTTATATAAAACCCCTGAAGAAAAATTACCGATGGCACTGTTAAAAATCCC
>NZ_JABVBF010000459.1 GCF_013344765.1 Acinetobacter lactucae
GGCATCACCCACATTGCTTGCATTAACTGTCGTACCATCGGTTTTCGTGGTGACATAGGTTGGCGCACTCACCGCACCGGTTGTGCTGTCGTAGCTTGACCCACCACCCAGATTGTTCGCTGTACTGTTACCCAAGGCATCAGTCTTGTTGTTACTTGATGTACTTAATGCATCTAGCTGACCTTTGTTCACTGCGTCAGTTGCATCTGTACCTGCTGCTACATTAATTACTTTCGTATTCGCCGCATCAATGCCTGACTTAGTCACACTCGGGCCACCTGTAACGGTTAAACCGTTGCTGTCCAGCTTGCTGTCACCTGTGGTTACGCTATCGAGATCCAGATCTCGCTTCAAGCCATACT
>NZ_JABVBF010000045.1 GCF_013344765.1 Acinetobacter lactucae
TCATTGTATGGTACATCTCAAATACCCACAAAATATTTTATGGACAACAAATATAACCAATAGGATGAAAATATCATGAACCTACGCAGCTTGAATTTCGGTCTAGATGAAACTTTAATTGCGCTTCAAGATTCAGTGGCCGCATTTTGTGCAAAGGAAATTGCACCGCTTGCCCAACAAGTTGATCAAGACAACAAATTCCCTGCACATCTCTGGAAAAAATTCGGAGATATGGGCCTTTTAGGCATGACGGTTTCTGAAGAATATGGCGGTGCCAATATGGGTTATCTAGCTCATATTATTGCCATGCAAGAAATTTCTCGTGCTTCGGCAGCCATTGGTTTGTCTTACGGTGCTCATTCTAATTTATGTGTAAATCAAATTAACCGTAACGGTAACGAACAGCAAAAACAAAAGTATTTACCAAAATTGATTTCCGGTGAATATGTCGGTGCCCTTGCTATGTCTGAACCAAATGCCGGTTCCGATGTCGTCAGCATGAAATTACGTGCTGAGCAAAAAGGTGACCATTTCGTTTTAAACGGTTCAAAAATGTGGATCACCAACGGCGGTGATGCAGATGTACTCGTGGTTTACGCTAAAACTGATCCGCAAGCTGGCGCGAAAGGCATGACTGCTTTTTTAGTTGAAAAAGGCATGAAAGGCTTTAGTCACGGTAACCATTTAGACAAACTCGGTATGCGTGGCTCTAACACTTACCCACTGTTTTTTGACAATGTAGAAGTACCTGCTGAAAACGTACTCGGCGGTGTCGGTAACGGTACAAAAGTACTGATGAGTGGTTTGGACTATGAACGTGCAGTTTTAAGTGCCGGACCTTTAGGCATTATGGATGCCTGTTTAGATGTGGTGATTCCTTATTTACATCAACGTGAACAGTTTGGCCAAGCTTTAGGTGAATTCCAGCTTATGCAAGGCAAGCTTGCCGATATGTATTCAACTTGGTTGGCATGTAAAGCCCTCGTCTATGCCGTTGGTGCTGCATGTGATAAAGCTGATCATGACCGCAGCCTACGTAAGGACGCTGCAAGCGCCATTTTATATGCTGCTGAAAAAGCAACATGGATGGCAGGTGAAGCAATCCAGAGTCTAGGCGGCAACGGTTATATCAATGAATTCCCTGCTGGCCGTTTATGGCGTGATGCAAAACTTTATGAAATTGGTGCCGGAACTTCTGAAATTCGCCGTATGTTGATTGGCCGCGAACTCTTCAATGAAACCAAATAATAATTATAAATAAGGATGCATCTTATGAACCAATTACAAAGCAAGATTAATGTTCGAAGTGAAGACTTCAAAACAAACCAGCAAGCCATGCAAACATTGGTCACAGATCTAAAACAAGTTGCCCAGCGTATTGCGTTAGGCGGCGGTGAAAATGCCCGTCAAAAACATTTGGCTCGAGGCAAACTTTTACCTCGTGAACGTATTGATCAACTGATTGACGTCGGCACGGCATTTTTAGAAATTGGTCAATTGGCAGCGTACAACGTTTATGAAGATGATGTTCCTGCCGCAGGTGTGATTGCGGGTATTGGTCAAGTCAACGGCATCACTTGCATGATCGTTGCTAACGATGCAACGGTTAAAGGTGGAACGTATTACCCACTTACGGTTAAAAAGCATTTACGCGCACAAGAAATTGCCGAACAAAATCACTTGCCTTGTATTTATTTGGTGGACTCAGGCGGTGCCTATTTACCAATGCAAGATGAGGTTTTCCCAGACCGTGATCACTTCGGGCGTATTTTCTATAACCAAGCACGCATGTCGAGCCTAGGTATTGCCCAAATTGCCGTGGTGATGGGGAGCTGTACCGCAGGTGGTGCTTATGTTCCTGCCATGTCTGATGAAACAATTATTGTCCGTAATCAAGGTACGATTTTCTTAGGCGGCCCTCCTCTAGTAAAAGCTGCAACAGGTGAAGTGGTGAGCAGTGAAGACTTAGGCGGTGGCGATGTACACACACGTCTTTCGGGTGTAGCTGACCATTTAGCTGAAAATGATGAACATGCGATTGCGATTGCACGGAACATTGTTGCTAATTTAAATAAAAAGCCAAACGACTTAAATAAACAAGTTGATGAACCATTGTTTGATGCATCTGAACTCTATGGCGTGGTGCCAAGCGATGCGCGTAAACCTTTTGATGTTCGTGAAGTGATTGCCCGTATCGTAGACGGCTCTCGTTTTGATGAGTTCAAAGCACGTTTTGGTTCAACACTCATTACGGGTTTTGCTTCACTTTACAGTATGCCAGTCGGCATTATTGCCAATAACGGAATTTTATTTTCTGAGTCTGCACAAAAAGGTGCGCACTTTATTGAGCTATGCACGCAGCGCAATATTCCATTGTTATTCCTACAAAACATTACGGGCTTTATGGTTGGTCGCCAGTATGAAAACGAAGGAATTGCAAAAAACGGTGCCAAATTAGTTATGGCAGTTGCCACCGCAAATGTACCAAAACTCACCCTGATTATTGGTGGTTCGTTTGGTGCAGGTAACTACGGTATGTGTGGCCGTGCTTATTCACCACGCTTTTTGTGGACTTGGCCGAACTCTCGTATTTCAGTGATGGGCGGCGAACAAGCAGCAAGCGTACTCTCGACTTTAAAACGTGACCAGATTGAGCAAAAAGGTGCCGAGTGGTCAGCGCAAGAAGAAGACGAATTTAAACAACCAATCCGTGAGCAATACGAGCGCCAAGGCCATCCATACTATGCTTCTGCCCGCCTTTGGGATGACGGTGTAATCGACCCAGCGCAAACTCGTCAAGTACTCGGTTTAAGCCTTGCTGCGGCCATGAACGCCCCAATCCAGCCAACCAAATTTGGCGTGTTCCGCATGTAAGAGGTGTATATGAGCTATCAATTTTTACAACTCGAACAACAAGATCAGGTTGCCTATGTTTGGCTGAACCGCCCTGAACTACACAATGCTTTTAATACAACCGTCATTGAAGAATTGCATACCTGTTTTAAGCAAATCAATATACGTGATGACATTCGTGTTGTGGTTTTAGCGGGTCGCGGCAAAAGCTTTTCGGCAGGTGCCGACCTCAACTGGATGAAACAGGCAGGTCAAGCATCTTCAGCAGAAAATGAAGCAGATGCATTAAAACTTGCGCAAATGTTGGATGCACTTGCAACGCTAAAACAACCGACCATTGCCCGAGTGCATGGCATTGCCTTTGGTGGTGGCATGGGCTTGGCATCAGCATGTGATATTTGCATTGCCAGCACAGATGCCAAGTTTGCAACCTCTGAGGTTCGTTTAGGACTTGCTCCATCTACCATTAGTCCTTATGTGATTCGTGCGATTGGTGCAAGACAAGCCTCTCGTTACTTCTTAACTGCCGAGCGAATTTCGGCACGTGAAGCTAAACAAATTGGTTTGGCACATGAAGTGGCAGATGCCGAAGACTTAGACAGAAAAGTTCAAGAAATTATTGATGCTCTATTACTCGGTGGCCCGCATGCTCAAGCGGCCTCAAAACAACTCATTCAAATGGTGAGCAACCAAACCATGAGCAATGACTTGCTACAACAGACAGCACATCATATTGCTCAAGTTCGTCAAGGCAGTGAGGCAAAAGAAGGTCTAAGTGCCTTTTTAAATAAACAACAGCCTGCTTGGGTTTCTAACTCGAATAACAACAATTAAGGACGATCATCATGTTTGAAAAGATTTTAATTGCGAACCGTGGCGAGATTGCCTGCCGCGTAATTCGTACAGCTAAAAAATTAGGTATTAGAACGGTTGCCGTTTACTCCGATGCAGACGCAAATGCACAACATGTCAAACTTGCAGATGAAGCGGTATATATTGGTCAGTCCCCTGCAACACAAAGTTATTTACAGGTTGACCGTATTATACAAGCGGCGATTGATACAGGCAGTCAAGCGGTTCATCCAGGTTACGGCTTCCTTTCAGAAAATGACCAGTTTGCACTCGCTTGCCAACAACACAACATTTGCTTTATTGGCCCGCCAGTGGATGCCATTTTAGCGATGGGCTTAAAAGCGACCTCTAAAGCCTTGATGGAAAAAGCTGGCGTCCCTTTAACACCGGGCTATCACGGAACCAACCAAGATGCCGACTTTTTAAAACAGCAGGCAGACCGAATTGGCTATCCGGTTTTAATTAAAGCTAGTGCCGGTGGCGGCGGTAAAGGCATGAGTCTGGTGGAGCGCAGTGAAGATTTTCTGCATGCCTTAGCCTCTTGTAAACGTGAAGCCAAATCGAGCTTTGGTAATGATGATGTCTTGATTGAACGTTATGTGATTCAACCGCGCCATATTGAAGTGCAAGTGTTTGGTGACACACATGGCAATTATGTGCATTTGTTTGAACGTGATTGTTCAGTACAACGCCGTCACCAAAAAGTGCTAGAAGAAGCCCCTGCGCCACAAATGCCAAGCGAAAAGCTTGATGCAATGCGTCAGGCTGCAATTGATGCTGCACGTGCGGTAAATTATGTTGGTGCAGGTACGGTTGAGTTTATTGTGGAACAAGACGGTACGGCGTATTTCATGGAAATGAATACGCGTTTACAAGTCGAGCACCCTGTCACTGAAATGATTACAGGTGAAGACTTGGTTGAATGGCAACTTCGTGTGGCTTATGGTGAACCTTTACCTAAACTACAAAACGAATTGCAGATTCACGGCCATGCGCTTGAAGCACGGATCTACGCCGAAGAACCAGAAAAAGGCTTTTTACCTGCCATTGGTAAAATTGACTATCTGCGCTACCCAACTCAAAACCAATATGTTCGTGTAGACAGCGGTATTGTTGAAGGTGATGAAATCACGACTTATTACGACCCGATGATAGCTAAACTTATTGTATGGGGTAAAAACCGTGAAGCTGCACTTATTCAAATGCAACATGCTTTAAGCCAATTCCATGTCGATGGCTTAGGCAACAACATTGCCTTTCTTGAAAAAATTATTCGTAGCGAATCGTTTAAACAAGCCAAACTTGATACCAACCTGATTCAGCGTGAACAAAACTTCTTGTTTAGCCCTGAAGAGATCAAACCTGAACTTGTAGTGGCAGCGGCATTCATTGAGTTTTTAAGCAAACTTAATAACAACAGTTCAAGCCAAAAACAGCTTTGGCAGGCTCAACCACTTTGGCGTTTAAATATTGCCTATCAGCACAGTATCAAACTAAATTATTTAAACGAAAATATCCAAATCAAATTTGCTTCAAATAACGATGGCTTCACCGCAGAATATAATGGTCAAAGCTACCCGATTTCGGGCCAGTTGCTTGATACACATACGGCCTCTGTTCAAATTAATGGAACTCAGCAAAAGCTATCTTTTAATCAAAGTCAGCAAGGCATTACCTTGTTCCAAAATGGGCAAAGCTATAAGTTTGCTTATATTCGCCAAGACTTTAACCAAGCAGATAGCCAAGCTGATGAAGGCCACCTGAAAGCTCCAATGCCGGGTGTGGTCACTCAAGTGTTAGTAAGCGCAAATCATAGCGTGAAAAAAGACGATATTTTAATGACGCTTGAAGCGATGAAGATGGAATATACCATCCGTGCCCCTAAAGATGGCGTGATTGTAGACTCTTATTTCCAAGTCGGTGATCAGGTCAAAGCTGGCGACGAGCTTGTAGAATTTCAGCCTGCTCAGGAGGAAGTTGCATGAGTGAGTTTGTCAAAATCGTGGAGGTCGGCCCCAGAGACGGCCTCCAAAACGAAAAGCAGGCTTTAACTGTTGAACAACGCTTAAACTTTATTAATGACTTAATAAATGCTGGCCTAAAATCGATTGAAGTCGGTTCATGCGTTTCGGCAAAATGGGTGCCGCAAATGGCTCAAAGTGACGAGCTATTTAGGCTATTACCCCAAACGCCCGATGTGCAATTTAGCCTGCTCACGCCCAATATCAAAGGTTTTGAGACAGCTCAAGCGGTAGGGTGCAAAGAGGTTGCGGTATTTACCGCAGCTTCTGAGAGTTTTACCCGTAAAAATATCAACTGCTCAATCGACGAAAGCTTTGAAAAATTTAGCGATGTCATGGCGGCAGCCAAAGCACATAACATCCGTGTACGCGGTTATGTCTCTTGTATAGTCGATTGTCCTTATGAAGGCGCAATTGCTCCTGAGCAAGTCGTAAAAGTTGTTAAACGACTTTATGACATGGGCTGCTATGAAGTATCTTTAGGTGAAACTATTGGCACAGCTACACCAGATCGCGTTCAAAAGGTGTGGCAAGCATGCCTTGCTGAACTCGACAGCAAGGTTCTAGCTGGGCATTTCCACAATACCTACGGCATGGCAATTGCCAATATTTATCAGTCTTTACAGCAAGGTATTCGTGTTTTTGACTCGTCTCTTGCAGGACTGGGTGGCTGCCCATATGCCAAAGGTGCTTCGGGTAATGTATCGACTGAAGATCTGTTCTATTTGCTGTCACACATGGGTTTTGAAACCGGCATTGACTTAGAAAAACTGATGCAAGCCAGTCAAAATATTAGCAATGTGTTAAACCGAAAAAGCTTGTCGAACTATGCAAATGCTTATTGGCAAACCAAGTGTGCATAGTCATAAATTAAAATAACTCAGCATCTGGTATATGGCTGAATATTAGACCTAGTACCAGATCATCCCATCTAATCTTTATCTCATTTCATTCAGGAATTGGGATTAAATATCTTTGCGCATTTTATTTAAAATTTATTATTCATCTCTGTATTAAATGCCTCTTTCAAAAGAAGCATTTTCTACCCTATTTTTATTCTAATCCGTATTATTCTTCATCCTTTTCTAGCTTAATCCTTAAAAATTTATCTCATTATTTATAAAAATAAGAAGCATCCATTTCGATTCTTGGAGAAATATATTCTTCTACCCAATCTAACCATGCACGTGTTTTGGCATCAATAAAATGACGTGAAGGCAACAAGGTATAAACTCCGATATCGGGCGAACGCCACTCTGGCAAGATATGACATAATCTTCCATTCTGAACTGCATCTAAAGCTGAAAACATCGGCAATAATGCGACGCCCATGTCCTGCTGTACAACATCTAATAATAATTCTGGGTTATCTGCAATCAGTTGCCCACCAATATCGATTTGGTAAGACTCACCATTTGCATTTAACAAGTGCCAATCTGGCGTAATCGACGGGTTTACTAAGCGTAAACAGGCATGATTTTTTAAGTCTTCGGGCGACTTAGGAATACCATGTTTTTCTAGATATGCAGGTGAAGCACATAAAACAGAAAAAATAGTGCCAATTCGGCGAGCAACAAAGCGTGAATCTGTTAAAGATTCAGTGAGATAGAGACTCACATCTACCCCTTTTGCCAACAGGTCTGGAACGTATTGTGAGGTCGTATATTCCACCGTTAACTCAGGATAATTTTTGCAAAACTCGGCCATGACTGGAAAAACATAGTGATGGCCAAAGCTTCCCATGCTTAATACACGTAAACGCCCTTTCGGTTTAGATGCCGTTCCTGTTACTTCTGATTCTGCTTCATCCACTATTGAAATGACTTGGCGACAGCGCTCTGCATAAGTCGCACCAATATCGGTCAGTGCCTGCTGGCGCGTTGAGCGTTGTATTAATTTTGTACCTAAGCGTGTTTCTAGCTCGCTGATAAGACGTGAAACCTGTGCTGTGGTCAGATCCATCTGCTCAGCTGCTGCTGTGAAACTCCCGCTATCAATCACTTTCAGGAATGCATGCATTGCATGCAATAGTCCACCATCGAGATTTTTGCGCATAACGTAAATATGTTTTCCTAAATTACGGATTGTTGCACCAGTTTAGATCAACCACAATGACTAAATGTACATACATTGGCACTAATTCTTTTTAAGAAGAGGAACCGATCTTTTTTTATTTCGTATGTCACTTGCTCCAAATATTCAACTGGATGTTGAAAAAAGAAAGTAGTCCGAGCTACTAAAAATTCTAAGGAGATATAAATGAACATAGCTACAAAAGTCACTCCAAATATTATTGCAACAAAGGATGTGTCACTTGAAGATAAATATATAAGTGATAACGGTACAGCATATATGACTGGCATTCAGGCACTTGTTCGGTTGCCTCTTGCCCAAACTCGCCGTGACGCGATTAATGGTTATCATACTGCTGGTTTTATTTCTGGTTATCGCGGTTCTCCTGTCGGTAACTATGATAGTTTCCTTTGGCAAGTTCAAGGATTACTTAAATCCCATAATGTCGTATTTCAACCTGGTGTAAATGAAGACTTGGCTGCTACCGCAATTTGGGGTACTCAACAAGTTAACCTTTCAGGACAAGGCAAATATGATGGAGTGTCTTCATGGTGGTATGGTAAAGGGCCGGGTGTTGACCGTTCAGGCGATGTACTCCGCCATGCTAACTTAGCTGGTACCTCTGAACGTGGTGGTGTCGTTGCTTTATTTGGCGATGACCACTCATGTAAATCTTCTACAATTCCTCACCAGTCTGAACATGTCATGATTGGTTGTGGTATTCCAATTTTCTACCCAACATCCGTTCAACAAATTTTAGACTTTGGTGTTCACGCCATTGCTGTCTCACGTTTTTCTGGCCTATGGTCTTCAATGAAGCTAGTCAGTGAAATTGTAGAAACTTCTGCTTCAGTTCATGTTGATCTAGATCGAGTTAATCCTGTTATACCAGAAGATGTTAATTTCCCTGCCGACGGCGTTAATATTCGTTGGCCAGATCATGGCATTCAGCAAGAAGAACGTCTTTATAAATATCGCTTACCTGCTGTTTTGGCTTATGCCCGCGCGAATAAAATCAACACCGTAACATGGCCTTGTGAAAATGCCCGTATTGGTATTGCCGCAAGTGGTAAAGGCTATTTAGATACGATTGAAGCCTTACGCATTTTAGGTATTGAAGATGAAACTGCCCAACAACTTGGGCTACGTGTTTATCAAGTTGGACTGATTTGGCCTTTAGAACCACAAGGCGTTCGTGAGTTTGCCGAAGGTTTAGAAGAGCTGATTGTTATTGAAGAAAAACGTCCAATTATTGAGACACAAATTAAAGACGAGCTGTACTCACTGCCTGATGGCAAACGTCCTCGTGTCATTGGTAAAGCAACTGATGGTAAAGGTGAATGGAGTACTTCTATTGAAGAAGCACCGCTCATTGGTCACTATGAATATCAGCCTGAACCAATTGCAAAAATGCTGGCTGCTCGCTTCTTAAAACTCGATATTCCAGAAAGCTTAAAAACACAAATCCAAAGCAGAATCGACTTACTGCTAAAAGCAGAACAAGAATCAAAACGTGTCATTGATCTTGCTGAACGTAAACCATATTTCTGTAGTGGTTGCCCTCATAATTCTTCAACAGTTGTCCCTGAAGGTAGCCGTGCATTAGGCGGTATTGGTTGTCACTATATTGCCGTTTCACTTGACCGCGGTACCGAAACGTTCTCGCAAATGGGCGGTGAAGGTGTAAGTTGGGTGGGTGCATCACCATTTACCAATGAAAAACATATTTTTGCTAACCTTGGTGACGGAACTTACTTCCACTCAGGTTACTTAGCAATTCGTCAGTCTATCGCCGCAAAAACTAATATTACCTACAAAATCCTCTACAACGATGCGGTCGCTATGACAGGTGGTCAGCATGTAGATGGTCATTTGAGCGTTGCGCAGTTAACTCGTCAGCTTGCTGCCGAAGGCATTAAAAAACAAGTTATTGTTACTGATGAAGTTAAACTATTAAACGAAGAAGATGGCATTGCACCAGGTGTCGAAATTCGCCACCGTAATGAACTCGATACAGTTCAACGTGAGCTTCGTGAAGTTACAGGTGTCACCGCTTTAATTTATGTACAAACCTGTGCCAGCGAAAAACGCCGTCGTCGTAAACGTGATGCGTACCCTGACCTAGCTGAGCGTTTATACATTAATAGTGATATTTGCGAAGGCTGTGGCGACTGTTCGAAAAAATCAAACTGTTTATCTATTGAGCCTGTAGAGACTGCTTTAGGGACTAAACGTCAAATTAACCAAAGTAGCTGTAATAAAGATTTCACTTGTGCTGAGGGGTTCTGCCCAAGTTTTGTGACTGTTCATACACGTGATATGAAACGTCCAGCTAAATTTGAAGGCATTGGCGCAGGCTGGCCAACATCACCAATTATTCCTCAGTTATATGATGTTCCAAGTCGTATTATGGTCGGTGGTATTGGTGGTACGGGTGTTGTGACGATTGGCGCACTCCTTGGTATGGCAGCTCACCTAGAAGGCAAAGCAACACGTGTGATGGACATGGCTGGACTTGCCCAAAAAGGTGGTACAGTTTATTCATACGTACAACTTGCAGCAACTGATGAGCAAATTTCTTCTACTAAGATTCCGGCGGGCCAATGTGAATTACTCATCGGTGCCGATGCTGTAGTCGCTGGTGGTAGCGCTGCTCTTTCTCGCTTAAAAGATGATGCATTGGTTATTGTAAATGAAGACAGCACCCCGACTTCTGAATTTATTAAATCTCGTGACTGGTATGCACCTATTAGCGATTTAATTGACCGCCTTCGTGGTCGTGTTCGCCAAGGCCAACTGGTTTCTCTACCAGCAGCTCGCATTGCAACACAACTCTTAGGTGATTCAATTTATACCAACCAGTTATTACTCGGTATGGCATGGCAATCTGGTCGTATTCCATTACTGCGTGAAAGCATTGAAAAAGCAATTCGCTTAAATGGTACGGCTGTTGAAAAGAACATCGAAGCTTTCCGCGTGGGTTGTCATCTTGCAAGTGACCCAACTTTAGCTGCACGTTTAGTCTCTGCGATGCCAAAAACCAAAACTCCGCAAACTTTGGCTGAACTTGTTGAAGACCGTTCTGCTCGTTTAACAGACTACTGGAATGAAGCTTACGCAAATAAATACCGTACGCTTGTAGAATTAGCTGCTAAAAAGTTACCAGAAGAGTTAACGGGTACGATTGCAACTCAGCTTTATAGAGTTATGGCGTATAAAGATGAATATGAAGTTGCACGTCTGTTAACAGGTAAAAGTTTCAAAGAATCGATCGAAACCCAATTCGGTAAAGGCTTACGTTTAACGTATCACCTTGCTCCGCCAGCGTTACTCGGTGGTCTGAAAAATGTTCGTAAACGTGCGTTTGGTTACTGGATGCGCTTCCCAATGATGATGCTTGCTCGCTTACAATGGCTTCGTGAAACTTTCCTTGACCCATTTGCACGTCAAGAAGAGCGTCAGCACGAACAAGCATGGCGTGATCGTTACATCGCATTTGTTGAAGCACTCGTTGAAGCTCCAGAAAATCACAACTTGGCAGTTGCTGAACAAATTGCAAAATTACCGGCAGAAGTTCGTGGTTATGGACATATCAAAATGAAAGCAATGGACGCTGCAAAACAGCGTTGGGATGAGCTTACACCAACACTCATTAAAGTTCGTAGCTAAGAAATTGCTTGTAATCTAAATCTTAAAATAAAAAAGTCATCCTGAGGGATGACTTTTTTATTGGCTCAAATATTTATTTAGTCATTTTACGTAAAGTCAAAATCTGCTCGCTTCGTCCAAATGGACCATACACGTCATGTAAAACTGCACTGGTTAAACCAATGCCATCCGAGCCATATTGCTGAACGGTTTCTAGACCTAACCATTTACCTTTCGGATAACGGTGCATGTGAATCTGTAAATCAAGATTTGGGAAACCCCAAGTAAATTCGCCTTCTTGTCTTGGTACAATCCCGTTTGCTGTATCTATCATGCCAATCAAATGGGCAAAATCTGTCGTCGGCTGCCCTTCAACCATTTCTTTATCATTATTGAGCCAAACAATGCCTTTACCTGCGCGATGCTGATCATCAGTTTTAGTGACGAGTGTCTGGATAAAACCACCCGGCCATCTTTTCATACCCTTCCATTCGGTAAAGGTATCTGGATGGTGAACTGGCTGATCTTCAAGCCCAGCAATGTCTGAGCTGTCTTGAGTACACATGCGCCATGCTCTAGCGACAATACAGGTTTTACCTTGTGCCTGCATTTCAGCTTCAATCAGCTCAATGGTTTTACCGGCACGAATCACATGGGTCTTAATCGTAAACTCACCAAAAGCAATCAATCCAAAAATATCAAAACTAATTCGGCCAATTCGCATATCTTGTCGTGGCGAAAATTGCTCTAACTCTGCTGCAATTATACCACTTGCAGGCGCCATATGCTGTTCATGAGGATTCCAAGCTCCTTGTGCATGAACAGTTGAGCAATAATGAGCAATAACTTCACCTTGAGGACCAATTGTTCTATTCAATAATTGATAATAAGCATTCATGATTTTCTTTCCGTAGTCCTTATCAACATCAATATTTGATGAAAATTCACGTTTTAATGCTTATGTTAACCCTCTATTTCTTTGACTCAACTGGTTTTTCCTACCAAAAACTGATGAGTCTAAAATTATAAATTCACTGAATAAAAATTTGTTTATGGTTAAATATGAATAAAAGTTTAGAACCAAAAGTTATTTTAACTTATAAAAAACCCGCTTTATAGCAGGTTCTTTTTACTCAATCATTTGTTTAAGGTCGTTCACCCTGCCCCAAACGGCGTTCAATATCATCAAGTACATTTGGTAAGTCAGCGACGCTATCAATCACATAGTGAGCGCCCGACGCTTTCATTTTTCGATAGGCCTTATCTTTTAGAACAATCTGTTCATCAGCCGATAATGCACTCCACTCCTCATAGCTTAAACCGACTTCATTGCCGCTAATTGCAAGCCCAACCGTCCAACATCCGGCATTTAAACCTTCATCAATACCCACCACGGTATCATCCACTTTTACAACTGTTTTAATATCAGACACATCTAGTTGAATTAAGTTCTTCCATAACATTTCAGGATATGGACGGCCAAATTTCACGTCACTTGCCGTAACAATACAGTCTGGTCGGTAGCCCTGATCGGCAGCATCTTTAACCAATCGTCCAACCATTATTGATGCATAGCCCGTGTTACTCCCAATTTTTGCACCACGCTTTTTAATATTTTCAAAAGTCGCCAATGCACCCGGAATTAAAGCAGAACATGTTGGAATCGATTTTAATTGGTAAGGAATAAAGTCTTTATATAAACGGTCAATATCTGCCTCTGTTGCAGCCTGCCCATACACTTCCTGCCATGCAGCTGCCACACGCGGCATTTTTAAAACAGCAGCAATATGGTCACGTTTTTCCAACCCCATTGGGGCGCGAGCTTCTTCAACCGTAATTTCAACTTTATTGTCTTTAAATAAAGCCATAAAAGCCAAGATGGGTGCGCGTGAGCCAAAATCTACTGTTGTGCCAGCCCAGTCAAAAACAACAGCCTGAATTTGTGTATTGTTCGTCTTCATGATGTTTAACCTTTAATTTAAATGATTTAATAAAAATTATGCTGTTATAGCGTTCTGTAGATGGTTCTTGTAGTAGCTGGCAATTGCAGCAAGAAGCCCTTCAATATCTTGAACATAAACTTCGCCAATATTGCCAATACGGAAACAGTTAAGATCGGTGACTTTGCCCGGATAAATCACGTAGCCTGATTTTTTCAAGGTTTCGTAAAAGGTCTGAAAGCTAAATGTTTCAACTGTCGGGTAAAGGAATGTTGTGATAATTGGTGATTGGGGTGCTTGATTGCCTAATACCAATTCAAAACCAAGCTGTTGCATACCTTGAGATAAGATTTGCTGGTTTTGTAAATAACGTTGATAACGTGCAGCAACTCCGCCCTCTGCCTCAAGCTCAAGCAATGCTCGGTAAAATGCACGTACTACATGGGTTGGCGAGGTAAAGCGCCATTTACCGTTATGCTGCTCCATGGTATTCCACTGGTCATATAAATCGAGGCTGACCGAACGTGCCAAACCTTTACACGCTTCTAGGCAATCCCGTTTCGCCAAAATAAAACCAAAGCCCGGAACACCTTGAATACATTTATTCGCACTTGAAATTAGAAAATCAATTTCAAGCTCAGCCATATCCATTGGCACACCGCCAAATGAACTCATCGCATCTACAATCCAGATTTTCCCTGCCGATTTAACTAAACGGCCAATGTCTTGAATCGGATTTAAAATTCCTGTGGTAGTTTCACAGTGCACACAAGCAACATGGCTAATGGTTTTATCTTGTAAAACGCACTCAATCTCTTGTAAATCTGGTGTTTGAGTTTCTAAATAGTTCAGCTCGATCACTTCAATATTTAAGCAACGCGCCATTTGCACCATACGTGCACCATAAGCGCCATTATTGATAATCAAGATTTTGCCATCACGCGAAATAGCTGAACCCAGCACAGACTCCACCGCGAAACTACCACTGCCTTGCATTAACACAGCCGTATATTTTTCAGGTTGACTGGTTGCCAAATTAACCAATCGAGAGCGGATATCTTGTACAAGCGAATTATATTCTTGGTCCCAAGTACACCAGTCTTTTTGCATGGCACGGCGGACGGTCGCAGAAGTTGATAATGGTCCTGGAGTAAGAAGCAAATATTTGTTCTCTAAATCCATATCGAGTTGGGGTTGCATGTTCATAATGTTACTCATTTCTTTTGCGTTCATTTCAATATACATCAATCTGGTTTAAACCAGATGACAAACTAGTAAATATTTTGTTCTAATACTTCTTTCATAAATCCAGCCCCTGTGGTCATGCCTTTGCCAGCAATCGCACTCATCAGAAAGATGTTTTTTTCAGCTTCAGTGACACAGGCCAGCTCATATTCATGGGTGAGGTAATAACCATTCCAACGCTTTTGAATCGGAGGTAAAGTCAGCCCCAATTTTTCATGGCAGTAAGCTTGAATAAACTCATTAATCTCTTCACGCTGCTCGAACTGAGGCGCTTCATTAATCGGATGGTATTCGTGACTATCGCCCACGATCAGTTCACCAAATTCGTTTTGTTTAATCAGAATATGAATCCCAAATTCTTTAACAAATCCTCGTTGTGACGCTTTAACCAGCTCATGATGACTCGGACAAATTTCAAAGGCTGGATAGCGCGAAATCGACAAACCTGAATAAAGAGAGGCGTTTAATTTTTGTTGAAATGGTTGGGTCAGGGCCATTTGTAAGCCACAACGTTTCAGGTTCAAGCTTTGTAAAAGATCTGGATATAAAACATCAATCACTTCACCGTGACAGATCAAAACTTTATTTGCCCGATAAGTCTCGCCATTTGCCAGACGAACCTGACACTTTTCCTGCTGGTATTTGGTTTGTACTACACAAGCATTGGTATAAATCTTTACACCTTTACTTTGTGCATATGCCAACAGTCGCTGTCCAACCACATGCGGTTCGACCGAATAATCTTCTTCAAAAACCAAACCGCCTTGAAACTGCTGCTCGGGGTTTAAATAAGAAAATTGGGTGACAAGTTCCTCATGGCTAAGCAAATGAACCGGAATCTGGTACTTGCCTGCACACTTGGCAAACTCATTTAAAACCTGCCATTCAAGTGCCGTATTGGCGAGATAGACACCTTGGCGTTGAGCAAATGAAATATCAGTTTCAGCCTGAATACGTTGATAAAAAGAACGCGTTTCAAGTGCGTACTTTCGCCACTGTTGCTGTGGATGGGTTAATGTCGATGTTCCGACCATGCCAAAATTACGGCGAGTTGCCCCCACTGGTTGAGAATTTTTCTCGAAGATACAAACTTTTAAGCCTTGTTCCTGCGCTTGTATGGCAGCGGACAAACCTAAAATACCGGCTCCGACAACAATCAAATCAAACTGTACATTATTCATAAGACTTCCAATTTGCGAAATTTAGGATGAACAAACCCTGCCTTGTTGAACAAAGCATTTCGTTTCAGTCGGTTAAATAAAAATTGTGTTTAGCTAAAACTTAATGAGAGCTTTCACGCCATTGCTGACTTCTTGCCATGATTTTTCGGGTAAATAACCAGTGAATGAGTTTTACAACACATGAGGTGGTTAAAATCAAAATACTCATCGCAACAGCAGCAACCGTATCTCCTGCATCATCCATATTTAAAACAGCGACTGCAGCTAAACTGGTATCTGGTGAATAAAGGAAAATCGCAGCCGATACGGTGGTCATGGCATTCACAAAAACATAGACCGATACATCACATAACGCTGGAAAACACATGGGCAAATACACTTTCCAAAAGGTTTTCCACTTCGATGTTCCTAGAGTTTCCGCCGCCTGATCGAGCTGTAGCGGAATCTGTTTAATCGCATTGGTTAAAGTGAGATGTGGCACAGTGTAATAATGCACAATGGTTGAAATCACCAAAATGGTCATGGTTCCATACAGCACATTTAACGGATTACTCTGCTGGTTAAAAAACAAGATGTAGGCAATACCTAGAACTAGCCCCGGCACTGCAAGAGGTAATAGAACCAAAGCTTGCACATAGTTTTTAATGAATGGATGTGCCTTAAAACGTTCAGTTAATAGTGCCACCATAAAAATCAGTGCTGCTCCAAAAACCGTACTAAAGAGTGCAATGCGAACCGAGTTAAAGTACGCTGCCCAACCGCCACCATCGACATATTCAAAACTGTAATGTGCTAAGGTCAAAGACAAATCATAGGGCCAAGACTGGATAAATGACGCCAGCACCGCCGTAAAGATAATCAGTAAAATCGCACCTGAAACCACGCCACAAAATAAGCTCAGAACGACTTCAAGTTTTTTATTCTGTGCAGAGACATAAGGTTTAGCCTGAAAAGCTTGAAAACATGCATGGCGTTTGCTTTGTATTCGATCGAAAATGAATACAAAAAATGCTGGTAGCAATAACAAGATGGAAATCACCGCACCCATGCTCATATTTTGCTGACCAATAATCTGCTTATAGACATCAAGCGCCATCATGTTAAATGAACCGCCAATGACTTTTGGAATCCCAAAATCTGTTAGTACATAAATAAAAGCCACCAGACTTGCGCTGATTAAGCCATAACGAATTGCAGGTAAAGTCACATGATAATGCGTCTTCCAGATATTTTTACCCAGCGACAAAGAGGCTTCAATTAAACGCTGATCAACACTGCGAAAAGACACCATCATCAACATTAAAATTGCTGGAAATAGCCAAAAGCAGTAGCTAATTAAAATACCGATTGGACCATAAATCTGTACATCACCTAATAAAGGCTTGAATACACCTTGCTTGCCAAACAAATAAACCAATGCCAACGAAGGCAAAAGTGACGGTCCCAAAATCGGTAAAAAAGCCACCAATTTAAAGAAGCCTTTGCCTTTTATATTTACATTGGTGAGAGCAAAAGCATAAATACTGGCAAGAAATACTGTAATGACAGTAGCAGCACAAGCAACCCACACCGAGTTAAATACAGAGCTGAGTAAAGCTGGACTGTCAAAATAATTATAAAAATTTTCAAGGCCAACAAAATTTTGATTTTCATCAAAAAATGCAGTTTCAAACAGCATCATTAAAGGAGCAATAATCGCTAAAGTCAAAGCAATTGCCACAACAAACAAAGCAATGTTCGATCTTAATGAATATTCAGTTTTTCGACGCGGCTGTGTTTTTAAAACCGCTGAAGCAGTTTCATTTAACATAGTGCGTACCCTTGTTCGTCAAAGACATGAATGAGCTGATTAGGCACTTTTATAAACATAATTTCTTGCAAAGATTTGAACTTGGTATTTTCAATTTCAATTTGCAAAAGGTGTTTTGCCTGCTCAATTCCATCAATATGAATGGCGCAAAACAAACGGCGTTTTGCACCTAAAAATTCAGTGCTTAATGCTTTAATTGGCAGATACAGTGATTCTTTATCACTACCGAAATCATCAACCAACTCGACAGCTTCGGGTCTAAAACCAATGTTGTAGTTTTGCCCGGCTTTAATTTTTTGCTGTTCCAAATTTAGAGGGATAAAACCTAAAACCTCGAGCTGATTAACTACCGAACAAGTGGCTCCTAAAAAATTCATGGTGCCAATAAACTTGGCAACAAATTGGGTTTGTGGCTTGTAGTAAATATTGTGCGGCGTATCAATTTGCTCAATAACGCCATGATTCATGACTACAACACGATCAGAAATGCTTAAAGCTTCTTCTTGATCGTGTGTCACCATAATGGTTGGCAAATTAAGCTGCGATTGAATTGAGCGAATCTTTTGTCTTAGGTTCAAACGCACCTGAGCATCAAGTGCAGAGAGTGGTTCATCTAGCAATAAAATATCCGGATTCGGTGCAATTGCCCGAGCAAGCGCAACACGTTGCTGCTGCCCGCCCGACAATTGATTTGGATATTTTTTTGCAATATCAGGTAACTCAATCAATTCTAATAACTGTTGAACTCTTTGAATACGCTGAGTTTTATCCCACTTTTTTTTATCCAAGCCAAAAGCAATATTTTCTTCAACATTTAAATTTGGAAATAATGCATAGTTTTGAAACACAATACCGCAGTGCCGTTTTTCAGCACTCAGCAAAGTTATATCTGTTCCCTTTTTTATAACCTTTCCATAATCAGGTTTTTCTAGACCCGCAATTATGCGTAGCAAAGTGGTTTTACCACACCCAGAAGGCCCCAAAAAACTCACAAACTCGCCAGCTTTAATATCTAAATTAATATGCGTGAGGGCCTGAAAGTGTTGAAACTTTTTTTGAATATCCACCACCTCTAAAACTGAGGGACCATGTTCAGGATATTTATAGGTCGTTAATGTCGACAATAAATGCCCTGCTAACTCGCCCTTTGGGTTTTGACCTAGCAGCGATGATTGCAATGACGAAGGTATTTGCATAATGAGGCCCTTATTCAAAAGATCACTTTTCAAAACGCTTTGACCATTCAGCCAAAATACGTTCACGCTGTTCGGCCGCCCAATAAAAATCATTTTTTACAAGCATTTGAGAAAGATTTTTCGGGAAACTCATGGTGGTATTTTCAATGCCTTTGTAGGCCACCATTGAAAAGTTATGCGCATAAGCTTCATTTGCCGCTTTGCTTACCGACCAATTTATAAATTTTTGTGCACTATTTAATTTCTTGGTTCCTTTCACAATCGCTGAGGCTTCCATTTCCCAGCCTAACCCTTCAGTTGGATAAACCACTTCTAAAGGTGCACCTTCTGCTTTTAATTTAAATGCTGGGTAACCGAAAGAAATACCAATTGGAATTTCGCCTTGTGCAGCCATTTTGCAAGGTTTTGAACCAGAGTGAGGATATTGTGAAATGTTTTTATCTAAAGCCTGCATATAATCCCACGCCTGCTTTTCACCCCAGATCTGCATCCAAGCAGTCACATCTAAATACCCCGTACCGCTTGATGCCGGATTTGGCATCACAATTAGGTTTTTATAAATCGGGTTGGTTAAATCTTTCCAAGTTTTTGGAATCGGTAACTTACGTTTTTCTAATTCGACTTTATTTACACAGATTGCAGATTCCCATGCATCCATACCCGTCCAAGTCGGTACAGGTTTTTGGCTTACAAATTCCGATTTTAGATTTTCAACGCCTTCTGGTTTAAAAGGCTCAAGCATGTCTTTCTTTTCCATAACCAGCAAACTGGTTAAAGCCACACCAAAAACGACATCCGCTTGTGGATTTTTCTGCTCTGCCAAAAGTTTCGCGGTAATCACACCTGTTGAATCACGTACCCATTTTACTTTGAGTTCTGGATAGGCTTTATGTAATTCTTCTTGGTATTGTTTAAGCTGGTCGGCTTCTACTGCCGTATAGACGGTAATTTCTTCTGAGTTTTTTGATGTTGCCGATGAACATCCCATTTGAATAGCGACCACTACACCTAAAACTGATGCAGTGCCAAGTTTAATTGACTGTTGAACAAACTGTTTCATCTGCAAACCATCGAATGCAATTATTTGATGATCGTATTTCAACAGGTTTATATGACAGTTTGATTAATCTGGTTTAAACCAGATTTTATTTTTATGCTCGTGCTTCGAAATGTAAATCTAAGACATCGTGTAGCCAATATTCTTGGTCAACATCGGTAATTACGCCCTTTTCATTTCTGTTACTACGGCAAATATATAACCCAAGCGCGCCAACATTGACATGAAGCGCTTTGGCCTGTTGTTCCGATAGAGCTGTTGGATAGAGGTTAATGTCAGCTCTAGTGATATGGCAGTTATATTGATTTGCCATCAGTAAAGTAATGGATTGCTTGAGATCATGAGTTAAAAACTCAGGAAAAAGTTCGGCATTCACACGTAAATGTTCAACCAACACAGGTCGTCCATTAATACAACGACGTCGCCACACTGAATAAATCGGATGCCCTTTTTCAACTTTTAAATGCTTGGCATCCCAAGAAGTGGCTTGTGTAAGTTCACTGGAAATCACTTCTGTAGAAGGTTCATAGCCTTGTTCAATCACAAACTGATTAAAGTTTTTTGTCGATTGCGGGTGATAAATAATACGAGGAGAACGAACATACCAACCACGGCGGTCTAATCGATAAATCAAACCATCAGTTTCCAAAGCCAACAAAGCTTCACGTGCAGCCACTCGCGTAGTTTGGAATTGTTCAGAAAGTACTCTTTCCGATGGGAGTTTTGCGTGGGCTTCTAATACGCCAGATTCAATATCATGGGCAATCGCATCGCGAATAGGAATATATTTAGGTATGCGTGCTTGGTCCTGTTCCATACAAACTTAGAATTTATAAATAAAGAAATTAATAGCAATATACTGAAAAAATGTGACAAAAGCTTTTATTAATGCTGATCTTTTAAGCAAAATGCGTCCTATTCCCCGCTTTTTTTCCAATTCATTTTTTCATAAAAAATCGTATTTGTATGCTCATAATCACTTCGGAAAACTTTCCTTAGCTCATTTGCTCGTCAAGAAAAATCGGCATGACATAGCCCTTAAA
>NZ_JABVBF010000460.1 GCF_013344765.1 Acinetobacter lactucae
GACAATACACTTCCAGTGTTGGCAGATGGCCCGCACACAGTGAGCGTGACTGCAACAGATGTAGCAGGTAACGTTTCAACTCCGGTAACCGGCACAGTGACTGTTGATGCGACAGCACCAACCCTTGCAATCACGACAGATGACCTTGCACTTGCGGCAGGTGAAGATGCCAACATTAGCTTCACCTTCAGTGAAGCGGTCGCAGGCTTTGATGCAAGCGACATCACAGTGGTAGGCGGTACATTGACTGGCCTGACTACGACTGACAACATCACCTGGACAGCAGTGTTCACACCGGATGGCACAGGCACAGCACCAAGCATTGCGG
>NZ_JABVBF010000461.1 GCF_013344765.1 Acinetobacter lactucae
ACAGCGGTAAGTTGAGTTACAGACAGGAAATATTCGGGCTATCAGAGCCGAAAATCGGATCATTTGGCTGGGGTGGTTATGTAGAGCGAGATGAGGAAGCGAAAGAAAACAATGCTTCGATTTATGCGTCTTACCGTGCGCGTGCTGCTTACGTGACAGGCCGCTATAACCGATTTGGAGATAACGACCAGGTTGCACTATCGGCGACGGGTTCGTTAGTTGCGGCAGCGGGACGTATCTTTGCGGCCAATGAAATTGGAGAGGGGTATGCGGTTGTCACCAATGCTGGGCCACAAAGTCAAATTATAAATGGCGGGGTCAATT
>NZ_JABVBF010000462.1 GCF_013344765.1 Acinetobacter lactucae
ACTGCGAGTGTGGTGGTGACCGTGGATGGCGTGGATTACCCGGCAACCAACAATGGTGACGGTACTTGGACGCTTGCAGACAATACACTTCCAGTGTTGGCAGATGGCCCGCACACAGTGAGCGTGATTGCAACAGATGTAGCAGGTAACGTTTCAACTCCGGTAACCGGCACAGTGACTGTTGATGCGACAGCACCAACCCTTGCAATCACGACAGATGACCTTGCACTTGCGGCAGGTGAAGATGCCAACATCAGCTTCACGTTCAGTGAGGCAGTAGCAGGCTTTGATGCAAGCGACATCACAGTGGTAGGCG
>NZ_JABVBF010000463.1 GCF_013344765.1 Acinetobacter lactucae
GGTGTGAACACCGCTGTCCAGGTGATGTTGTCTGTCGTAGTCAAGCCAGTCAAGCTACCACCTACGACCACGATGTCACTTGCATCAAAGCCTGTCACTGCCTCACTGAAGGTGAAGCTAATGTTCGCTGTTTCACCGGCTGCAAGAGCTAGATCATCAGTAGTAATTGCAAGCGTTGGCGCAACAGTGTCTACAACAAAACCATCTGTACCATCCAAGACATCGCCTGTACCCAAGTTACCTGCAAGGTCTGTATATGTACTATCAGCAACACTAATACTTGGTGCTGTACCTGTACCAT
>NZ_JABVBF010000464.1 GCF_013344765.1 Acinetobacter lactucae
TTACCACTGCAGTATCCGTACCCGCATTGCCCGCTGCATCTGTTGCTGTCACGGTAATGGTGTGTGGACCGTCTGTTAATACAGGCAAGCTATTGTCTGCAAGCGTCCAGGTGCCGTCGCCATTGTTCGTCGCCGGATAGTCAGTGCCATCTACATTCACCACCACCGTCGCAGTCGGGTCATTGACTGTACCGGTGAGCGCAGGTGTGCTGTCATTGGTAAGGACATCATCAAGCGCGACCACCGGTGGCGTGATGTCTGCAGAGACTGTGCCTGTACCTGGCAATGAGGTATTGCCTG
>NZ_JABVBF010000465.1 GCF_013344765.1 Acinetobacter lactucae
GACAATACACTTCCAGTGTTGGCAGATGGCCCGCACACAGTGAGCGTGACTGCAACAGATGTAGCAGGTAACGTTTCAACTCCGGTAACCGGCACAGTGACTGTTGATGCGACAGCACCAACCCTTGTAATCACGACAGATGACCTTGCACTTGCAGCAGGTGAAGATGCCAACATCAGCTTCACGTTCAGTGAGGCAGTAGCAGGCTTTGATGCAAGCGACATCACAGTGGTAGGCGGTACATTGACTGGCCTGACTACGACTGACAACATCACCTGGACAG
>NZ_JABVBF010000466.1 GCF_013344765.1 Acinetobacter lactucae
TAGCAGCAGGTACAGATGCAACTGACGCAGTGAATAAAGGTCAGCTGGATGCATTAAGTACATCAAGCAACAACAAGACAGATGCCTTGGGTAACAGTACAGCGAACAATCTGGGTGGTGGGTCAAGTTATGACAGCACGACTGGTGCGGTGAGTGCGCCAACCTATGTCACCACGAAAACCGATGGTACGACAGTTAATGCAAGCAATGTGGGTGATGCCTTAACCAATCTGAACAATGAAGTGGTTAAGCCGATTACCTTTGCAGGTA
>NZ_JABVBF010000467.1 GCF_013344765.1 Acinetobacter lactucae
ACATCACGCCACCGGTGGTCGCGCTTGATGATGTCCTTACCAATGACAGCACACCTGCGCTCACCGGTACAGTCAATGACCCGACAGCTACTGTGGTGGTGAATGTAGATGGCACTGACTACCCGGCAGTAAACAATGGCGACGGCACCTGGACGCTTGCAGACAATAGCTTGCCTGTATTAACAGACGGTCCACACACCATTACCGTGACAGCAACAGATGCAGCGGGCAATGCGGGTACGGATACTGCAGTGGTAA
>NZ_JABVBF010000468.1 GCF_013344765.1 Acinetobacter lactucae
AGACTGTGCCTGTACCTGGCAATGAGGTATTGCCTGCAGGGTCAGTCGCTGTTGCAGTCACTGTATCGCCATCCACCAGAGTACCTGGGTTTGGCACTGACCAGCTACCGTCTGTACCTGCAACTACGGTTGCAGTCGTACCATCCGGGAAGCTCACAGTTACAGTTGAACCTGCTTCTGCTGTACCGCTGATTGGGTCAGTGGCATTGATCGGATCAAGTACCGGTGCATTTGGTGCAACGGTATCAATCGTTA
>NZ_JABVBF010000469.1 GCF_013344765.1 Acinetobacter lactucae
GCAATACCTCATTGCCAGGTACAGGCACAGTCTCTGCAGACATCACGCCACCGGTGGTCGCGCTTGATGATGTCCTTACCAATGACAGCACACCTGCGCTCACCGGTACAGTCAATGACCCGACAGCCACTGTGGTGGTGAATGTGGATGGTGTTGACTACCCGGCGACGAACAATGGCGATGGCACCTGGACGCTTGCAGACAATAGCTTGCCTGTATTAACAGACGGTCCACACACCATTACCGTGACAGCAA
>NZ_JABVBF010000046.1 GCF_013344765.1 Acinetobacter lactucae
CCCTACAGCAGTAAATGGCAAAGTAGCGATATTTTAATTAACCAAGAACTTAATATTTTTGGGGTTAATCAACACCAGTTAGCCAAAGAGGTTAGTCCGAGTTTAACTTTAAAATTAAATGATTTTTTTCAGCACTTTAAAGGTGATTTAATTTATCATCACGAAGAACAAATTTTGTGTTATCTGGGTGAGCAAAATCTTTTTCAGACCACCAGTAAACAAAGTGAAATTCATGATGTTTCAGCATTGCGTGGGCATTTACGTACCATGACCATGCCACAATATGAAAAATTTCAGCAATTAATGTTGAACTTAATTAAATAAATCTCTCGTATTACTTGATTGCAGTCTCATTAAAAAATGAGAAGTCAAAAGGTACACTGAGGGAATAACAATAAGGAACTGACCATGACTGGTTTATTTATTTTCTTGGGGATATTTGTTGTACTGATCGTCTGGGGCGTTCACATTCGTAACACCATCGTACGTTACTTTAATGCGACTAAAAGAGCTTGGGCTGAAGTTGCCAATTTCGAGCGTCAAAAAGTAAAAACCTTGGAATCTCTCGAATCAACGCTCAATCAATATACTCAATTTGAAAAATCGACATTAGAAAAGGTTACTCAATTACGTCAACAAATTCTTAATTTAAATGTGAATAACACTGATATTTCTCAGCTACAACAGATCGAGAAAATGAGCCAAGAACTTATTCGAAGCTTAAACGTTGTTGTTGAAAACTACCCGGAGCTTAAAGCCGATTCACTCTATAGCAAGATGATGGATGACATTCAGGAACAAAACGAAAATGTGGGTGCAGCAATTAGCATTTTTAACCGTAATGTTGAGCTGTTCAATAACCAGATTGAAGTATTTCCTAATAATATCATTAACACCTTAACCTTATCCAAGAAAGCGATTCGTCCTTTTAGAGATAATCTCGTGAATGAGAATTTTGACTATAAACCTAATTTTTAGTAGGAAGAAAATAGTCTCTAAACTATCGGAAATTTATCTATTTTATAACCAGCTACATTTAGTAGTAGAACTACGTCGCAGAATCAAGGAAAATAGCCCTCTTTTTAGCAGCGAACTGTTTCTTCGCCTCTGCTCGTGTTCAGGATTTTTAGATGAAGTTTGAAAAATTAGGTCAGTCGGGGCGCGCCCGTCGTGGTCGTTTAACTTTAGAACATGGTGTTGTTGAAACACCTGTTTTTATGCCAGTGGGGACTTACGGCACAGTCAAAGGCATGTTACCTCGTGACATCGAAGACATTCAGGCACAAATTATTTTAGGAAATACGTTCCATCTATATTTGCGCCCGGGTCTTGAAGTGATTAAAGAACACGGTGGTTTGCATGACTTTATTAAATGGAATAAGCCAATTTTGACTGACTCTGGCGGTTTCCAAGTTTTTAGTCTTGGCGCAATGCGCAAAATCAAAGAGGAAGGTGTTACTTTCCGCTCCCCGATTGATGGTTCAAAAGTATTTTTATCACCTGAAATTTCTATGGAAATTCAGCAGGTATTGAACTCTGACATCGTGATGATTTTTGATGAGTGTACGCCTTACCCTGCGACACATGAAGAAGCTCAAAAATCATTGCAGCTTTCTTTACGCTGGGCAAAACGTTGTAAAACCCATCACCATGATGAGCTCAAAAATCACAATGCGTTATTTGGCATTATTCAAGGTGGCATGTATGAAGACTTACGCGATGAGTCTTTAAATGGCCTTTTAGAAATCGGTTTTGACGGTTACGCAATTGGCGGTTTATCTGTAGGTGAACCTAAAGAAGAGATGATCAAAGTTTTAGATTATCTACCAAATAAAATGCCACATGACAAACCGCGTTATTTGATGGGCGTTGGTAAACCAGAAGATATCGTTGAAGCGGTGCGCCGTGGTGTCGATATGTTTGACTGTGTAATGCCGACTCGTAATGCGCGAAACGGTCATTATTTTGTCACTGATGGTCTGGTACGTATTCGTAATAGCAAATATCGCCATGACCAGAGCCCGCTCGATCCACATTGCGATTGCTACACTTGTAAGAACTTTACCCGTGCCTATCTATTCCATCTTGAAAAATGTGGAGAAATGCTGGCATCTATGCTCGGTACTATTCATAACTTACGTTATTACCAACGTTTGACTGAAGGTATGCGTGATGCATTAGACAATGGCACATTTGACGAATTTGTTCAGGACTTTTATGCCCGCCGTGGTTTAGAAGTTCCACCATGTCCAATTGATGAATAAGCCAGATTTGCGCTCAACCTCAAGACAAGGTAAATTGCAAAACGAACTAGGATTATGTCAGTTATCTGACTCATATTTTTAACTTTAGGAAATCAAAATGAGCTTTTTAATTTCTGCTGCTCATGCAGCACCGGCAGCTGGTCCAACTAATGGTATTTTGCCAAACATCTTGATGATTGTCGTATTCGTTGCAATCTTTTATTTCTTAATTTGGCGTCCTCAAGCAAAACGCGCTAAAGAACACCGCACCTTAATCGAAAGCTTAGGTGTAGGTAGCGAAGTTGTTTTTGCTGGTGGTTTAATGGGCAAAGTGACCAAAATTGAGGGTGACTATGCAGTTGTTGAACTTAGTCGTGGTGTAGAAGTAAAAATTCAGCGTGCCAGCGTAATTTCAGTATTACCTGAAGGCACTCTAAATAACCTTTAATCATAAAACAGTCGTGCTTTAGCACGGCTTTTTCATTTAAGAAGAAAGCGAATGCGTTACCCTGCATGGAAATATTTACTGATTCTGGTTGTTCTGGTAATCAGTACATTATACGCACTGCCGAGTCTATATCCGGATGAGCCCGCTGTTCAAATTTCCGGTGCCAAAGCTGGTACCCAAATTGATCAAAGTGTGGTGAAAAAAGCAGAGCAAATTTTAAAAACAGCAAATATTGCAAGCCATGACAATACTTTTACAAATAATGCTGCCCTATTGCGTGTCAGTTCATCTGAAGCACAATTGAAGGCAAAAGAAGTATTACGTCGTGACTTAGGTGATCAATATGTTGTTGCCCTAAACCTTGCACCAACCACACCAGAATGGTTGCAAAAAATTGGGGCAAAACCAATGAAACTTGGTTTGGACTTACGTGGTGGTGTCCACTTCTTGCTTGAAGTAGATATGGACAAAGCCGTTGCCCAACGTATGGAAACTTCTGCCACGGATTTGCGTCGTCAGTTCCGTGAAAACAAGATCAAATTTAACAGTCTTGCATTAACGAATAATGTGATCACTGTTCAATTTGCTGACAATGCTGACCGTGATGCAGCAATGGATTTTTTACGCCGTAATGGTAATGAATATACCCAACAGGCATTAGCAAGCTCTACAGGTTCTACTTTAAAGCTTACTTATACCGATGTACGTCGCCAAGAAATTCAGTCATATGCGGTAAATCAGAACTTAACAACATTACGTAATCGTATTAACGAACTGGGTGTTGCAGAAGCATTGGTACAAAGTCAGGGTAGCAACCGTATTGTTGTTGAATTACCAGGTGTACAAGATACTGCTGAAGCTAAACGTGTTTTAGGACGTACAGCGAATCTCGAATTCCGTTTAGTTTCTGACTTAAATGATCAATATATTGATCCATATACGGGTAAATATAATGGTCAACCCTTACCTCCGGGTACAGAAGTTTTTGCTTATGAGTCTTTAGATAGCGGCCGTCAACTCTTGTTGCAACGTAACCGAATCTTGACTGGTGAGCGTGTTCAAAATGCAAGCTCTGGCTTTAGTCAGGACTCTGGCGGTGCCGAAGTAAATATTACACTCGACAGTGCTGGCGGTAAGCTGATGTCCGATGCAACCCGTAATGCTGTTGGTAAACGCATGGCGGTATTGTTCATCGAGAACAAGCAAAAAATTAACTATGTCACAGACCCAAAAACTGGTGCACAGACAGAAGTTCGTACGCCATACACTGAGTCTGTAGTCATTAATGCTGCAACAGTTCAGGCTGTTTTGGGTTCGACTTTCCGTATTACCGGTTTAAGTTCTCCTCAAGAAGCGTCTGAACTTGCATTAATGCTTCGTGCGGGTGCTTTGGCTGCGCCAATGTACTTTGTTGAAGAGCGTGTAGTGGGTCCAAGCCTTGGTCAAGAAAACATTGATAAAGGTGTACTATCTACTCAAATCGGCTTCTTGCTCGTTGCAATCTGGATGGTGGTTTTCTTCCGTGTATTCGGTTTAATCGCTAACTTTGCTCTTGTGTTTAACTTGGCAATGATTTTAACCGTTATGTCATGGATTGGAGCTTCCCTCACCTTACCAGGTATTGCAGGTATCGTTATTACCATTGGTATGGCGGTCGATGCGAACGTATTGATATGCGAGCGTATCCGAGAAGAAATACTCTGGGGGGCCTCACCCAAACAGGCCATTGTGGCCGGTTATGATCGAGCCTATAACACCATTTTTGACTCGAACTTAACCACGTTCCTCGTTGCATTCATTCTGTTTGCAATTGGTACAGGCCCAATTAAAGGTTTCGCCGTAACATTAATGATCGGTATTATTTGTTCGATGTTTACTGCAATTACAGTAACTCGTGCAATCGTACAAATCATTTATGGTAAACGCCGTAATTTGAAAAAGTTGAGCATTTAAGGAGATCGATGATGACTAAAGTGACTCAACAAGATTCAAAACAATATGGTCGTCCGGATGATGCAAAAATCATCCCGTTCATGAAGATTGCTAAACCTGCGGCAATCTTCTCGATCCTTATTACTTTGGCAAGTATTTTCTTTATTGCGACTAAAGGTCTTAACCTCGGTTTGGACTTTACAGGTGGTGTTTCAGCTGAGCTTAACTATGCTCAACCAGCCAATCAGTCAGAAGTTATTCAGGCGCTCGATAAAGCCGGTTTTAAAGATGCTGTAGTACAAACCTTAGGTAGTAATAAAGATTTACTTGTGCGTATGCCAGTACAAGAAGTTAAGGTTGAAGATCTTAATAACGCGATCACTAAGGCTGTACAATTACCGAATAATGCTGCCGAAGTTCATAAAGTGGACTCTGTAGGTGGTCAAGTTGGTAATGAACTCTATGTTCGTTCTGCTGGTGCGGTTGCACTTGCACTTATCCTAATGTTGATCTACGTAACCATTCGCTTTGAATTTAAACTCGCGATGGGTGCCGTAATGTCTTTATTCCACGACATCATCATTATCATTGGTGCTTTTGCATTATTCCAATGGCCATTTGACCTTACAGTGTTAGCTGCGGTACTTGCTGTTATTGGTTTCTCGCTTAACGATAACATTGTAGTGTCAGACCGTATCCGTGAAAATTTCCGTAAAATTCGCGGTGCGACTCCTCGTGAAATCGTCGATATTGCTTTAACTGAGACTTTACGTCGTACCATTCATACATCAATGACGCTATTGCTAGTTGTTCTAGCGATGATGTTCTTAGGTGGTGATGGTCTACACTGGTTCTCTGTGGCAATGTTTGTTGGTGTATTTGTTGGTACTTATTCTTCGATTTATATCGGTACTGCATTTGCATTGTGGCGTGGTCTTAACCGTCAAGACTTCATCGTTCAGGTTAAACCTGAATTTGAGGATGAAATTCCTTGATTGTCTAAACCAAGACATATAAAAAAACCGCGATTCATTCGCGGTTTTTTTATTTGATTCAAAAATTATTTACGGCGTAATGCATCCGAAATAGCTTCAACCAATTGTTGAGAAATTTCCTGTTTAGATGCTTTCTCTAACTCACGCTTTTTCATGTGATAGCTTTCAGCAAAGAAAACTGTCATCGCATTCTCATCAGAAGCAAATCCAATATCAGCACGTGATACATCATTGCAGGCAATCATGTCTAGTTTTTTAGCAACCAGTTTCCCTGCCGCATATTCCTCAACATTTTGTGTTTCAGCTGCAAAGCCCACCATAAATGGACGTTTTTCCTGACCTGCGATTGTTGCCACAATATCCGGATTTTTTACAAGGGAAACGTTCAACTCATCCCCTGCTTTCTTAATCTTATGCTCAGCAACTTCTGCTACGCGATAGTCGGCGACTGCGGCAGTTGCAATAAAAATATCGCAGCCTGTTTCTAGAGAACTCATACTGACGTCAAGCATTTGTCGTGCTGAGGCGACATTTACACGTTGAACACCATTTGGCGTATCTAAACTTACAGGTCCAGCAATCAGAGTCACTTGCGCGCCAGCAGCATAACAAGCAGCGGCTAAAGCAAAGCCCATTTTTCCAGTACTATGGTTTGAGATATAACGGACAGGGTCAATCGCTTCACGTGTTGGCCCAGCAGTAATAACTACTCGCTTACCAGCCAACAGTCCAAATTTCTCAGCGATGGCACGTTGAGCTTGATGGAAATAGCCAGCGACTTGGCGAGCAATTTCTTCTGGCTCAGGCATACGGCCTAGGCCGACATCACCACAAGCCTGCTCACCCGCATCCGGCATGATCACATGTACGCCATCTTCGACTAAGGTTTGTAAATTTCGCTGAGTTGCTTTAGCCGCCCACATTTGCTGGTTCATCGCCGGAGCTACCCAGACAGGAGATTTTGTTGCCAAAAACACTGTACTGAGTAAATCATCTGCCAAACCATTCGCAAATTTAGCCAATGTGTCACAGCTTGCAGGTGCGACTAGTAATAAATCAGCCCAACGCGCTAATTCAATATGTCCCATACCCGCTTCAGCCGCCGGGTCTAGAAGTTCAGTATGAACAGGATTACCAGAAAGAGCCTGAAAAGTTAGTGGGGTAATAAATGCCTGAGCACCATGTGTCATCACCACTCGCACGTCAAAGCCATAATCTTTGAGGCGGCGGACTAAAATGGCACTTTTATAGGCAGCAATTCCGCCAGTAACAGCTAAAACAATGTTTTTATGAGGAATAACGCTTAGATCAAAGCTCACGAACAGGATACCTTTCTGTTGCAGTGGCGCTCACAATAGCATTAAATACGCGCAGACCCAAGATTGATTGGGCAAACAAAATAAAATTTTAAGCGAATAATGTTGGGGAATATGAATACTTCCATTAAAAATTGGCCTGAACAAGAACGGCCAAGAGAACGGTTATTACAACAAGGTCCACAAAGTCTATCAGATGCAGAACTGCTGGCGATTTTTCTTCGCTCAGGTTCACGGCAACATTCAGCAGTCGAATTGTCACGTTTACTTATTCAACATTTTGGTAGCCTTAATGCAGTGTTTGATGCGCCATTAAGTGAGTTAACTCAATTTAATGGGATTGGAGCAACGAAATATTCACAATTACTGGCAGTCAAAGAACTAGGACGGCGTTATCTCGATCATCATTTTCAAAAAAATAATCTCAGCCTTCATTCATCTGACTTAGTTTTGGATTATCTGCGCTACGAATTAAAGGGTGAGAAACAAGAAGTTTTTGCGGTCTTGTGTCTAGACCCTGAACTCAGAAAACTCCATTTTAAAAAGCTATTCTTTGGTTCAGTTCAGCATTGTGCGGTTTCGGTCAATCAAACGTTAAGATACGCATTACAACAACATGCTTGTCAGCTCGTTATTGCTCACAATCATCCCTTTGGCTCACCACAACCATCTTCGGAAGATATAGCCTTAACTCAGCAGCTTGAACAGGCTTGTCAGCTTGTCGAAATTCGTCTGCTCGACCATTTTATTATCTCACCAGAAGGGAGCTTCTCCTTTGCTGAACAACAACTGCTCAACCCACCAACAATATCAGTTCAATGATATTGACAAAGTACGACTAAGCCTAGAAGATCAAAACAAAAATAGCGACGTTTAAAATAAAATGATTGTTCGGGAACAGCCTAGTATTTTCAAAGTATTATTCTCTTGGCGAGGGACAATTTTACCCAAAATTTTACCCTCCCTAGGCGTTGTAATGCTGATCTCGGCAATTATTGGTGGAGTGGAATACATCAATCTTTATCGCTTTCCAGAGATTCCTTTGGTTGGCTTTACACTCATTGGTGTCGTACTTTCTATTTTCCTAGGATTTAAAAATACTGCGTGTTATGACCGTTGGTGGGAAGCCCGAAAATTATGGGGCGTTTTGATTGCAACTTCGCGTCATTTTGACCGAGACTGTCGCATTTTAACTCAAGCTCGCCGTGAGCGTGTGATTCAACACGTGATTGTTTTCGCAAATGTATTACGTGACCGTTTACGTCGCCAAACGGCGAATCCAACTGAGTTAATACAAACCAGTGGTATGAGTCAGCAAGCACTCACTCAACTCTACCAACAAAATAACGCCCCTCAGTACACACTCAGCCTCATTCACTGGGAATTGTTGCAAGCGCTTAAAGAAGGTGAAATCTCTGACATCATTTATGCACAAATGAATAAAAATGTTGCTGACTTAAGCGTCGTCCAGACTGGCTGTGACCGAATTGCCAATACACCTATTCCATTTGCTTATTCAGTTTTACTCAACCGCACAGTCTATTTTTTCTGTTTTATGTTGCCGTTTAGTCTGGGTTCATTGCTTGGATTAGCAACGCCTTTATTGGTGGGGATTTTGGCATACACATTCTTAGGTCTGGATGCACTAAGTTCTGAAATTGAAGAACCATTCGGTACTCAAAGTAATGATTTGCCGCTAGATGCTATGGTACGTAGTATCGAGATTGAACTGTTAGGGACACTCGGTAAACCTACCCCACCACCTATTCAGGCTCAAGACAACAACTTATTGTAAAAAGTTTAAAGAAAACGTTCCCAAATCCCGTGCTGCTTATCAGTGGGTTTGGGCGTATTTCCGAGTTTAATCCATGGCATATTTTCACCATGAAAATCACTGCCAATTGAAACCGCCAACTGATATTGTTCAATCATGCGGTCAATCATTTGGCGAGTAGATAGAGGTTCCATAGGTAGAGGTAACTCAATTGCATCTCCACCTGAAGTTGCAAACAATTCGATTAAATAGCGAACGTTAGTTGCAGATAAATCATAACGTGTCGGGTGAGCTAATATGGCAAACCCTTTACTTTGATGAATCATATCAATAGTTTCTTTTAATCCTAAGCCTTCGAACTTTACAAAGGCACGCTTTCCTTCTTTTAAGAAACGGTCAAATGCTTGTTGAGGACGAGCCACAACATTTTTTTCGACCAATGTTTTAGCAATGTGAGTTCTTGTTACTCTGTCTGCCTGATCTTCTACTTTTGCAAGAACATCATCATAAATCTGAAAACCAATACATTTTTCAAGCAGTTCACAAATCACTTTAGCTCTTTGCGCCCTAATTCTTTTTTGTTGTTCTAATGCTTCTAAAATTGGTGCTTCATCTTGCATATTTAAAGCAACAATATGTACCCCATAACTCTTTTTGGTGGTTGGTCGCGACCACTGACTTGAAATCTCTGCGCCAGAAATAATATTTAAATCATGGCCTTGCGCAGCAATTTTTGCACGCTGCAACCCATCCATTGTATCATGATCAGTTAAAGCCAGTGTATGCAAGTTTACATCAATAGCAGCTTGCACTAGTAATTCTGGAGACAAAGTTCCATCAGAAATATTGCTATGTGTATGTAAATCTATGCCTTGCATCTTTTATACTATGCCATTCGCCAAACCTGATCAGATACTCTAACATGAAAGCACTTCTGGACTTTGTTCCATTAATTATTTTCTTCTATTTATATAAAACAGTTGATCCAACTGACACCCAGCATCCTTTACTGAAACTGATCGGGTCTGCTGGTGGTGTCGATAATAATAATATTCTTGTAGCGACGACTGGCTTAATTATTTCAATGCTTGTGGTATATGGTGCCCTATTTGTTTTCCAAAAATTTCGTCTAGATAAACAACAGTGGTTTGTATTGTTTATGACTATCATTTTTGGTGGCATTACCCTCATGTTAAGTGACGATTTCTATATTCGTCTCAAGGCTGCGATTTTAAATTTAGTTTTCGCTGGCGCATTCTTGGTATCTCCTTGGTTTGGTAAAGACCGTAAGCCACTCATTCAACGCTTATTTGACCCTATTTTAGATTTGAGTGAAAAAGGTTGGAAAAATCTTAACTTCGCTTGGGCAGCAATGTTTGTTGTGATGTCTTGTCTGCATGTATTCTTCGCATTTTTATTTCAAGGCGGAAAATATTGGGGCGAATTTACTGCATTTGGTGACATGATTGTGATGTTTTCATTTATCATTATTCAGTTCATTATTTTACGTAAACATTTTAAGTCACCAGACGCTTAAAATGCTTCCAGATTGATTATAGAGATACGATTACATGCCTTTTTTTGTTCTAAGCTGTACCGATAACGAAGGAACTTTAGAAAAACGCTTGGCAGTACGCCCTCAGCATATCGAACGTTTACAAAAACTCGATGATGAAGGCCGCCTAGTTACAGCGGGTGCTATGCCAAAAGATCCTAATGATTTGCAAGCAGGCTTCTATGGCAGCACCATGATTGTTGAGTTCGACAGTCGCGAAGCATTAGATGAATGGTTAAAAGAAGAGCCATTTGTTAAAGAAGGCATTTATGCACACGTTGATGTAAAACCGTTTAATAAAGCATTTCCAAAAGGGTAATCGCATGCAGCTTGCAATCAAAAGCTTTCTTGGCTTGTGTTTGATATGTTCAACTGCCGGAGCAGTTGAACCTGCTGCGACACCAGCAACGCCTTCTCCAAATGCGCCTTCAACTCAAGCTGCTAAACCAGCTCCAACATCTGCAACTGGAGTCAAAACAGCAGCGATGACAGCATCAACTGCAACAAAACCACTTACAGCAGAACAGATTGCAAAGAACAAACAACAGCAAGATGCAAAAATCAAAGCCTTAGTTCAAGATCAGGCATCTCGCTTAAAACAGCTAGAACATGCCAACCTTGAAGCACTGGCCCAGAACCAAGAGTTACAGCTAAAAAATGATAATCTCTCTGTTCAGGTTCAAGTCTTACAAAGCGAACGAAGTGCTCAAATGTTTTTATATGGCGCTGTTACCTTAGCGGGTGGCGTATTGCTAGGTTTCTTTATTGCTAGTTATATTCATACAAAACGTCGACGCCAGTGGTAATTCCAAGCGATCTATTAAACTCAATGAACGTATCAAACCGTATCCAAACAGCTGAACTGGACTGGGAAGTCATCGATGGTATCGAGATTCCCATTTCCAAACAATTTGGTGATGTCTACTTCTCTAAAGATAATGGCTTGCTTGAAACACGACATGTTTTTCTAAATGGTAACGACTTATCAGAACGACTAGCCAATTTAAAAGATTTTGAATATTTCAGTGTAGGAGAAACCGGTTTTGGTACAGGTTTAAATATTCTTGCACTCTGGCAGCTTTGGCAGCAAGTTCGTCCCAATAATCAAAGCCATTTACATGCTATTAGCGTTGAAAAGTTTCCATTAAGTAAAGCTGATCTTATTCGCGCTTTAAATGTCTGGGATGAGCTTAAACCACTTGCAGAGCAGTTAATTGAACAATATCCCCTGCCCATTGCTGGATGTCATCGCTTAACGTTCCCTAAAGAACGTTTTAGCATCGATCTATGGCTTGGCGATGCGCAAGAGATTTTCCCAAGCATGGCTAAAACTAAAGCTGTGAATGCATGGTTTTTAGATGGCTTTGCACCTTCATGTAATCCAGACATGTGGGAACAAAACGTTTTAAACAATATTGTCCGTTTTTCTGACTATAGCACTACATTTGCCTCTTTTAGTGTCGCTGGTATTTTAAAACGGGGATTAAAAGCACACGGTATCGATATTTCTCGTCCACGTGGTTTTGGACATAAACGAGAAATGCTTAAAGCGGTCTGGAAACTGCCTGAAATTGATGATGAGTCATTATCATTAGCGCAAACCTCATCCGGTACAAAGCAACAGCATATTGCGATTGTAGGGGCTGGTGTAGCTGGTTTAACCACGGCGTGGGCAATTGCAGCACGTGGACATCAAGTGACCTTATATGAGCAAACAGAAGCATTATCTGGCGCTTCTGGAAATCCTTTAGCTTTACTTAATCCAAAACTATGTCCAATTGAACAAAGTCATGAACATCTCATGACCTTAAGTTGGCAACATGCTTTAAATTTTTATAAAAATTTCAAAGCATTCCGTCCACTACAAATACATCAAATTGCATTGAAAAATGCAGATCAACTTCTTGATCTGGTAAATCAATATCCAGCTCAGGTAATTACCCACCCTGTGAACTCACTTGAAACTGCATATTCAAGTATTTTACTTAACGAGGCAGGTTCCGTTTCACCACATCAATTACGTGATGAAATTTTGCAACATCCATCTATCGATCTCAAAATTGCCCATGTGACAGCACTTGTTTCTTCTGAAAATAAAGTTCAATTGCAAACCAACAATGAAATTATTGCAGAAGTAGATCATGTCGTGGTGTGCTGTGCGCGGGAAAGTGCGGCTTTATTTGAAAGCTATCCACAGTTAAAACCAATACGTGGACAAGTGAGCTGGGTTGATAATACGTTTGCCCCCCTGCCTTTAAATAAAGCCTATAGCTATGGCGGCTATTGTATGCAACTTGATGCCTCACAAATGATTTTAGGTGCATCTTTCTACCCAAATCGTGAAGATCAAGATGTACTTATCGAAGACCATGTGCATAACTTTGAATTAATCCACAGTGCATTCCCTGAATATGCTGAAAAGTTACCATTACCTTCGACATGGCAAGGGCGTGCATCTATACGGGCACAAAGCTTGGATTATTTTCCTCTAGTTGGAAAAATGCAGGAGAATAGCAGAATTGCTACTTTTGCTGGGCTTGGCTCTAAAGGCTTTCTTTTTGCACCGCTATGCAGTGAAATCTTAGTTGCTCAAATATTAGGAGAAGCTTGTCCAGTGCCAGACCGCCTATTACAAAAATTGAATCCTCAACGGTTCCAAAAGAAAGTGAAACCTAAAAAGCCTTATTTTAAATCACAATAATTCACTTCAATAAAAAAGCACCCGAAGGTGCTTTTTTTATGCGCCCTGCTCTAGAGGTAAACCTGCATCACGAGCTGCACGCGTCCCCCCCATCAGCACGACATATTCACGCGAGGCATCTAAGTCTTCTAGTTTCTCAGCTGCACGAGGAGCTTTGCTACCACCACCACATAAAATATAAATCGGCTGATCCGCAGCGACCTGGCTCAAAATATCAGCATTTAAATCATTAATCGGGCGACTTATCGCACCTTTAACATGCCCTTCTGCATAAGCACTTGAATCACGGACATCCCAGATAACAGCATTTTCTGGGAACTCAAATGTTGTAATTTCTTGTTTACGGATCATTGTGCACTCCTTTGATGTAAACAACACTTGGCAAATGAAGAAAACCCTCTTAGCATCTCAAATATTCTTTCACTTTGTAAAGGTCTAAACCATGCCTTCTTTCGATATTGTTTCTGAATTAGAGTTATTTGAAGTTAATCATGCGGTTCAAAACACACAAAAAGAGATTGCAACACGCTTTGACTTCCGCGGTCATGATGTTTCAGTTGAAATAAACGAAAAAAATAAAGAGATTAAAATCAGCACTGAAAGTGATTTTCAGTGTGAACAGGTTTATAACATGTTAGAAAATCATTTTTATAAACGTAAAATTGACGTTCAAGCACTTGATCCACAAAAAGCTGCTGCTTCAGGCAAAAATTTTGTACAAGTCATTAAACTTAAAGACGGTCTTGACTCTGATACTGCAAAAAAAATTAATAAAGCCATTAAAGAAAGTGGCGTTAAAGTGCAATCTTCTATTCAAGGCGACAAAATTCGTGTGACTGATAAAAAGCGTGACACCCTACAACAAGTCATGACTTTTTTACGTGAACAACAATTCGGTGTGCCATTACAGTTTAATAACTTTAAAGATTAATATCTTATCGGCCATTTAAAGCTAAGGTAATCCCATGTCTCAATCCAATCGTCTATCAAAACTGGTAAAAGCAACTTCAAAATTCCCTAAAGGTATTCGGAGCACGCTTTGGAGCAAGGCGTTTGGTCGTATCGTGCCAATGGTGGGTACAGCAAATATTCGCTATCTGGAAGTAGACTCAAACCACGTTATTGTCCGTTTAGATAACCAAAAAAATATGCAGAATCATATTAAAGGAGTGCATGCTGCGGCTATGGCTCTTTTAGCAGAAACTGCAACAGGCTTTCTAACCGGTTTACACATTCCTGATAATCGCATTTTATTAATCAAATCGTTACACGTAGATTATTTAAAAGTGGTTGAAGGCGGTTTGACTGCTACAGCGACATTGTCTGCTGAACAACAAAAGTTTATTGCAGATAATGAGAAGGGTGAACTTGTGATTCCTGTTACTGTGATTGATGATGCAGGCAATGAACCAATTCAATGCCAAATGCTGTGGGCATGGTTACCTAAACGTAAGAAATAATAACTAATCTAAAGTATTTTTAGATGGTTATTTACCTCAAGATATAAAACTAATATTTTGTATCTTGAGGTTAAAAATGAAAAAAATACTAATCCTTTCCTCTTTATTTACCAGTTTAATATTTACAACAATAAGTTCTCACGCGACTGAACCCCACATTAAAACCAGTAAAGTAACTTCGACCAAATCTGAATCTACAGATAAAGTAAGTGCTCAAAACAAAAGAATAGTGACCGACTTTTATGAAGGTGTCTTTTTAAAACATAAAGTCAAAGAATATGCAGACCGCTATATTGGTCAACAATACATTCAGCACAATCCTAATGTGCCAGATGGCAAAGCACCTTTTGTTAATTTCTTCACTGAAAAATTCCAGAAGAATCCGCAAGCTAAAAATGAGATTAAACGTGCAATTGCTGAAGGTAATCTTGTCGTTTTACATGTCCATTCGACTGAGAATGAAAAAGATCGAGGAAGAGCAATTATTGATATATTTCGTGTCGAAAATGGAAAAATCGTAGAGCATTGGGATGTGATACAAAATATTCCTGAGCAAAGCAAAAATTCAAATACGATGTTTTAATCCTAAAAATGAGTTCTTCGTCGAAATTAAAAATTAAAGCCTGAATATTGATATTCAGGCTTTATACGTTTTATTGAGTATCTAAGAACTTTTGTCTCGCTTCTTCGGGTATTTGACGCTTATTACCTTTTACATCTACTGCTACAAAGGTAAAGACTCCTTCCGTAATGCGTATTGGCTCACGAGAGTCATCATGACTATCCCAAACTTCAATTTGCATCTGAATAGAAGTATTTCCAACTTTTAAAATCTTGGTATAGCAGCTAATGACAAAGCCAACTTTTACCGGAACCAAAAAGGTCATTTGATTAATGGAAATCGTAGCACAACGGCCACGACTGAAACGTTCTGCGTGAATTGCTCCAGCCAAGTCCATTTGTGACACAATCCATCCACCAAATACATCACCACTCCAGTTTGTATCTGCTGGCATGGTAATCGTTTGTAAGGATAAAATTCCTTCTGGTTTGGTATAAGCTTCTGACACCTTAGCTCCCGAAATTCGTTTGAAGTTGTTGATCGAGCCACTGTTGCAATTCAGGCGCACGTAATGCACCGCTAATACGCGCGACCTCTGTCGTTTTATTCATTAAGACAAGTGTCGGAATACTTCTCACATGAAAAGCTTGGCTCAAGCGAGGAGATTCTTCGGTATCAATCTTGGCAAAGATAACGCCTGGATTCTGTTTTGCGACCTGCGCAAAATGTGGAGCCATCATTTTACAAGGTCCACACCATTCTGCCCATAAATCTATAAGAATAGGTAGATCACTATTCGTGATGTAGTTACTAAAATTTTGTTCATTTAGCTCAATAGGTGCAAGCGGTAATAATGGCTGATGACATTGCCCACAACTTGGTTGCTCTGGAAGTTTTTCTTCCGGAACTCGGTTTTTAGCACCACACGATGCACATACAATAATCATTTACATCACTCCTATATGCTGATGTAAAAATTCTAATTGGGTTGTCACTGCTTTTTCAAACCATGAACCGTGATAGATATCAAAATGTTTCATATCCCACTCATGATAACTCACAAAAGGCGCAATATTTGTCGCAGCTTCACGGCTTGACTCAATAGGAATAAGCGAATCTTTTTGAGCAGCAATAAATAAAACAGGAATATTAATCTGGCGCACAACTTGGATTGGACGGTATCGCATCAGATTAAAAAAGACACGTGCAGGAACCTCACCACTCCAATAATAGTCAGGATTCACAATCGATAAATAGCCATAATAACTATCTGCAGTAGGCATAAAGCATAGGTTATGTTGATCAACAACAGGCAACCTCTTTGGATTAAGCCCCATCTTTGATCCCATATAATCCTGACTCGATAGCTTTAATGCTTGGGGATAGCGCTGCAAAGGATAGAGCTTGGCAGTTTCAGCGCCATCTACATAAGGAATTTGCACTAAAACCGCTTGAATATTCTTTAACTCAGAAGCTAGGCTTAGCGCATATCCCCCACTTAAAGAAGTTCCCCACAGCACAATCCTTCGGTTATCTACGAGTTTACAAGTCGAAGCATACTGAATCACCGTCTTCCAATCTTCTAATTGTGAATTGATGGAGACCATTTCTCTAGGCTTGCCAGTACTGCCGCCCCAATATCTGTAATCAAACAAAATAACAGCATAACCTGCTTGAGCGAACCGCTGAGCATATTGGATTAGTTTAAATTGACGCAACGCAGCAAAACCATGGGCCATAATAATTACGGCAGATTTCTTATTTGTTTTAGGAATATAAAAATCAGCTGCGATCGTTTCTTGACCACATGGAACATATAAAGGCTCAACCGTATAAGCGTGCATATGTGCTCCGTTGAAATAAAATATGAATAACCAATTTTAAAATAGCGTGATGATCGTTTTTAAAATTTATAACTTAGCTATAAGACATAACTTTCTCAGTCAGAACAACACCAGAGTGTCTTGTATCTCAGGTTAAGCTTAATGCTATGATACAGCATAAGAGGTTTTGTTAAATTTTGGAGTGACGAAATGTCAGATAATGTTGGTTTCGCAGGTCAAATTGGTCCAGAGCATGTTGGCCAAGTTGTAGAAAAAGGATTTAAATCGATTATTAATAATCGACCAGATATGGAAGGCGGCCCAGAACAACCTACAAGTGCTCAAATTGAAGAAGCAGCACGCCAAGTAGGCTTAGACTACGTTTATCAACCTGTTGTAGCTGGGCAGATTACAGAACTTGATGTACGTACTTTCGCAAACCATTACAACGAGTTGCCAAAACCTGTACTTATGTTTTGCCGCACAGGAAACCGTTCAAATAATCTATATCAATTAGCAAAACAGATGGATTTATTAGACGACTAATTTTAATAAATCATATTATATAAAACCCTATTTCTTCCTTAAAGTAGGGTTTTTGATAAATTATTTTGCATATCTCTTCACTAACTCAACAGAACTAAAAATAATATTAATTTAGAGTATTTAAATCTTTAGATTCATTTATTAATTTTCTATGAATAAATTTATATTCGTTCTTTTAAGCTGTTTAATCGTTACAGCGTGCTCATCAATGCAAGTAAAGCCTACAGTAGGTGTAAGTATGGGTACACACCTTTAAAAGAAAGAAGCAGCTTACATGCTGCTTCTTTTTATATTACTTACCATTTGCACAATTTGGATCTATTCCATATGGGCTTAATATATTCGGGGCAATACGATCACTAACAGTGACATCCTTTTTCAAGTAATCTAAAGTAAGAGATGTAGACCCTTTAATTAAACTTCCCGAAACTGTAGATTTAGCGGTTAGCTGAACCGTTAGCCAAGACGCATAAATTTTAGGATATTGAATCTTAAGGTCAAAGCGTCCGTTCCCATTTGTTGTGTATTTATTATTGGTTGCAGCAGTACCAGCATTATTAATATACGATACTACTTGTACTGTAGAATTTTCTTTGAGGGGCTTTAATTGGTTAATAACATCACCATTAACATTTACAGCTTGAACTGGTGAGGTACATGCGACTCTGATAGCAGGAAGATACTCATCTGGTTTACCATCTGCAGGATTAGAAGTATCAAAAAAATCAAATATACCTTTATAATAGGCAAGAGCATTAACTCCCATGACTACATCTTGATTTGGTATCGGTTTACCATCCACATCAGTTACTTGTACTGAGATGTTTTTATAGTAATAGACTCCATCCGTTGTATCTTCCATAGCTGTCGGATTATATGCTACAGCAATTGCACCTACTGCGACTGGTACATCAGAATTAACAACATCAAGTTTATAAGTATAAATTTTCGTTGATTGACCAAAGTTAGCTTCTAAGACAAGATCATCTGTCACAAATTTTGCAGCAGTATATGAGGAATTTCTTTGATTTTCACTAAAAGATAAAGTGTAGCTGATCTGTCCATTCGCATCTGTCTGCGTCGCATTTGGTGTAAATTTAACACCGTTAAAAACTGAGTTATTAACTTTGAGTGTAATCGCCTGATTCGCCAAAGTGGAACCATTTGCATCTACAGCTGTTAATGTAACTGTTGTCTGATCCCCTCTAACGTTTAGAGAAGTTTTTGTCGCATCAAACAATACAATGCTAGTAGTATCAGCTTCAACCGTACTATTACTGCCTGTCACTGTCACAGTCTGTTCTTGAACAAGAGTATCATTATTCGTATAGGCTATTAATTTAAAGCCATTTTTCACCAAATCATTTATTGAACTCGATGTTTTGGGTGTTTTTATAATATATACAGCATTACCTGCTGCATCTGTAGTTTGAATAGATACTCCTTCTATAGATACATTATTTGTTAGATCAACTAATGCCAATCGAACTTTAGCACCAGCAACGCCACCTTTATTTTCATCTAAAGCTCTAACAGTAACTGTTAAAGTATCATTCGTCGCTGCAACTGATAATTTATCTAATTCGATCTTTAAAGCTGTAGCAGTGTCTTGCTGTGATCCACCGTTATTACTGCCAGATGAGTTATTATTTGATGAGCCATTTTGATAATAGCCATCACCACCACCCCCTCCACAACTTGCTAACATAATAGATACAGCAATAACCGACAACTTCAAGGTAAGTTGTTTTTTATACATACTTTTCATTTCCCCAATCTTTCCTAAAGGTATAAGATTTTTAATTATTTATATTATTAGTGTAATCATATTCACCGCACTCTGTAAACATAAATTACATTATGTTTTATTGTGTAACCTGTTAAATGAAAAATTCATAGATAATGGAATTTATAATGTTCGATATTATTATTATTGGCGCAGGTACTGCCGGTATTAGTGCATATAAAGAAGCCGTTAAACATACCAATAATATTTTAATTATAAATGATGGGCCATGGGATACCACGTGTGCTCGTGTAGGTTGCATGCCAAGTAAAGTTCTCATCTCTACAGCAAACCGTATGTTTGACATTCAAAATGCTCAAGAGGTTGCTTTGAATGTATCTGCAAAAATTAATACTGATCAAGTAATGCAGCACGTACAAACTTTACGTGATCGTTTTACACAAGCAACTTTAAAAGATGTAGAACAATGGCCGACTGAGCATAAAGTTTCTGGTAAAGCACATTTTATTGATGCGCAGACTGTAGAGGTTAATGGGCAACAGTACCAATCAAAAAGTTTTATTCTGGCGGTTGGTTCAACTCCTAATTATGATCAAACATGGAAGCAAGAACTCGGTAATCGACTTATAACAACAGATCAAATATTTGAATTAAAAACACTACCTAAATCTATTGCGGTAATTGGTAGTGGTGTTATTGCCCTTGAGATCGCGCAAGCCTTGCATCGTTTGGGCGTAGAAACCACTATATTTGCTCGCAGTAAACGAATTGGGATACTGACTAGCTCAAAACTTCAACAACTTGCGCAAAAAGAGCTAGGGAAAGAGTTAAAAATTCTATTCGAGATTTTACCAAGTGAAGTTAAATGTAATTCTGAGGGTGTCATATTAAATTACAAACTTGAAGAAAAAGAGAAAACTCTCAAAGTTGAATATGTTCTAGTTGCAACAGGCCGTTCAAGTTTGCTTGATACTTTAAAGCTAGAAAATATTGATGATTCTTTTAAAGATATTAAGTCATTACGCATAAATGCAAAAACCAAGCAATTAGAGACCTATCCAATTTTTGTTGTTGGTGATGCTTATACCTCAACGCCACTACAACATGAGGCGGCACATGAAGGAAAAAAAGTTGTTTATAACTGTTTGAACTATCCACAGGTTAATTCAGTTAAAACGCTTACTCCATTAGGAATTGTATTCAGTCATCCTGAAATGGCGATCGTCGGGCAAAGTTATAAACAACTAAAAGACAATGGTATAGACTTTATTACAGGTGAAGCTTCTTATGAACGACAAGGTAGAGCTATAGTTCTTGGGAAAAATAGAGGTGCGATTGAAATTTATATAGACAAAGGAAGCCAAAAACTTCTGGGTGCTGAGCTATTTACAGAAGCAACTGAACACCTGGCTCATTTATTAAGCTGGATGATCGGGGAAGAATTGACTTTAAATGATATTCTAGACAAGCCTTTTTATCACCCGACTTTAGAAGAAGGCCTTCGCACTGCTCTAAAACATGCGCGTAGACAGCTGATATAATCGACTTTAGAAGAGCCCTTTATTAATTAAAATTGGCTCTTCTATACTTCAGTTTGCTTTTCTTTCTACTCTAATTAATTCATTTGATGAGAAATAACAGCGACTAGTGGAGTATTCTTTTCAGATGAACTAGTATAAATCCATGTCTCTAAAACCTTTTCATCTTTAGAAATAATATAATTTGTTGTGGTTAAATTTTTATCTTTAGATATTTCCTTTTTATAAGTTAGGCCAGTAGATTCTGGAGGCAACCAACTTTCCAAATTCTTCTGAAT
>NZ_JABVBF010000470.1 GCF_013344765.1 Acinetobacter lactucae
CCGCTACATTGCTGATGTTGGTGTTCGCCGCATCAATGCCTGACTTGGTCACACTCGGGCCACCTGTAACGGTTAAACCGTTGCTGTCCAGCTTGCTGTCACCCGCAGTCACACTGGTAACCGTAATATCATCGGCCAGGTTGTAGTTGATCTGGTTGTCCGCCCCCGCTGTAATCTCGATGTTGCCATCAGTATTTGCGTAGTCAACCGTCTCGCCCAACTTCACATTGTCCGATGTGCCACCTTGTGCACTGA
>NZ_JABVBF010000471.1 GCF_013344765.1 Acinetobacter lactucae
CGGTTAAACCGTTGCTGTCCAGCTTGCTGTCACCCGCAGTCACACTGGTAACCGTAATGTCATCGGCCAGGTTGTAGTTGATCTGGTTGTCCGCCCCCGCTGTAATCTCGATGTTGCCATCAGTATTTGCGTAGTCAACCGTCTCGCCCAACTTCACATTGTCCGATGTGCCACCTTGTGCACTGATGTTAAAGCCGGTGTTCGTCAAGTCCGTTGCAACTTGAGCAACCTGTCCTTCCGTCGCTGCACGGTCTG
>NZ_JABVBF010000472.1 GCF_013344765.1 Acinetobacter lactucae
TGTTAAAGCCGGTGTTCGTCAAGTCCGTTGCAACTTGAGCAACCTGTCCTTCCGTCGCTGCACGGTCTGCAACCACATTGTTCGGATCATAGCTCGTGTTGGTTAAGCCTGTAATTGTCCCCGCTGCTCCATCCACTGTCACAGGGTTCGCACCGCCTACCTGCAGGTTGTCTCCTGTCACTGTAGTCGTATTCCCTGCCGCATCGGTGATCGTTGAACCCGTTGCATCATACGTCGCTGTATTACCCGCCGCAT
>NZ_JABVBF010000473.1 GCF_013344765.1 Acinetobacter lactucae
TTGGCGCAACAGTGTCTACAACAAAACCGTCTGTACCATCCAAGACATCGCCTGTACCCAAGTTACCTGCAAGGTCTGTATATGTACTATCAGCAACACTAATGCTTGGTGCTGTACCTGTACCATCCGGTGTGAACACCGCTGTCCAGGTGATGTTGTCTGTCGTAGTCAAGCCAGTCAAGCTACCACCTACGACCACGATGTCACTTGCATCAAAGCCTGTCACTGCCTCACTGAAGGTGAAGCTAATGTTCG
>NZ_JABVBF010000474.1 GCF_013344765.1 Acinetobacter lactucae
CTGCAAGGTCTGTATATGTACTATCAGCAACACTAATGCTTGGTGCTGTACCTGTACCATCTGGTGTGAACACCGCTGTCCAGGTGATGTTGTCTGTCGTAGTCAAGCCAGTCAAGCTACCACCTACCACTGTGATGTCGCTTGCATCAAAGCCTGCTACTGCCTCACTGAACGTGAAACTGATGTTGGCATCTTCACCTGCCGCAAGTGCAAGGTCATCTGTCGTGATTGCAAGGGTTGGTGCTGTTGCAT
>NZ_JABVBF010000475.1 GCF_013344765.1 Acinetobacter lactucae
CATCCGGGAAGCTCACAGTTACAGTTGAACCTGCTTCTGCTGTACCGCTGATTGGGTCAGTGGCATTGATCGGATCAAGTACCGGTGCATTTGGTGCAACGGTATCAATCGTTACCACTGCAGTATCTGTACCCGCATTGCCCGCTGCATCTGTTGCTGTCACGGTAATGGTGTGTGGACCGTCTGTTAATACAGGCAAGCTATTGTCTGCAAGCGTCCAGGTGCCATCGCCATTGTTCGTCGCCGGGT
>NZ_JABVBF010000476.1 GCF_013344765.1 Acinetobacter lactucae
CTGCTTCTGCTGTACCGCTGATTGGGTCAGTGGCATTGATCGGATCAAGTACCGGTGCATTTGGTGCAACGGTATCAATCGTTACCACTGCAGTATCCGTACCCGCATTGCCCGCTGCATCTGTTGCCGTCACGGTAATGGTGTGTGGACCGTCTGTTAATACAGGCAAGCTATTGTCTGCAAGCGTCCAGGTGCCATCGCCATTGTTCGTCGCCGGATAGTCAGTGCCATCTACATTCACCACCAC
>NZ_JABVBF010000477.1 GCF_013344765.1 Acinetobacter lactucae
TTGCTGTCACGGTAATGGTGTGTGGACCGTCTGTTAATACAGGCAAGCTATTGTCTGCAAGCGTCCAGGTGCCATCGCCATTGTTCGTCGCCGGGTAGTCAACACCATCCACATTCACCACCACAGTAGCTGTCGGGTCATTGACTGTACCGGTGAGCGCAGGTGTGCTGTCATTGGTAAGGACATCATCAAGCGCGACCACCGGTGGCGTGATGTCTGCAGAGACTGTGCCTGTAC
>NZ_JABVBF010000478.1 GCF_013344765.1 Acinetobacter lactucae
GTCCAGCTCACTGATCGCGGCACCCACGTTATTTACGTCCGTACCGTTCACGGTATACGTTGGCGCACTCACCGCACCGGTTGTGCTGTCGTAGCTTGACCCACCGCCCAGATTGTTCGCTGTACTGGTTCCTAACGCATCGGTCTTGTCATTCGCTGCTGTTGTCGCAGTTTGTAATTGACCCAGGTTCACAGCCTGATCTGCACTCACCGCATCCGCTACATTGCTGATGT
>NZ_JABVBF010000479.1 GCF_013344765.1 Acinetobacter lactucae
GGCATCACCCACATTGCTTGCATTAACTGTCGTACCATCGGTTTTCGTGGTGACATAGGTTGGCGCACTCACCGCACCGGTTGTGCTGTCGTAGCTTGACCCACCACCCAGATTGTTCGCTGTACTGGTTCCTAACGCATCGGTCTTGTCATTCGCTGCTGTTGTCGCAGTTTGTAATTGACCCAGGTTCACAGCCTGATCTGCACTCACCGCATCCGCTACATTGCTGATGT
>NZ_JABVBF010000047.1 GCF_013344765.1 Acinetobacter lactucae
GGTTTCGATATTATGTATCTATTTTTTGAAGTTAATTAAAAATAACATCAATAGTTCAAGCGTTGTCTCTCAAGAATAAAACGTCGTTTAAGCGAGTCTATGATGAACATTTCAGAATATCTAAAATCTACTATTCAACTTTCCTTAAAACATCAGATTGACCCTACACAAATGGCACTGGCTGAAGAAATGCGCAGCTCTTATCGTGCCATGATTCCTTCAGCTGGTACCCCCGATCCTGTAAAAGATGTTCAAAATATTCTGATTCCAGCGACTGAACCAACCAGACAGATTCCAGCTCGTCTTTATAAACCCCTAGGTGCAGATTACTCGCAAAAATTACCTATGATTATTTTTATTCATGGTGGTGGCTTTGTGTCTGGTGATCTAGATACCCACGATGTCTTAGTTCGTGCGATGTGTAATGGTGCACAGGCGATTGTACTTTCAGTTAATTATCGTCTTGCGCCTGAGTTTCCTTTCCCTGCTGCGCTGGAGGATGTCTATATCGCTTTGCAATGGATGCTCGAGCAGGCAGATGAATTAGGTGGCGATATTGGTCGTGTTGCTGTGGCTGGGGATAGTGCAGGCGGTACATTGGCTGCTGCTTTGCCTATGCTGGTGCGAGATATCAATGAGTTCAAGTTTTCTGCCCAATGGCTCATCTATCCAGAAACCAGTCATAAAATGGATACTGAATCATGGCATTTATTTGGCGCTACAAATTTCCCGACCAAGCCAGTCAATACGGCTGTATTAAAAGCTTATACCGCCAATGTCACCAATCCTTATCATCCATTGATTGCTCCGTTATGGGGAAATCATGAAAACCTACCGCCTGCATTGTTACAGGTGGGTGAGTATGACCCGTTAAGAGATGAAAATATTCTTTATGCCGATGCGTTAACCAAAGCGGGTGTTGATGCAGAGGTCGTTGTTTATCCACAGCAAATGCATGGATTTATCCAGTTCTATAAAGATAAGGCAAATAATTCACGTGGTGAAGAAGCGTTGACGTTGGGTTTGGCATTTTTGAATCGCTATTTAAATCCCTAAGCTTAAACCTTATCACCATCTTTGGCTGATATGCATCACAACCACAGCATCAGCCGATCAAAATTAGTCAATGACTGAGCGACGGCACATAGCAAATATTCAAAGCTCGTTCCCGTTGGCAGCCAATTGATATAGGAGTTCAACATGTCTTTAGATGCAATTGATGTTCTTATTGTGGGTGGTGGTTCAGCAGGTGCTGTGCTGGCCACACGCCTGTCTGAAAACTCAGCACGATCTGTTGTTTTATTGGAAGCAGGCAAGACCCCGCCGCCTTATGACTATCCACGCTTGATTAGCAATAGTGACACCGTGGGCGCCAATCTTGATCCGAATTTCGAATGGGGTTTTAAAACTGAGCCTGGTTATATTGACCACCCGATCAATGCGATTCGCGGCAAAGTTTTGGGCGGTAGTTCAGCGGTGAATGGTGCAGTGGCACTGCGCGCACGTCCAGAGGATTTCAAACGCTGGAATCTGGAAGGCTGGAGCTATGAAGACATGCTACCTTTCTACAAAAAAATGGAAACACGACATGGGACTGGTCGCGACGAGATTCATGGCAAAACAGGTCCTTTTCCAATCGTTCAGTTGACATTGGATGATGTGAGTACCATGCAAAAAGCCTTTGTCGAGTCAACAAGTCAATTAGGTTATTCAATAATTGAAGACTTTGATGATGTAAATGCGCATGGTGTAGGGCCATATGCGATGAATGTGGTCAATGGCGTTCGGGTGAATACGGGTATTGCTTATTTGACTGAGTCTGTACGTGCCCGTCAGAATCTGACCATTCGTCATGATATGTTGGTTGATAAAGTATTGTTTGATGGCAAAAAAGCCATTGGCGTACAGCTGGCCAGTGGTGAGCAGATTTTTGCTAGAGAAGTCATTTTGTGCGCTGGTACGTATGGCAGTGCAGCTATTTTGCTTAGATCGGGTGTTGGGCCAAAAGCAGATGCAGAACGTCTGAATATTCCAGTGGTTGCAGATCTACCTGTTGGTAAACATTTGATTGATCATCCATTTTATTACAATGCTTATGCCGCCAAGCCAGAGCTGATTGGTTTACAGAGTCCTGCGATTGGTGCAAAGCTTTGGACACATTCCAATAGTGCCAACAATGGTGAGTTGGACATTCACATCACTGCTACTCATTTATTCCCCCATGAACTGAGCCCGACCAAGGTAGGTTTTGTTCTTGCAGTGGCATTAACCCGTCCAGAATCTATTGGTCGCGTATGGATTGAAAGTACAGATCCAAAAGTCGCCCCAAAAATTAACTTGAACTTCTTGGCACTTGAGCAGGATCGTCAGCGTTTGCTAGATGGTATTAAGTTGGCCAGAAAAATTGCGCAACAAGAACCGTTATCTGATTTGATCCACAGCGAGCTTGCGCCAGTCAGTGATGACGATGAGGTTATTCTGGCTTCAGCACGTGCCACACTAGATACCTATCATCATCCTTGTTCTAGTGCTCCAATGGGCCTGACGTCTGATCCCAAAGCAGTGGTTGATTTACAAGGTCGTGTACACGGTTTGATAGGACTGCGTGTGGTTGATGCCTCTATTTTCCCTGATGTACCTTCTGTTGCGACCAATCCTACGGTCATTGCAACTGCTGAACATATCGCTCAGCGTTACTTTAATTGATCGGGAGTATGACCATGACAAGTATTGCATTGAACTGGATTAATGGACAGTGGGTCGATTCAGGTGTTCATAAAGAATCGATTAACCCTGCTACTTATGAAGTGATTGGTACGTATGCCGATGCCACATTGGCAGATGCTGAGGCTGCTGTTGCTGCTGCTAAATATGCATTTAAGCACTCCCAGTGGAAATCCAATCGGACATTACGTGCTAAAGTGCTGCATGAAATGGCAGATCTGTTTGAGCAGTACACGCCTGACCTGATTGAAATCCTTTCAACAGAAAATGGTAAAGTTAAACCTGAAGCTGAATTCGAAGTAACGATGGTGCCATCCAAGCTGCGTTATTGGGCAGCCAAGGTCTTGACGGAATATGGTCGTGCGCTTGAGCTTAAAGCAGGTAGTTTTTCGATTGTACTGCGTGAACCAATGGGTGTGGCTGGTGTGATTGCACCGTGGAACTCTCCTGTTGTTTTGATGATCCGCTCTTTGGCACCAGCACTGGCAGCAGGAACAACCACCGTTATAAAATTACCGGGGCAAACTGCGCAAACCAATGCTTTAATCTCCAAGATTTTTTCAGAAATAAAATCACTGCCGCAAGGCGTTATTAATCTGTTTAGTGAATCTGGTGCTGATGGTTCCAAACATCTGGTGGATTCACCTGATGTCCCTGTCATTAGTTTTACTGGCAGTACGGCAACCGGGCGTGCAATTTCTGCCAATGGTGCCAAATACCTCAAACGCTTTGGTTTGGAGTTGGGGGGTAAGACTCCAATGCTCGTCTTTAATGATGCTAATCTGGATGCGGTACTACCCAAACTGGAAAAAGCACTAACGATTTTTGCCGGACAGTTTTGTATGACTGGTTCACGCTTGTTAGTACAGCGTGGTGTGGCTGATGAAGTCAGAAAGCGTCTTGCAGCACGTTTAGAAAATGTTAAGGCAGGCCCAGCGTCTGATCCGACTTCTGACATGGGGCCGATTATTGATAAGGCGAATGTTGCGCGTATTAATGATGTTGTGGAGGCTGCAATTGCCCAAGGAGCTAAAGTGATTGTTCGTGGCGGTCCAATTACCGAAGGTGAATTGGCAAAAGGGGCGTTTTATTTGCCTACTTTGCTCGAAGTCACTGATCCTCATATGGATATTGTGCAAAAAGAAACCTTTGGTCCAGTGCTGACCATGCAAGTGTTTGATACAGAACGCGAGGCAATTGAGTTGGCCAATAATAGTGAATATGGTTTGTCTGCAAGTATCTGGACACGTGATGTTGACCGTCCGCTGCGTGTGGCACGTGAGTTAGCATCAGGTACTATCTGGGTGAATGACTGGGCTGTCATTTATGACGAATTTGAGGAAGGGGGCTTTAATCAGTCTGGTTTGGGACGCATGAATGGTGTTGCTGCGATGGATGACTTTATTGAATATAAACACATCACGATCACTACCGGTGTGGTTGCTTAAAGCAGCCGTACCGATGAATTAATTACAAAATTTTAATAAGGCGATTCAGATGACAACAGCAATTATTGGTTTAGGAAAAATAGGCAGTCGATTGGCGACTAATTTTGTTAAAGGGGGGGAGAGCGTCCTGATCACAGACAATACCTTTGCAAAAGCACAGGAATTGGCGAATACACTGGGTTCACTGGCACAACCACGCCTGATTAGCGAGGCAATTGATGAGGCGGATGTGATTATTTTATCGATCTGGTTTGATGGCATTAAAGAGTTTTTTAAAACTTACGCAAGCCAATTGGCAGGTAAAATTCTGGTTGATCCATCAAATCCGTTAGGGCCCGATGGTCAGGGTGGTTTCAAAAAAAATATCCCTGCCGACCAATCTTCTGGTGGCATCCTATCTACTCTAGTGCCAACGGGTGCAAAACTGGTTAAGGCTTTTGGTACGTTAGGTGCCAATTCTCTGGGTAACGCTGCCTTCAATCGACCTGAACGCGCCGTTTTATTTTATGCTGCCGATGATGAAGCAGCAGGACAACAAGTTGCAAAGTTAATTACAGCCAGTGGCTTTGATCCTGTTTTTGTGGGTGGTTTGGATCAATCATTGCGTATTGAAGTTGGCGGTGACTTGCATGAATTTGGTAAGTTAGGAAAAACAGTAACAAAAGCTGACTTGGCATCTAAAATATAATCTTTAGTCGCTAGCTATGGATTTTGATGAATGAGGTGAATACGACTACGAGCTTGAGGAAGCTGTTGAGGTGTTCCGACGGACGTAGTCGTAAAGATGATTTTGATAGTCAAAGACAATATAGACGAGAACAAGCACCTTATAGGTAATAGTAGATAATTTAAACTATTAATTTAAATAGATTTTTTGTGTACAGACAAATCTGTATGAAAAATACTTCCACTTTGTTAAGGTTTTGTTAAAATGCAATTAAGTTGATATGAATCACGGTTTGATTGTATATGCTGAACTATAACAAATTTAATAAAAGTATCTTATTTATCTGTTTATCGGTAATGGGGGGATTAAGTTACGCTGCAGATCCTGATGAACCGATTCGACAGCGAATTCAGGCTGATCAGTCTACTCGACAACAACAACGCGATACTGCATTAGAAAAACAAATCCAGCCCAATGTAAATGTCAATCTTGGGCAAGAACAAAATAAAATTTCAGCTCAGCAGTTACAATATTTACGTTCTAAAAGTGAAACCCCTTGTTTTGAAATTAAAAAAATACTTTTAGAAGGTGAGTTAGCTCATCAATTCATATCTAGTTTTAATGTAGTTACTACAGGCAAGAACAATATTATTGGAAGTTGTTTAGGTGTAAATGGCCTCAATCAGGCACTTGATCTCGTTCAAAACAAAATTATTGCAGACGGTTATGTCACAACACGTGTGCTACTTCCTCAGCAAAATATCGCATCTGGCACGGTTCGCGTTCGGGTTATTCCTGGCCGAGTTGATCAGATTAAGTTTAATGAGGGTACTTCTAAACGTGCTCATTTATGGAACGCTTTACCGATGAAGTCGGGTGAGCTTTTAAATATTCGTGATATGGAGCAAGGCTTAGAGAACTTTAAACGAGTACCAACAGTAGAAGCTGATTTTAAAATCCAGCCAGCAGAACAACAAAATGAACCGGGCTATAGTGATGTGATTCTTGCATGGCAACAGGCTAAGCCATACCGCTTACATGTGGGAATTGATGATTCAGGTTCTGATGCTACTGGAAAATACCAAGGTACAGCGACCTTGTCACTTGACCATGTGTTGACTTTAAATGATTTATTTTATGTGAGTTATAACCATGACTTAGGTGGTAGTGGTTCTGGTAAACATGGTACAGATGGCTTTTATGCAAATTATACCATCCCATTTGACTATTGGTTATTTTCAACCAGTTATAGCCGTTCAAACTATTTACAAACAGTCGCTGGAAGCAGTGAGACTTATCAATATAGCGGTAAAAGCGAACTCATTAATGCAGATTTGTCCCGAATTATTTATCGCGATGCGCACCGTAAAACTGCTGTAGGTTTCGGTGGTTGGTACCGTGAATCACAAAACTATATCAATGATGTCGAAGTAGAAGTACAACGTCGAAAAACAGCTGGCTGGAAAGCAAGTCTTGATCATACTGAATATTTTTCTAATGCAACATTAAGCGGTAACGTGACTTATAAGCGTGGTACAGGTTGGCTTAATGCAATAAGAGCACCAGAAGAAAGCTTTGGTGAAGCTTATACACATGTTGGGATTTTACAGGCCAATGCCAGTTTACAGGTTCCTTTTAAAGTAGGGCAGCAGAACCTGCAATATCTTGCAGAATGGCGTACCCAGCACAGTAATAAACCTTTAACACCGCAAGACCGATTCTCGATTGGAAACCGTTATACCGTAAGAGGTTTTGACGGTGAACAAACGTTATTGGCAGATAATGGCTTTTTAGTTCGCAATGAACTGAGTGGCTCAATTATGAATCAACCACATTCGTGGTATGCAGGTATTGATTACGGTGAAGTGGGTGGGAAAACTGCGTATTATCCAAATCCTTTACCGGGTACGAGTTTGTTAGGTGCAGTGGTTGGATTGCGTGGACAAATCGCCCCTCTGCATTTGAATTATGACGCCTTTGTCGGAGCACCGTTGAAAAAACCAGATCACTTCGAAACGGATGATTACACGACTGGATTTAGCGTGAACTGGACCTATTAATTTAAGTTCAAAGGTCTAGAACGCAATTAATTGTATTAAAAAAAGATTTAGTGAGATTTTAAAATGAATAAGAACCGTTATCGTATTATTTTTAGTCATGCTCGTGGTATGTTTATTGCCGTTGCTGAGATTGTAAAAAGTAAAACGAAACAAGCCGGGCAAAGTCAGGGACCAAACGAAACAGATTCGGTGACGTCTTCTGTTCTACCTATTCATTATAAAAAATTAAATCCGCTTAACTTTGCTGTTATTGGTTGTTTAGGGGCATTGGTAATCAGCTTACCAATGAGTAGTGTTGCTGGAACGCAGATTATTGCTGACAAAGGTGCTCCTACTTCGCAACAGCCAACTATTTTAAATAGTGCCAATGGAACAACTCAGGTCAATATTCAGACACCAAGTGCGGGTGGTGTTTCGCGAAATACCTATACACAGTTTGATGTTGGCCAAGAAGGAGCCATTCTAAATAACTCACGTAATAATACTCAAACCCAGTTGGGTGGTTGGGTACAAGGCAACCCATGGCTTGCAAACGGCGAGGCCAAAGTTATTTTGAACGAGGTAAATAGCAGTAACCCAAGTCAGCTTAAAGGTTATATTGAAGTTGCTGGAAAACAGGCTCAAGTCGTCATTGCAAACCCTTCAGGGTTGGTTTGTGATGGCTGTGGTGTAATTAACGCAGACCGTTTTACTTTAACTACGGGCCAAGCGGTAATGAATCAAGGTTATCTTGAGTCATTTCGTGTTCGCGAAGGTCAGGTCACGATTGAAGGTAAAGGCTTAAATGGAAGCTTAACACCTTATACAGATATTTATGCGCGGGCCTTAAAAGTCAACGCAGGACTATATGCCAATGAACTGGGTACGGTACTTGGGCAAAATGACATTCAAGTCAAAGACCAAGTGACTCCTCAAATTAAAGCAGTTACAGGGTCAACATCTACACCTCAGCCGAACTTTGCCTTAGATGTGGGCCAGCTTGGTGGAATGTATGCTGGGAAAATCTTTCTGGTGGGAACAGAGCAAGGGTTAGGTGTACGTAATGCAGGATCTATTAACAGTACACTAAGCAGCCTTACCCTGAATGCAAATGGTGATCTGGTTAATAATGGTAACTTGATTGCAAATAAAGATCAGATACAACTGAAAGCTCAAAACATTCAGAATACTGGCAATATTAGTAGTGCAACTTCACAAGTTTCAGTTGAGAGCCAAAATCTAAATAACTCTGGTTTAATCAGCAGCGCAGATGAGTTACACCTTGAAAATCAGAATAGTATTACTAATAGCTGGACCCTAAATGCAGCTCGAATAGCGATTAACTCTAAAAATCTAAAAAATAGCGGTTCTATCGAGCAAACGGGTTTACAAGGGCTTGATTTAAAGTCGGGTTCAATGACAAACCTTGGCGGTAAAATCGGAATTGCTAAGAGTAATAGTGGTGGCGGTACGGGGGGATCTACAGGTGGAAATGTACCGACAGTCCCAACAGATCCATCTAAAGATGGCGGAAGTTTAGGTGTTGTTACACCAGTAGATACAACTCCAAAAACTTACGATACTGGTTTTATCCATGTGTCAGATGTACTGGGTAATGACCAAGGTGCAATTGTTGCCAATGGTGGTGTAGATTTAGACAGTCAAAATGGTCTAGATAACCAAGGTGGTCAGCTTAATTTAGGTGCTATTAATATTAAAGGGAATACTTTTAATAATAACCAAGGCCAGCTTACCGTTAAAAGTGCAAATATCCAAACCTCAAGTTTTACTAACCAACAAGGCCAACTTGCATCTAACAATACTCTCAATATTCAAAGTCAGTCTGCCAACAATAAAGGCGGAAAAATCCAGTCGATTGGACAGCTTGATTTGGCTATAGCTGGTGAGTTGAATAATGTTGATGGACAGATTGCAAGTGGAGCAACTGTCAACGTTACTGCAAGTGATTTGAAGAACCAGTCAGGTGTTGTTTATTCAGAAAACCAATCTGTAAATATTAAAGCAAATAAATCGATTGATAATACTGAGGGGCTCATTCAGGCTAGAACCAATTTAAATTTAGATAGCCAATCACTTAATAATACAACTGGACAAATTGTTGCAGATCAGATTAATCAGAAACATGTGACTGTTAATAACAACCAAGGATCTATTGCAGCTCAGCAAAATCTAAACAGTACTGCCCAGCAGTTTGATAATACACAAGGCCAGATTCAAGCGAAATTAGTAAAATTACAGCATGATCAACTTAAAAACACTGGCAGTATTTATGCAGATCAGGACTTAACAGTTACAGGACAAAATATTCAGAATGCTGGTAGTTTGGCAGCAGGAAAAAATGTCCAAATTACCAGTTCAACTTTAGAACATAGTGTAGATGGATTGATTGCCGCGGGTTTAAATCGAGAAGGTAAATTGGGTGATACTGGGGATATTACGATCAGTGTTGATCAAGCAGGTTTACATGGTCAAACATTCGCAGGTCGCAATATACAGGTTGATGCAACTGGGAAGATTGATGCAGCGCAGGGACAATTACAATCGAAGACGATTGCACTGAACGCGGGTACTGATATTTCAACTCAGGCTGCAACCGTAGTTGCCCAGAATCAACTTAAACTGACCAGCCAGAATTTGATTAATAATCAGCAAGGCCTATTGAGTAGTCAGGACCTCATCCTTACGGCAAAACAACTTCATAATAGTCAAGGCAAAATTCAGCATACGGGTAATAATGAATTTGCTCTAAACTTTGTGAATGGCTTAAATAATAAAGCTGGTGAAATTAGTAGTAATGCATCTTCCATTAGCCTGAATAGCTCTGTTTTAAATAATGAAGTAGGAAAGATTATCCATGCAGGTAATCAGCAACTGAATATCACTACCGATCAATTGCAGGGAGCACAAGGCCAGATTCTCAGTAATGGACAACTATTATTGAAGGGTGGACAAATTGTATTGGATGGCGCGACTACGTCAGCAGATCAAATCAACCTCTCTGCAAATAGTTTAAGTCATCAAAAAGGTCAGATGGTTCAGCGTGGCACATTAAAACCGCTTACCTTAGCTATTAAAGACCAAATGAATAACCAGTTAGGTCTGATACAGAGCCAGTCAGGTTTGCAGCTAAAAACAACTGCCCTTAATAATCAAGGAGGGCAATTAAGTTCTGCACTTAATTATGATGTACAACTTGATGTGGCAGGCTTATTCGATAATAGTCAATCAGGAAAAATTTACGCAGGTCAGGATAGTATTATTCAGGCTGGTACTGTCGATAATCGTTCAGATGGACTCATATCTGCACAAAATGCATTAACTCTGACTAGCTTGGGAATCATTAACAACCAGTCGGGCAAAATTGTAGCGAATCAAGATGTCAGCATTACTTCTAATGGCCTAGACAATAGCAGTGGTCAAATTGGTAGTAGCCAAGGCATTGTAGCGATTAATGCAGGATCTGGTGTAGTTAATAATACTTCTGGAACACTACAAGCCGAAAAAGATTTAACTGTAAGTGCTGACCAGATTAATAACCAATCTGGTCTCATAAATAGCCAAAGCTCACTTACTTTAAGTAGTCGTAAAGATATTAACAATACCTCTGGACAAATCATTGCTAAACAAGATGTGACTACACAGAGTCAAGGTTTGACCAATAATACAGGACAGATTGGTAGTGTTCAGGGTAATGTCTCATTAGATGCTGGTTTAGGCGATTTGAATAATCAAGCAGGTAAAATACTTGCTGCTCAAGATCTGACTTTAAGCGCTCAAAATCTAGATAATCAGTCTGGTCTTATCTCTGCACAAAAGCATTTGGCCTTAAAAGTTCAGAAATTAAATAACCTTAAAGGACAAATTCAAAGTGGCGATGCGATAGAAATTACGGGGCAAAGTCTGAATAACCAAGGAGGTTCAATTGAGACAAATGCTGATCTTACTTTAAATATCAATGGTGCATTAGATAACAGCCAGTCAGGTAAACTGACGGGCAACACTACAAAAATTACAGCAGGCTCGATAAATAACAGTAATCAAGGTCAAATTAATGCTACAGATGCCTTAACTGTTTTATCGCAGCAAGCGATTAATAACCAAACTGGCGTAATGGCCGCTAATCAGAACGTTTCTATTCAAAGTCTGGGCTTGGATAATACGGGTGGACAAATTGGTAGTGTTCAGGGTTCTTTAATCATTGATGCAAAAAAAGAAAAGTTATTAAATACTTCGGGTTCTCTTCAAGCAGGAACAAGTCTGAAAATCACAAGTGGTGGTTTAAATAATGATTCAGGGACTATTCTTGCGCTCAGCGATAATATAATTACAAGCACTGGTGATGTCAGCAATAAAGCCGGAAAAATTGCATCGAATGCTCATACCACGATTACAAGTCAAAATTTAACCAATCAGGCTGGAACGATTCAGTCAGGTAGTGGTTTGGCTTTAGATTTGGTAATTAATGGGGCATTAGATAATAGTCAAGCAGGACAATTACTAAGTGGTGCTGCTTTGAACCTGCAAGTGAATTCTTTAGATAACAGTCAGCAGGGACAAATCAGTGCACAAGATGCACTAAATATCATGAGTGCCGGGCTTATCAATAACCAAGCTGGTACTTTGGTTGCAAACCAAAATGTAACTTTGAGCAGTAAAGGTTTAAATAATAATCAGGGACAGATTGGTAGTATTCAAGGCGGATTAGTTATTGATGCTGGGGATCAGGCTCTTACCAACCAGTCTGGTATATTACAGGCAAAAACTGATTTAATAGCAAAGGCATTATCTGTAGACAATACATCTGGACACTTCAGTGCTCAGGGTAAAATTGATTTAACTAGCCAACAAAATATTAATAATACCCAAGGTTCTATCGTTGCTGATCAAAACCTCAATATCCATAGTCAAGGTTTGATTAACAATCAAGGGAAGCTGGCAACTCAGGGTAATTTAACTGTTCAAGCAGGTACGCAAGCATTACAAAACCAAAGCGGTATTATTCAATCTGGACAAGATATGTCCGTGATAGCTGCATCCATTGATAACTCATTATCAGGACAGATCAATGCACAAGGTAGTGCAATCTTGCAAAGCGAAGGTCTCTTGAATAATGAAACAGGTGTTGTAGCGGCAGGTCAGGATCTTACGCTAAATAGCAATGGTTTAAATAATACCAAAGGTAAAATTGGCAGTGTGAATGGTGTATTAAATATTAATGCAGGTTCTTCACTTTTAAATAATCAATCAGGTTCATTACAGTCATCTGGCGTAATTGATGTTAAAGCAGGTGGTGTTAATAACCAGTTAGGCAAAATTACATCATTAAAAGCGATAAATATAGATAGCCAACAACAGGCATTCACTAACCAACAAGGCATGATCAGCTCAGATCAGGTTTCGATTTTATCTGGTCTATTTAATAATGATCAGGGGCTTGTGCAGGCAAAAACATCACTTGTGCTTGATACCAATGGGCAGAATCTAGTAAATACCAATAGCGGTACACAAGGGGGATTACTCAGCCAAGGCAATCTTACTTTAAAAAATCTAAGTGCTCTCGATAATACGCAAGGTTACATTGCAAGTGGGCAAAATTTAGATTTAAGTGCAAATCAGGTGATTAATAACACAGGAACATTGCTTGCAACCCAGAATCTGAAATTACAAGGGGCAGGTCAAAAACAACTGCTAAATAATCAGTCTGGACAGATTTTGTCGATGGGTGATATGCAGCTGACCATTGAACAGATCAATAATCAAGGTAAGCTACTCGCAACAGATCCAGATAGCCATATCATGGCCACGGGGCAGCTAGATCTTGTAACTCAGCAGTTAGATAACCAAAATACCTTAACTAGTGATAGTACATCTGTTCAAGGTATTGATGCTGGAAATCTAAACTTGGGCACCCAAACTTTGAATAACAAGTCTGGTGCAATCCGTAGTAACCAAAATGCTGTACTTAATGTTAGCGGGCAGTTGAATAACCAATCTGGTGAAATCAGCGCCGTTAAACAGCTTAATTTACAAGGTGATCAGCTGGTTATTAATAACCAAAAAGGTAAATTACTATCGGGTGAGAATTTAAATATTACAGCTCAATCGCTTACGGGTGATGGTCAGATTGCAAGTTTGGGTGATGCGAATATTACGCTGAAAGAAAGCTTTAAGCAGACTCAAGACGGGCAATTACAGACCAATAAAAATCTGAGTTTAAGTACTGCTGCGGATATTACCAATGATGGAAAAATTAATGCAGGCAATATTTTAAAACTAAATGCAGCCAATATAACCAACAATAGCAATGCTCAAATTGAAAGTCATGATACTCAAATTGAAGCCCAAGACGAGATTAATAACACTGGGCTGATCAATGGTGATTACACTACACTAAAAGCAAATACTGTAAATAACCGAGGTACTGGTCGTATCTATGGTACAGATCTTGCCATTAGCGCTAACACTTTAAATAACTTGCCAGATGCTCAAGGTAAGGCTCCTGTTATTGCTTCACGAGGGGATATGAACCTTGGTGTAGGCGTATTAAATAATCTGGCGAATACGCAAGATTATGCGAGTCAGGCGCTTATATTCAGTGCTGCAAATTTATATTTAGGTGGTGCTTTAGATGAAAACCGTAAAGCGACTGGTCAAGCTACTGTCATTAATAATGAAAGTGCAACTATTGAATCTTTAGGCGATATGCGTCTATCTGCTGCGCGGATTAACAATATAAATAAGAATTTTAGTACTCACGAGGTAGAAGTTAGTCGTACTACAGGACTGCATAAATTCTATTGGGATTGGTATAATTTTGATGGGACAAAACTTGCCGATAAAAACCCCAATGAAGATACATCCTCTTATGATTATGATGAGTGGGTTACTGAAACACAGGTATTAAGCTCTACACCAGCAAAAATTATTGCCGGTGGTAATCTAGACTTAACACAATCACAAGTACTTAATGATAAGAGTCAAGTACTTGCTGGGGGAAGTTTAATAAATAATGGAGCACTTACTAATATCGAAGTTACTGGTGATAGAAAATATAATGTTGAAGGATGGCAACATCTTTACGAAAAGCGTAGTGGGAAAGACTTTTTTGGAGATTATCAATTTAGTTTTAACTCAGTCGAGACTATCAATTTACCAGTTAGCCAAGTCGCTGATCATTATCAACTAGACCAAAAAAATCAAGATATTGCTGCTGTTTCTAAGAGTGCTAGCGGCTCAATCACGAATGCACAGACCAACACAACTCAGGTTAATGATTTAACAGCTATATCTAATACAACTTTTGTTGAGCAAGCAGGTGTAGCACAAAATAAAGATTTACAAGCAGCAGGTCAGACTTCTGTACAAACAGATGTCCAAACTTCAGGTGTAAATGGAAACTCGTCTAACGTTCAACAAAAAGACAATACTACTCAAATCTCTGTTCTGGACCAATTACAAGGACAAAAAGCTTCCCAAGTTTCAGGTGCCCCGACTTCGGATCAAGCCACTGCACCAGATCAAGCGGGTACAGGAGAGCAACTCGAAATTCGAACCATTAATAATAACAATATTAAAGTTGCGAATAATGCCTTGTATAGAACAGGAGCAGATAGTAAAGCAGGCTATCTCATTGAGACTGACCCGAACTTTACCAATTACAACCAATGGTTGTCTTCGGACTATATGCTGAATGCTCTAGGCCTTGACCCTGCGCTACAACAAAAACGTCTAGGGGATGGTTTCTATGAACAACGTATGGTCCAAGACCAGATTGCCAATTTAACGGGTTATCGTTTCTTGGAAGGCTATGGTTCCGATGAGGAACAATATAAAGCCTTAATGAATAACGGGGTGACCTTTGCCAAACAATATGGCTTACGTCCGGGCATTGACTTAAGTGCTGCACAAATTGCGCAATTGACCAGTGATATTGTTTGGTTAGTTGAAAAAGATGTGACGCTACAGGATGGAACGAAAACTAAAGCACTTGTTCCGCAAGTCTACGTTAAAGCTCGTGTGGGAGATTTAAAAGGAGACGGTTCGTTACTTACGGGTAATAGCGTTAACTTTAAGTTAAACGGCGACTTACTGAATGGTTCAACCATTGCTGGACGAGAAGCTGTTCAGATTACTGCAAATAATATTAATAACCTGATGGGCCGTATTCAGGGCAATACCGTTGATATTACGACCCAAAAAGACCTCAATAATATTGGTGGTCAAATCAGTGCCAAAGATGCAATGGCACTTAAAGTCGATGGTAATCTCAAAATTGAGACGACAACAAGAACATCGACAACTCAGGTCGATGGTTTTAGTGCAAGCACAACTGGTGTAGACCGTATTGCGGGGCTGTATGTTGGTCAGGGCAAGACAGTTCAACCAACAAAGGCAAGCTTACTGGTTGATGTTGCCGGAAATACGGTTCTTAAAGCTGCTCAGCTCAATAACAGCAATGGTGCAACGCTGATCAATACGGTAGGCAATGTTGACATTGGAACAGTACAAGTTGGTAAGCAAGAACAACTGAATATTAATACAAAAAATAGTTATAACCTTGCTCAACAGCAAGATATCGGCAGTCAGATTTCTAGTGCAGGTACCTTGACGATTCAAGGTGAAAATATTACCGGTAAAGCAGTTCAGCTTTCTAGTCAGGCTGCGAATATTGAATTACTCGCACAAAAAGATATTCAGCTGGATAATGGATTAAAGCAAAGTTCTGTAGATAGTCAGTCTGCATGGAAGGGATCATTTGGAGGTAAAAAATCTTCTACCTATAATGCTCATGAAACAGTTTCACAGGCAAATCAGCTCAATGCTGGTCAAAATATTATTATTAATAGCCAGCAAGGCAACATTACAGCCACTCATGTTCAGGCTAATGCTGGGAATAATATTCAGATTCATGCAGAGCAAGGTGATGTCAATCTACTTTCAGCAATTGATGAGAAGAGCTCAAGCGCGACTTCTTCGAAAAAGAATGCAGCTACTTATAATAACCATCAGTCTGGCTATATCGACCAAGAAGTTGCCCAAACGACTTTAAAAGCAGGTAATACGGTTGATATTAATGCTGGTAAGAATATTGAGCTACAAGCCAATGATGTAAAAGCTGGGCAAAGTATTTATGTCGGTAATACGCTGATGCAACGTCAGGCAGATGGAACATTGAAAGCCGCCGATGGTTCTGTGATGCCTGAAAATGTGACCTTATCTACCTTAGAAACTCACGACCAACAGTGGGATGAGCAGCAAAAAGGGTACCGAGGTATTGCTAAAGAACTTGTCAAAGGTCTTGCTGTGGGGATGTCAGGTTTAGAGGCTTTGGCTCCAGGGCTTAAACTTGATAAGAAAATTACTGTGGGTGAATCAAATAGTCAAAGAACAGAACAGATTCGCCAAATAGGCACCAACCTAAATACAGCAAATATTGCGGTTGGTTCATCTGGACAAACAACATTAACTAGCGCAGATCTGACGGCGAAAAATGTTGCATTATCAGGTCAAAAAGTGACGTTAAATGCTGCGGAAGAACAAAATATCGAAAGCAGTAGTCATAGCACTGAAACCATAAAAGGCCTAGGAGTTAAGCTGAATGAGGACAGTATTCGTTTAGGCGGTTTTGTTTCTGAAAAAGATAAAAATACTTTAACGGTGACTGAAACGACTCGTAAGGCGGGTAGCATTAATACAGATAACTTGAGTATTAATGGGGCTGAAGGCGTTGATATTCTAGGACAGAATATCAAGGCAACAGGCGATACCACGATTGACCATGGTCGAGGAGAACTCAATATTGGTGGTTATGAAAATAAAACCATCACAGAAGAAAAAACAAAAAATGAAAAAACCAGTGTAGAGGTTGGGGTACGTAATGCTTATTTAGATGCTGCTCTCGCAGTGAGCGCGGTGAAAGATGCGGCTTCGGCTTTGAAAGATGCCAAAGATGCTTATAGTCAGGCACAGCGTGATTATGCAGCAGGTAAACTGACCAAAGAAGCATTAGATGACAGTAAAGTAAATGTTGCGATGGCGACAGCAAACTTAGCCAGCGCACAAATTGCAGTGGGCGCTTCAGCCGCCGCGGCAGCTGCCAGTTCAGCAACTTATGGTTTTACCATTGGTGCGAATGGGGAACGCATAGAAACCACAACCAATAGCAACCAGACTCAGGGGCATTGGCAAGGTAGTAATTTAGAGCTGAATAATCTGACGCTAAAATCTGAAGGCCAAAATGCCAACATTCAGGGTAGTCGTTTAACAGCTACCGGCACAACGACCTTCAATGGAACTAAAGACTTAAATGTAACGGCAGGTACAGAACATAGTACACAAGAGAGCAGCAGTAAAACTAACAGTCAAAGTATTAGTTATAGTTCAGGTGGTGGTGGAAGTGCTTCAATTGGCAAACAAACCAGTCAATCACAAAGTGAAAGCTTCACACATGTGAACAGTGAGGTTGCGTTAAATCGTACAGAAGGTCAGTTGAATAAACTCAATATTCAAGGTGGAGAAGTTTCCATTGCTGACCGAGGTAACTTACAGGTCAATCAAATCCATGTAGAAAGCTTACAAGATACAGCGAAAAGTAGTACGAGTAGCAAAGGTGGCAGTATTGGGGCTGGTTTTGGTTCAAGTGGGATCAGTAATGTTAGTGCCAGTTATAACCAAAGCACAGGCACTAGCGACAGTGTGTGGGTTAAGAACACAAGTAAGTTACTGATAGGTGACAAAGACCACGATGCAAACCTAGATGCAATGGGAGTTAGACAGGTTACGAATATTGGTGGTGTGATTGCCAATGCAACCAAGAATGCAGATGGTACGTTAACTGACTATAAAGGCCTAAATTATAGCGGTGCGCTTGAGTTGAAAGATATTCAAGACCATAACTATAACAGTAGCCGTGGGCTAAATGTATCTACGACAATTGGTAAGACTACTCAAGAGGCAGATGGTCAAAAATCTAAATATCCGAATGGCAGTACCACACTTGGGTTACAAAGCAATGGACAGGAAACGGAGCAGTTAACTAAAGCGACGATGGGGCAAGGAATAGTTACTGGTGCTCCAACTGCAACTAACCGTGATGTTAACAACGCTCAAGAGATTACCCGTGATCAAACTACAGGAATGTTAAATGGTAGTGTGACGGTAGATCATCGTTTACTGAGTGAAAGTGGTCGAGCGGAGATTATTCAGCAGCAGAAAGATTTGCCGGAAAACTTCCGTCAAAGTGCTGAAAACGTTATTAAAGCATTGCCCGAAAGTGACTATAAAAATCAAGTTTTACAGACATTAAATAATGTTCAAGCGAAGCTTTATAAAATGCCAACGCAGTATAAAGACTCTGGTACTTTAGGCAGTGAGGTTGTTTTAGGACTAATCAAACAAGGGGTAGAGCCACAAACAATTAATAAGTTGTTTGATGAAAAATCAGCAGGAATGATTACGGTTTTAGAAAACTTAAATGATCTTAACAACAAGATAGATAGCCTAAAACAGCAAGGTTTAACTATTAATGACATATTAGGTACTGATAAGAATCAGTCATCGACTGTGAGTGATGAAATTACCTTTAAGGACTATAAGGTCGGGATTGAAAATAAATCAACCATTGGAGCAAGTCTATTACAAGAGATTAATTTCATCGGTAATAGCATTAAAGAGATTAGTAAGGATACAGGCATTGATCTTGAGACTGTCCAGTTAGCGGTTGGATTAATGGTTTCAGGACCTGTACGACTGGTTGTTGATTCAGCAAAATCTTTAGGAGTGGATACGCTTGTAGGACCTTACAAAGAAAAAGGTATTGATGTATTGGCGAATGCCTTTACTGCATCGGCGCATTTGACGAGTACAGATGTTGTAGAGAAATTAACGAACCCACAATATGAGAGTGAAGTACCTGAAGTTGAACGAGATACTTATGAATCTTTATCAAATGAATTAAGTAATAGTAAGCAGGGAGCTGAATATTTAATTAATGCAGCTGCAGGGATTGTTGTTGGTGGGATAGGTGGTACTGCAAAAACAACTAAGATTGATGGTAAGGATGTTGAGGTTAGTACTGCTGGAATTGGGTCAAGAGGTGAGTTAACTAAACCATATGATCCAATACAAACTCGTAAGGATCTAGAAGCGGTACATGGTGCTGAGAATATAAAGTCAACGACAGTTATTAATGATCCATATCAAAGAGTAAATTCTAATCCTGATAAAGGAATTGAGGTTATATATGATACTTATGGAAATAAAGCTGTAAGAGTTGAATATAAAGATCCTCGTACTGGAGAAACTAGATTTGCAAATGCAGCCTATGATGATAGAACACTCCCAATTTTTGATGATTACGCAAAATATACAACTAAGATTCAGAAACCTGATGGGTACGAAAGTCTGTCAAACGCTCAAAGAAGGAGAGAAGAAATGAAGCTGGCAACTAATGATCTAAAAAAACAAATACTAGCTGGCAAAATAAGTAAAGAGGATTTTACTCCGCAACAATTAGCTGCTATTAATGCTGGTTCTGATACGATTCCTGGTTATACTTGGCATCATAATGCTCAGTCCAAACCAAATAACTTTCAATTGTTACCAAGAGAGATACATGATGCTGTTAAACACATTGGTGAAGCAAGTTTAAGTGGGGGGAAATAAATGAAAGATTTAACTGTAATGTATGATTTTGGGCCTGTTAGTGAAAGTTTTCTTTTAGACTTTATAAAAAAATATGGATTAAACTTACCAAAAAAATACATGGAATTAATCCAAAAACATAATGGTGTCCAATTCATTGAAAATTGTTTTAATTATATTGATTCTGATGGGGGAACTGGCGAGTCAAGTATAGGATTTTGTGCATATGGAGATGAAACTGGTGCTGATGATATTTACAAATTTCAAGATCATGATAGCTTGGGATATGAAAATGTAATTGTATTTGGTCTTAATGGAAGTGGTGATTATATATCATTCGATTATCGACAAAATCCTGAAACAGATAATCCGCCAGTAGTAATTATGTATCATGATCAATTTGTAAAAGATGAAAATGGTAATTCTAAAATGCTCATTGTTAAAGTAGCAGATAGTTTTGATGAGTTTTTAAATTTACTCCATGAATGATGTATAAAATTAATTTAGAGAGCTATTGCTAGCCAATAGCTCTTTTTTTATGTTTAGGTATAGACAATGGAACAAGGCCATTGAAAAGAAAAAACTATTGAGATTTATCGAGATACACACAAAGCAGCAAAAACACACTCGGGTAAAAATACTTCTGTCCAAATAGAGAAAGATGCCCAGAATCTATGTGAAGCCCAACGTTTTGATATTGATGTATTGCGGCAAAACCTTTTAGAAAGAAGGCATAGTAAGAAAGCTGTTGATGATGCAATCATAAAGTTAACAGAAAGAAATAAAGATAAGGGGATCTATTAGTGGAAAAGCTAATAAGTGGAGAAATTGGTATCTTCATAAATAGTCTTGGTTTAGTTCAAGGCGATGATGAAATGTTAAATTCAATAACGTTAATTGGTACTAGTTTTGGATATGATGAATCGAGTTTTGAAGATAACTCTTATTATCGTTTCTTTAAAGGTGGGGTTGAGTATTTATTTGAAGAAAAGAAACTATCAGCAATATTTTTCTTTATTAAACCAGATGATGAA
>NZ_JABVBF010000480.1 GCF_013344765.1 Acinetobacter lactucae
ATTACAGGTACAGCAGAACCTGGTTCAACGGTGACAGTAACTTATCCAGATGGTAGTACAGCCAGTGTTGTAGCAGGCCCGGATGGTAGCTGGACTGTACCAAACCCAGGCTTAAATGATGGTGATACGGTAACAGCAGTAACAAAAGATCCAGCAGGCAATACCTCAGGACCAGCAACTGGTGTTGTTGATGCAGTTGCACCGGCAGTAGTTCTAAACGATCTAT
>NZ_JABVBF010000481.1 GCF_013344765.1 Acinetobacter lactucae
GTCCACACACCATTACCGTGACGGCAACAGATGCAGCGGGCAATGCGGGTACAGATACGGCTGTGGTGACAGTTGATACGACGGCTCCGAATGCACCAGTGATTGACCCGGTGAACGGGACAGATCCAATTACAGGTACAGCAGAACCTGGTTCAACGGTGACAGTAACTTATCCAGATGGTAGTACAGCCAGTGTTGTAGCAGGCCCGGATGGTAGCTGGACTGT
>NZ_JABVBF010000482.1 GCF_013344765.1 Acinetobacter lactucae
CTGTTGCCGTCACGGTAATGGTGTGTGGACCGTCTGTTAATACAGGCAAGCTATTGTCTGCAAGCGTCCAGGTGCCATCGCCATTGTTCGTCGCCGGATAGTCAGTGCCATCTACATTCACCACCACAGTAGCTGTCGGGTCATTGACTGTACCGGTGAGCGCAGGTGTGCTGTCATTGGTAAGGACATCATCAAGCGCGACCACCGGTGGCGTGATGTCTGCAG
>NZ_JABVBF010000483.1 GCF_013344765.1 Acinetobacter lactucae
TAGATAGCCGTACCTTAACTGATGGTAACTACACTTACGATGTTCGTGTGGTGGATACTGCCGGTAACGTGGGTTCAACTGATAGCCAAGTTGTGACTGTAGACAGCACAGCACCTTCAGCAACCACAGTGATTGCGATTGAAAGCATCAGTGATGATACTGGTTTATCAGCTACAGACTTCATTACCAATGATACAAGCTTAACTATTAATGGTA
>NZ_JABVBF010000484.1 GCF_013344765.1 Acinetobacter lactucae
CGCATCGGTCTTGTCATTCGCTGCTGTTGTCGCAGTTTGTAATTGACCCAGGTTCACAGCCTGATCTGCACTCACCGCATCCGCTACATTGCTGATGTTGGTGTTCGCCGCATCAATGCCTGACTTGGTCACACTCGGGCCACCTGTAACGGTTAAACCGTTGCTGTCCAGCTTGCTGTCACCCGCAGTCACACTGGTAACCGTAAT
>NZ_JABVBF010000485.1 GCF_013344765.1 Acinetobacter lactucae
GTTACTGTCAAGTCGATCCAGGTTACACCACCATCTACACTGATCTGTGCAACTTCACCCGCTGCCAATGTGCCAGTCAAGCTACCATTAATAGTTAAGCTTGTATCATTGGTAATGAAGTCTGTAGCTGATAAACCAGTATCATCACTGATGCTTTCAATCGCAATCACTGTGGTTGCTGAAGGTGCTGTGCTGTCTACAGTC
>NZ_JABVBF010000486.1 GCF_013344765.1 Acinetobacter lactucae
TGCTGTCTACAGTCACAACTTGGCTATCAGTTGAACCCACGTTACCGGCAGTATCCACCACACGAACATCGTAAGTGTAGTTACCATCAGTTAAGGTACGGCTATCTACATAACTCCAGTTGCCTGCAGTTACTGTCAAGTCGATCCAGGTTACACCACCATCTACACTGATCTGTGCAACTTCACCCGCTGCCAATGTGCCAG
>NZ_JABVBF010000487.1 GCF_013344765.1 Acinetobacter lactucae
CTGGCACATTGGCAGCGGGTGAAGTTGCACAGATCAGTGTAGATGGTGGTGTAACCTGGATCGACTTGACAGTAACAGCAGGCAACTGGAGTTATATAGATAGCCGTACCTTAACTGATGGTAACTACACTTACGATGTTCGTGTGGTGGATACTGCCGGTAACGTGGGTTCAACTGATAGCCAAGTTGTGACTGTAGACAGCA
>NZ_JABVBF010000488.1 GCF_013344765.1 Acinetobacter lactucae
TGCTGTCTACAGTCACAACTTGGCTATCAGTTGAACCCACGTTACCGGCAGTATCCACCACACGAACATCGTAAGTGTAGTTACCATCAGTTAAGGTACGGCTATCTACATAACTCCAGTTGCCTGCTGTTACTGTCAAGTCGATCCAGGTTACACCACCATCTACACTGATCTGTGCAACTTCACCCGCTGCCAATGTGCCAG
>NZ_JABVBF010000048.1 GCF_013344765.1 Acinetobacter lactucae
CTTATAGATAACTTTGTGGATAACTCAAAAAACAAACACTTAAATAAATTTAAACTAAACAGAGAAATAATTTGTTTAATATTCATACATTGGAAATATGAATAGAATATGAAATTTAATAACAATAAATAAATCTTAAAAACACGTGAAAATTCAAAGGTTAATAAAATGCAACAAAATACGATTGTCATGTATCAGTTTGGTGAACGCCTACTTGTTTACAATGTAAACGTGTGTATATTGCAAATGATAAACGAATGTATCTGCAAGATTTTTAAGATGCATGAAACGAGATTTATAGGGGCAATGATATGAGCCAAGAAGAAAAGTTACCAAAGATTCTGATCGTTGAAGACGACGAGCGTTTAGCGCGATTAACTCAAGAATATTTAATTCGCAACGGCTTGGAAGTTGGTGTAGAAACTGATGGTAACCGCGCAATTCGTCGTATTATTAGTGAACAACCAGATCTAGTGGTCTTGGATGTCATGTTGCCGGGTGCCGATGGCTTAACAGTTTGCCGTGAAGTTCGTCCACATTACCATCAACCGATTCTTATGTTGACTGCACGTACAGAAGATATGGATCAGGTGCTTGGTTTGGAAATGGGCGCAGATGACTATGTTGCTAAACCAGTTCAACCACGTGTTCTTTTAGCGCGTATCCGTGCACTATTACGTCGCACAGACAAAACTGTAGAAGATGAAGTTGCTCAACGTATCGAGTTCGATGACCTTGTAATTGATAATGGCGGTCGTTCTGTAACGCTAAATGGTGAACTTGTTGACTTCACTAGCGCAGAATATGACCTATTATGGTTGCTTGCATCAAATGCTGGTCGTATCTTATCGCGTGAAGATATCTTCGAACGTTTACGTGGTATCGAATACGATGGTCAGGACCGTTCAATCGATGTCCGTATTTCACGTATTCGTCCAAAAATTGGCGATGATCCTGAAAATCCAAAACGTATTAAAACAGTACGTAGTAAAGGTTACTTGTTCGTTAAAGAAACCAATGGGTTATAAGGTCGGAATAAACTTCCTATAAGGTTGATCGAGTGTTTAAACACAGTATATTCCTGCGAATTTATGCGGGACTGGTAATTCTTGTTGTTTTGGTTGCTGTATTTGGTTATTTGCTTGTACAAATCATCAATTATCAACGGGCACAAGAATACCGAGAATCTTTAACCGATGGTATTTCTTATGTCATTAGTGAGGGAGTCGCTCGACAACCGGGGAAGCAACAGAAAATAGACTGGGTTTCAGATGCATCAGATTTATTGGAACTTCCAATTTACTATACTGATGCAAGCAAGGTTGAGTTATCTCGTACCGAGAAAAAACGAATCGAAGCTCAAAAATCTGTTGTCCGTTACGATGCCAGTAATAGTATTGCTTATATCATTATTGGCTTACGTGACGATCCTCAGCACTATTTATCTATAAAAGTAGACAAAATTAGTGAGCGCCAAATGAAGGCTCTCCCTATTTTTGTACTTGATTATCTAATGTTTTATCCGGGTCAAGAACAAGAATATCTTGCCAAGATTCAAAAACATTTCTCTTATCCAATTAATATCTACAATATTCAAGACATTAATCTGGACTCTGAGCAAATTGGTCGTTTACGCCAAGACCAAAGCGTCATGTTGTACAAAGATAGTGCTACAGTACGCGGTACGACCATTTCAATCGTCTCTCCAATTCCGAATCATCCTACACAGGTGCTCGTGCTTGGGCCGGTGCCTATGTTTAACTGGATGCCTTTGCAGCTTTCAGCAGGGATTACCTTATTTAGCTTATTTTTGCTGAGTCTAGGTGTCTATGGATTGATCTTGCCGCTAGAACGTAAAATTCGCCAAGTACGTTATGCATTAAATCGCATGAAGTCTGGTGATTTGTCATTGCGTGTTCCTATTGAAGGAAGTGACGAAATGGCAAACTTAGCATCAAGTTATAACAACATGTCTGATCATATTCAGCGTTTAATCGAGGCTCAGCGTGAGTTAATGAGAGCGGTATCTCATGAGCTTAGAACACCTGTTGCTCGTATTCGCTTTGGTACAGAGATGTTGGCTGAAGAAGACGATTACAACCATCGTATGCATCAGGTCGACATGATTGATAAAGATATTGAGGCGCTCAATACTTTAATTGATGAAATCATGACGTATGCAAAACTAGAGCAGGGTACACCTTCACTGGATTTTGATGAAATTACTTTGTTTGAGGTGTTGGATCAGGTTGCAGTTGAAACTGAAGCTTTAAAAACCCAAAAAGAAATTGAACTTGTTGCTCCTCCACTTTATGTGAAAGTAGATGCAGAGCGTCGTTATTTACATCGTGTTGTCCAAAACTTGGTAGGTAATGCAGTTCGTTATTGCGATAATAAAGTTCGAATTAGCGGTGGTATTCACAGCGATGGCATGGCCTTTGTTTGTGTTGAAGATGATGGTGCAGGTATTCCTGAACAAGACCGTAAAAGAGTATTTGAAGCCTTTGCCCGTCTAGACGATAGCCGTACTCGTGCATCGGGTGGCTATGGTTTAGGGTTGTCTATCGTAAGTCGTATTGCTTATTGGTTTGGCGGTGAAATCAAAGTGGATGAAAGTCCTAACTTGGGTGGCGCTCGTTTTATCATGACATGGCCAGCAAAACGGTTTAAGCAGCCTCCTTTAAAAGCCAATAAAAAAGCACCTTCATAAGGTGCTTTTTTATTGGGCTATTTATAATTGAGTCGCATCTGGTTCCAAAATAGGCTTTCCACTTCTTAAGCTGGTTAGCGCATCAGAATTAAAATCGATTAGTAATGAATTGTTTTTTGCATCAATCTGGTATTTTTGAATAAGAGGTTGATCTCCATTAATCGTTTCTATTTTATATTCATCTGCAATATGCAAAATGCCTTCTAGGTTCGTTGTGGTTGACGCAAAATCCTGCCTAAAAATTTCATAGACATCCCGCAAGTCAAAAATCGCATTATCAGCATCTGGATGTTTATGAATATAGCTCTCTATATGTCGCACAAGCAGCTGTGCAAACAAGTAGTAGTTAGGTTTATGCGTATATTCTAGATTCATGCATTTTTCTCCTTATTATCTGTTTATTAGCATACATGGCAAAACACAGGATATTGTATAAAATTCATTAAACTAGATGGCTATATAGAAAACTATAAAGATATAAAGACTTGATTACGTCCTTGGCGTTTTGCTTGATATAAAGCATCATCAGCTTCTTTAAATAAACTTTCAATAGCTCGATGTGAGGAAGGGGAATATAAGCTTATGCCAATACTCACTTGTATGAAAATGGGTAATTTTCCATAAATATAAATCGGTTGCTGACTAATTTTAATTCGTATTTGCTCCGCGAGTTCGAAAGCGCTTTCTTTTGTGGTATCTGCAATAAAAATTGCAAACTCTTCACCACCAAAACGGCCCAGCAAATCATGGGGATGTAAAATATTTTGAATAGTGGTAACACAAGCCTGTAGGGCACGATCACCTATTTGATGGCCGTAATTATCGTTGACTTGTTTGAAATGGTCGACATCGAGCATGAAAAAAGCTGAGGTTTTATTTTCTTTTTGTACTTTTTCTTGAAGTAATCTGACTGACTGTAAAAACTGGCGTCGAGTGAGGCTAGAAGTTAGCTCATCATGTGCAATCGCATGTTGAAGCTTCTGAATTAATTCTGAGTGCAAAACACTAATACTAGAGACCGTAAGGGGGGCAATCGTCATCATGATTAATCCAATACGGATCGAAATCGTATTACTGAAATAATCATTTGGATAGAGTAAAAGGTAATGCCCAGAGACATGATAAATAATGTAGGCACTGGTGATACTCGTAATGAGTGCAACAATAATAGGTTTATAGCGAATAGCACACCAGATGAGTGCGGCAATTGGGTAAAGGAGTGAACCAGGACCAGAGTCATAATAACTGGCTGCAATAGAAATAAGCACTGCTACAAAAGGTAAAAGGTCAGTTGGTTGTAGGCCACGATTTCTTGAAAAGTAATTCTTCACCTGATTATACTGAGGGAGGTTCAATATAATGGGTAAAAGAAGTAAGGCATTTTGCAATTCTGAGGTGAACCAGTAATTGAATTCATCCCACAAACCACCCAGCATAAATTTAGTATTAAACATGGGTACGAAAGTTGCTGCAAACAGTCCACCTACTACACTACCGACTCCGCATAAAGCAAATAAAAAAAGGTATGAATAACCACGGTGGGCAGCTTTAATATGCTGGTTGAAAAAAATATAGAGCGCAAATGCGGTAATAACATAAAGAAAGTTTGCTGTGGTTAAAACGAGTGTGAGAGCAAAAGGGGTGCCTTGAAATAGATCGGCAATCACATAGCCACTATATGCGCCTAAAAATGTACTTAGTCGACGTGTAGTTGGAAAACGAATGAGTAAACCAAGTAAAACTGAATTGGCAGGCCAAAAGAACGCAAGAAAACTTAAAGGACGAGATGCGATGCCAATGAAACAACATAGTGCAATAATGAAGTTGAACAGGAGAAAAAATTTAAAAAAAGATAGAAGTGAAAATTCACGAACTGAGTATGGCATCAGCTGCCCTTAATGATAAATACTCTTATCCAAGAGTAGTAAATATTATGCATGATTAAACATTCATCATAATTCAGAGAAGAAGCTGAATACAATAAAAAAACAAACTAATATTATAAAAAAGTAAGTTATAAAAAGTTAATAAGCGATTCAACTGTGTAAATATTCTAAAATTAAAAAATGAAAAAAATCATCATAAATAAAAAAACTATTAAATAAACCGATTATGTGCGGTGAAACCCCCCTTACAACACATAGATCAATAGTTTTGTCTAGAAAATCATCCGAAAGACTAAGACGCTTCAACTAGCATGGGAAATTAGAAATCAGGTACAATTGGCGGGATTAATTTTGTGTTTGGTGTATTTGAAGGCCAATACATACATTCTTTGTTAAATAATAGGCCTGCCAGGAGTTATCCCCGCATGAGTGCCATTACTCCATACGACTGGGCGATTATCGCCTTCGTGATCGGCGTTACATTTCTTTGCGTCTTTATGCTCACAGTTCCCTTACTCCTCGGGGGAAAATCGTGGGGACGTGCTAAGCAAGAGCAGTTTGAATCAGGTGTCGTGAGTGCTGGTGGCGCTCGCATTCGCCTGTCTGCAAAGTTCTATTTAGTTGCAATTTTCTTTGTTGTCTTCGACTTAGAGGCACTTTACCTCTATGCATGGTCTACTTCTGTGCGTGAAGTAGGATGGTTGGGATATACCACTGTCGTGATCTTTGTCGTTGATTTATTGATTGCGCTTGTTTATGCCTTCTCTGTAGGTGCTTTAAGTTGGTCACCAGCAGATCGCCGTAAATCAGCAGGTGAGGCGATTAAAGTCGGTTCACCAACAATGAACATTGCTGAAATTACACGCTTTAACTCTATTGAAGAGCTCGTAACTGACCCTACAGGCCAGATTCCAGCTCAATCATCAGGTCGTGTTAAGTCAAAAACTACACCTGCATTGTCATCTGAAAAGGAGTAAGTCGGGATGAAATATACTCTAACCCGCGCGAATCCGGATGCTGATCAATACCCATTGCAAGAACGTCAAATTGTGACGGATCCGCTTGAAGAAGAAGTGAATAAAAACGTATTCATGACTCGTTTAGAGGATGTCTTGCATACAGCAGTAAACTGGGGACGTAAAAACTCCTTATGGCCATTTAACTTTGGTACCTCATGTTGTTACGTCGAATATGCAACGACCTTAACAGGGGTGCATGACTTGTCCCGTTTCGGTGCAGAGGTTATCCGTGCTTCACCTCGTCAGGCTGACTTGATGATTGTTGCAGGTACTTGCTTTGTAAAAATGGCTCCGGTTATTCAACGTTTGTATGAACAAATGTTAGAACCTAAGTGGGTTATTTCAATGGGTGCTTGTGCAAACTCTGGAGGTATGTACGACATCTATTCAGTAGTACAAGGTGTAGACAAAATTATTCCTGTTGACGTGTACGTCCCAGGTTGTCCGCCTCGTCCTGAAGCATTAATTCAAGCATTAATGCTTTTACAAGACCAGATTCAATTAGAGCGACGCCCGCTTTCTGCCGTGATCGGTGATGATCTTCAGCCAGTGTATAAGCCAAAGATGATGCCAGAACGTGACCGTAAGAATGCAGAGCGTATTGCCGTTAAAAACTTACGCTCTATGGATGAGATTAAATAATTTTTTGACGGTGTTTTGACATATCTAACTGATATGTTCATCGAGAAAATTGACAGAATTTGTATTAAATAGGAAGCCAAGCCAATGGCTGAAACTGACATTGCTATGCCAGAGTCAACAGCAGTTGATTCACGCCCAGCATTTGCAATCGTAGAAGAACTCAAAACCAAATTTGGTGAGAACTTTTACGTGCAGGCGACTTTTGAAGAGTTTCCAACAGTCTGGGTTGAGCGCGCACGCGTGCAAGAAGTCCTTATGTTCCTGCGTAAAGTGGAACGTCCGTATGTAATGCTGTTTGACTTATCTGCGATGGATGAACGTTTACGTGTTCATCGTGATGGTTTACCAGCATCTGACTTCACTGTGTTCTATCATTTATTATCGCTTGAGCGTAATAGTGACATTCGTATCAAGGTTGCCTTGAACGAAAATGATCTAAACATTCCGACAGCGACAAATATCTGGCCAAATGCCAACTGGTATGAACGTGAAGCTTACGATATGTTCGGTATCAATTTCGAAGGGCATCCAATGCTCCGTCGTATTTTGTTGCCAACCTATTGGGAAGGTCATCCGCTTCGTAAAGAATATTCAGCACGTGCGACAGAATATACGCCGTACATGCAAGACAAAGCGAAACAAGACTTTGAACAAGAGCACTTACGTTTTGTGCCGGAAGACTGGGGTCTTAAGCGTGGTAACGCTGATGAAGACTTCATGTTCTTGAACTTGGGTCCTAACCATCCATCTGCTCATGGTGCGTTCCGTGTTGTATTGCAGTTAGATGGCGAAGAAGTGAAGGACTGTGTACCTGATATCGGTTATCACCACCGTGGTGTGGAAAAGATGGCTGAACGTCAAACATGGCACTCTTTCATTCCTTATACTGACCGTGTTGACTACTTAGGTGGTTGTGCTCAAAACATGCCGTATGTGATGGCTGTAGAGCAAATGGCAGGTATTAAAGTTCCTGAACGTGCGCAAGTGATTCGTGTCATGTTGAACGAATTGTTCCGTATCAATAACCACTTATTATTCTGTGGTACGGCAATTCAGGATGCCGGTGGTATGACACCAGTATTCTATATGTTCGCAGACCGTCAAAAAGTTTACGACATTGTTGAAGCAATCACGGGTTACCGTATGCATCCAGCATGGTTCCGTATTGGCGGTACAGCACACGATCTTCCAAACAACTGGCAAAAGCTTGTTAAAGAATTGTTAGAGTGGATGCCTAAACGTTTAAACGAATACTACACAGCAGCATTGAAAAACTCTGTGTTTATTGGTCGTACGCGTAATGTTGCTCAATACGATGCCAAATCTGCACTCGCATGGGGTGTAACTGGTACTGGTTTACGCGCAACAGGTATCGATTTTGACGTACGTAAATATCGTCCATACAGCGGCTATGAAAACTTCGATTTTGATGTGCCGGTTGAGTATGAAGGCGATGCTTATGCACGTGTGCTTGTTCACTTCCGTGAAATTACCGAGTCGCTAAAAATTATTCAACAGTGCTTGGATAACATGCCTTCTGGTCCATACAAAGCGGATCATCCATTGGCTGTTCCACCACCGAAAGATAAGACATTACAAGATATTGAAACCTTGATTACGCACTTCTTGAGCGTTTCATGGGGTCCTGTCATGCCAGCGGGCGAGTCATCATTTATGACTGAAGTGGTTAAAGGCGCAAGTACTTACTACTTGACTTCAGATAAAGCGACGATGAGTTATCGTACTCGTATTCGTACACCGACGTTTACTCACTTACAGCAAATGCCTTCAGTGATTAACGGAAGTTTGGTATCTGACTTAATCATTTATCTGGCGACCATTGACGTGGTTATGGCTGACGTGGATCGCTAAGAGGTAACACATAATGATGATTTTGACTGATAAAAAACCACGTGTGAATGTTGAAGGGATTTTGACTGCGGAAGAAATTCACGACATCGAACATCACATTGGTCACTATCCATACCCTCGTGCAGCCTCTTTGGATGCATTGAAGTGCGTACAGCGCCGTAATGGTTGGGTAGATGATGCTCAGATGAATGCCATCGCACAGATGTTGTCGATGAGTGTTGCTGATTTGGAAGGTGTTGCAACATTTTACAACCGTATCTATCGCCATCCGGTAGGTCGTCACGTGATTTTGCTTTGCGACTCAATTGCTTGCTTCTTAATGGGCGCAGAAACTCTTGCTGAAGCGTTTCAGCGTGAATTAGGAATTCAGTATGGTCAAACGACACCAGATGGTCGTTTTACGTTGCTTCCAATTTGCTGCCTAGGCAACTGCGATAAAGGCCCAACTTTAATGATTGATGAAGATACTCACGGTTTAGTGGAAGTGACATCAATTAAACAGTTATTGGAGAAGTATGTATGAATACTGAACCAAAACCAATTTATGGCGACGGTAATCCGGAAACTCATCCGCTCACTTGGCGTTTAAGCAAACAAGAAGCGGTACGTAGTGCTGATGATTACGAAGCACTTGAAGGTTATGCAGGCTTTAAAAAAGCATTAGGCATGAAACCTGCTGAAGTGTTAGACGTCATTAAAGCTGCAACTGTAAAAGGTCGTGGTGGTGCGGGTTTCCCAGCGGGTATTAAATGGTCATTGATGGCACCAAATGATGGTGGTCCACGTTACTTGATCTGTAATGCCGACGAAATGGAACCGGGTACCTTTAAAGACCGTTTGTTGATGGAAAAACTTCCACATCAATTGATCGAAGGGATGTTAATTGCGGGTTATACCTTAGAAGCAACTCAAGGTTATATCTTTATCCGTGGTGAATACATCGAGGCTGCTCAATATCTAAATGAAGCATTAGAACAGATTCGTGCTAAAGGTTATTTAGGCGAAAACATCTTAGGTTCTGGCTGGAATTTTGATCTGCATGTACATACGGGTGCAGGGCGTTATATCTGTGGTGAAGAAACTGCATTGATTAACTCGCTTGAAGGCCGTCGTGCTAACCCACGTACTAAGCCACCGTTCCCGCAAGTTGCAGGAGCATGGGGCCGTCCGACGATTGTGAACAACGTTGAAACTTATAACAACTTGCCAGCAATCATGCTTCGTGGACCAGAATGGTATATCGGTTTATCAGCGGGTAAATCAAAAGATCCAGGCACTAAAATTTATGGTGCATCGGGTAAAGTTAAATTCCCGGGTCTTTGGGAATTGCCGTTTGGTACAACTGCACGTGAAGTCATTGAAGATCATGCAGGTGGTATGCGTGAAGGCTTGAAGCTTAAAGCGTGGTTACCAGGTGGTGCTTCAACTGACTTTTTACCAGCAGATACCATTGATTTACCAATGGATGCGGACACGATTATGAAAGCAGGTTCTCGTTTGGGAACATGTTTGTTAATGGTGGTAGACGAAACTCAATGTATGGTATCGCTCACTCGTAACTTAGAAGAGTTCTTTGCGCGTGAATCATGTGGTTTCTGTACACCGTGCCGTGATGGTTTGCCATGGGCTGTTAAAGCGCTTAAAGCACTTGAAGCAGGCGAAGGTAAGAAAGAAGATATCGACCATTTACAAGAACTAACTCGTAAATTATGGATTGGTAAAACTTTCTGTGCTCACGCACCAGGTGCGATGGAGCCGCTTATGGGCGCACTCAAACATTTCCGTGGTGAGTTTGAAGCGAAAGTGACGAATCGTCCTGTCGTGCAAACCAGCAACGTAGAACAAGCTTAAGGAATTCGACTATGGCTACAATTCATGTCGATGGAAAATCGTATGAAGTCAACGGCTCGGAAAACTTGCTACAAGCATGTTTGAGTCTGGGCATCGACATCCCATATTTTTGTTGGCATCCATCCTTAGGTTCGGTTGGTTCTTGCCGTCAATGTGCTGTTACGCAATATGCGAATCCAGAAGATACGCGTGGTCGTTTGGTCATGTCTTGCATGACACCAGCATCTGACAATACCTATATCTCAATTGAAGACAAAGAAGCAACGGATTTCCGTGCATCTATTGTTGAATTTTTGATGACCAACCACCCGCACGATTGTCCAGTTTGTGAAGAGGGTGGTCACTGTCATTTACAAGATATGACTGTAATGACAGGTCATGACCGTCGTCGCTATCGTTTTACAAAACGTACGCATTACAACCAAGAACTCGGCTCATTCATTGCACATGAAATGAACCGCTGTATTGCTTGTTACCGTTGTGTTCGTTACTACAAAGACTATGCAGGCGGTACAGATTTTGGTGTCTATGCCAATGCATCTCGTGTTTACTTTGGTCGTCCAGAATCAGGTACTTTAGAATCTGAATTCTCTGGTAACTTGACTGAAGTATGTCCAACAGGTGTATTCACTGATAAGACTCATTCAGAGCGTTATAACCGTAAGTGGGACATGCAGTATGCACCAAGCGTGTGTCAAGGCTGTTCTTCTGGCTGTAACATTTCTCCGGGTGAACGCTATGGTGAAATTCGTCGTGTAGAAAACCGTTTCAATGGTTCGGTTAACCAATACTTCCTTTGTGATAAAGGTCGTTTTGGCACAGGTTATGTAAACCGTGCAGACCGTCCACGTCAGCCTCAGTTCCGTAATGGCGAAACTGTTGCAACTGTTTCTGTTGATCAAGCTTTAGATCAAACGATTGCTAAGCTTCAAGGCAAAAAAGTTTTAGGTATTGGTTCTCCTCGCGCAAGCTTGGAATCAAACTACGCATTACGTGAGCTTGTAGGTCAGGCAAATTACTCAACTGGTATTGCACAAAAAGAGCAAAAGCTTGTTGAACTTGCTGCATCTATCATGCAAACCGAGGGTATTTACAACCCGAACATGCGTGAAATTGAAAGCTATGATGCTGTTCTGATCTTAGGCGAAGACCTCACTCAAACTGCACCTCGCATGGCATTGTCTGTTCGCCAAGCTGCGAAAAACAAAGCACGCGAAATGGCTGCAAAAACACGTACACCAGATTGGTTAGCTGAACCTGTACAACGTATTGGTCAAGAAGCAAAATCTCCGGTTTATATTTTAGCTGCAACTCAAACTCGTCTTGCCGACGTTGCAACTGGTGAAGTTGTTGCTTCTCCTAATGACATCGCACGTTTAGGCTTTGCAGTTGCTGCGGCAGTGAATGGTGAAGTTGTAAGTGGTTTAGATGAAGATGCAAAAGCATTTGCTCAAACCATTGCCGACACTTTAAAAGCAGCAAACAAACCATTAATTATTGCGGGTACAAGCTTGCAAGATGCTTCTATTATGGAAGCTGCAGCACAGTTAACTCAAAACTTAGGTTCTAAAGCTGGTTTAAGTCTTGTAGTTCCTGAAGTGAACTCTATGGGCTTGGCATTGTTTGGTGGTTTAAGCCTTGAACAAGCATTTGCTCAAGACTACGACACACTGGTTATTGTTGAAAATGACTTGTTCCGTCGTTTACCTGCTGCACAAGTAAAAGCTGCATTAGATAAAGCTGAAACAGTAATCGTGCTTGATCACAGTGAAACTGAAACTGTGAAACAGGCTGATATCGTTCTTTCAGCAGCAAGCTTTGCAGAGGGTGATGGTACTGTTGTAAGCCAAGAAGGTCGTGCACAGCGCTTCTATCAAGTTTACGATCCAAGCTACTACAAACCTGAATATGCAATTAAAGAATCATGGCGTTGGTTACATGCCATTGAAACTGGTATTAAAGGTAAGGCTGTAGATTGGACATTGCTTGACGATGTCATTGAAAGCATCGTGAAAAATGTACCAGTACTCGAAGCTATCCAAGATGTAGCACCTGATGCAGGTTACCGTGTACATGGTTTGAAAATCGCGCGTGAACCACGTCGTTATTCAGGTCGTACAGCAATGCGTGCGCCGTTATCGGTTCATGAGCCTAAACAGCCTACCGATCCAGATTCAGCATTAACATTCTCAATGGAAGGTTATGTTGGCCCGCAAAAAGCATCATCATTAGTACCATTTGCATGGGCGCCGGGTTGGAACTCTCCACAATCTTGGAACAAATACCAAGATGAAGTTGGTGGTCACTTAAAAGGTGGCGATTCTGGTGTTCGTTTATTCGATCGCTTGGCAAAACGCCCTGCACGTAGCTATGTTGCTCCAGTGCCGGTTGTTGCAAACCCTGAAAGTTTCCGTTTAGTACCAATGCATCATATTTTTGGTTCTGGCGAATTCACGATTAAAACACCTGCAATGGAAACTCGAATTCCTGAAGCTGTGTTTGCAGTGGGCGAACAAGATGCAACTCGTTTGAACCTTCAAGAAGGTCAACGCATTACAGTAAAAGCAGGCGAAACGACTGTAAGCTTGCCAGTACAAGTAATTGAATATTTACCTACAGGTTATATTGGTTACCCAGTTGGTTTAGCACCAATGGTGTCACTAGCTGAGCCTGTTTCAGTGGCTTTAGGAGTGTAATTCATGAATCAAGAAATTATACGTCAAACGCCACTTTGGGCTGAGAACTGGCCAATTGCTTACGCTGTCGTTCAAGCTGTTGTGATTTTGCTTGTTGTGGTTTTAGTTGCAGCATTGATGTCTTTTATCGAGCGTCGTTTACTTGCTTGGTGGCAAGATCGTTATGGTCCAAACCGTGTTGGTCCTGGTGGTATGTTTCAGATCGTTGCCGACATGCTTAAGATCATGTTCAAAGAAGACTGGACACCAAAATTTGCTGACAAACTTACATTCCGTTTAGCACCAGCTGTTGCAATGGCAACAGCGGTTCTTTCGTTCATGGTGATCCCGGTGAGTCCTTCACTGGGTGTTGCCGACATGAGTATCGGTTTGTTGTTCTTCATGGCAATGGCGGGTATTGCAGTCTATGCAGTATTGTTTGGTGGCTGGGCTTCAAATAACAAATACTCATTGCTTGGTGGTTTACGTTCAGCAGCTCAAACCATTTCTTATGAAGTGTTCTTGGGTATCTCATTGATGGGTGTGGTTGCAATTGCAGGCTCATTTAACCTTCGTGAAATTGTTGAAGCGCAACGTGATGTTTGGTTCGTCATTCCACAATTCTTAGGTTTCTTGATTTTTGTGGTTGCTGGCGTTGCGGTAACTCACCGTCATCCATTTGACCAACCAGAAGCAGAACAAGAATTGGCTGAAGGTTACCATGTTGAATATGGTGGTATGAAATGGGGTATGTTCTTCGTTGCTGAATATGTCAACGTGGTACTGATCTCTGCATTGATCGTGACTTTATTCTTCGGTGGCTGGTTAGCACCATTCAATTTAGAAATTCCATTTGTTCCACCAGTATTCTGGTTTGTGATTAAAACAGCATTCTTTGTAATGATGTTTGTTTTGGCTCGTGGTTCTTTAATGCGTCCACGTTATGACCAAGTCATGAACTTTGGTTGGAAAATTTGTTTGCCATTGGCGTTGGTCAACTTGTTAGTGACTGGTGCTGTGATTCTGATGAATCAGGCCTAGGACAGCAGGGAGTACAAAATGTATAAATTTCTAGCTGGATTCGGATCGATTGTACGTTCGTTGTTTATGGTATTTAGCCATGTAACGCGTAAACGTGACACGATTTTATATCCAGAAGTACCGGCTGAACAGATTGTGCCGCCACGCTTTCGTGGTCGTATTGTGTTGACGCGTGACCCAGATGGGGAAGAGCGTTGCGTAGCATGTAACCTATGTGCGGTTGCATGTCCAGTTGGCTGTATCTCACTACAAAAAGCAGAAACAGAAGATGGACGTTGGTATCCGGAATTTTTCCGTATCAACTTCTCACGTTGTATTTTCTGCGGTATGTGTGAAGAAGCATGTCCAACAACTGCGATTCAGCTCACACCAGACTTCGAGTTAGGCGAATATGTACGTCAAGACCTTGTTTATGAGAAAGAAAACTTACTCATTTCAGGTCCAGGCAAATACCCAGACTACAACTTCTATCGTGTAACGGGTATGGCGATTAACGGTAAAGAGAAAGGTCAAGCACAAAAAGAAAGTGCACCAATCGATGTACGGAGTCTATTACCATGATGTGGCCGTTTTATTTGATGGCACTCGTGGCCATCGTTTCTACGGTTCGTGTAGTGACTAACACGAACCCTGTACACGCTTTACTTAGTCTAATTGTTTCATTGCTTGCTGTTGCTGGTATTTTCATGATTGTGGGAGCGCCTTTTGCAGGTGCTCTTGAAATCATCGTCTATGCCGGAGCGATTATGGTTCTGTTTGTCTTCGTGGTGATGATGTTGAATTTAGGTCAACACACCGTTGAACAAGAACGTAAATGGCTTTCTTCAGATGCTTGGGCATATCCAGCACTCATGAGTTTCTTGCTCGGCTTGCTTTTAGTTTGGATGCTTGGTGGCGAATACACCACTATTTCAGCACCGCTTGGAGCACAAGTGATTGGACCAAAAATAGTTGGTCAAGCACTCTTTACTCACTATTTATTATTGGTTGAAGTTGCCGCGATGTTATTGCTAGCAGCCCTTGTTGCAGCATACCACTTGGGTAAACGTGAACCAGGTGCAGAAGAGGAAAAAGAATAATGGGCCAGATTCCTTTAGAACATGGTTTGATTGTTGCAACCATCCTTTTTGCACTCGGTTTTTACGGTGTAATGGTGCGACGCAACCTATTATTTATGTTAATGAGCCTTGAGATCATGATGAATGCTGCAGCATTGGCATTTGTTCTTGCGGGTAGCGTATGGGCGCAACCAGATGGGCAAGTGATGTTCATCCTGATTTTGACCCTTGCAGCAGCAGAGGCATGTATCGGTCTTGCGATTGTCCTTCAGTTCTATCATCGCTTCCATCATTTGGATGTGGATGCTGCTAGTGAGATGCGCGGATGAGTTATTTATATCTAACAGTATTATTTCCGCTAATCGGTTTTATTTTATTGGCGGCGGGACGAGACAAACTCTCTGAAAACGTTGCAGCAATTATTGGTGTAGGTTCTGTAGGCTTATCTGCATTATTTGCACTCATTGCTGGAATGGCATTTACCACAAGTGGTCAGCAAGTTTTTGTTCAAAACTTGTGGACATGGTTCAATGTTGGCGGTTTTGCACCGGGCATTAGCTTACATTTAGATGGCTTATCTTTACTCATGATGGGCATGATCACGGGTGTTGGTTTTTTAATTCACATCTTTGCGTCATGGTACATGCGTGGTGAAGAGGGCTATGCGCGTTTCTTCTCTTATTTCAACCTGTTTGTTGCAAGCATGCTTGTGCTTGTATTGGGTGACAACTTAGCGTTGTTATTCTTGGGTTGGGAAGGCGTAGGTCTTTGCTCTTACTTGCTGATCGGTTTCTATTATGCAAACCCTGCAAATGGTTGGGCTGCGATCAAAGCGTTTACAGTGACCCGCGTTGGTGACGTATTCTTACTTATTGCTTTATTCTTGCTTTACCAACAATTTGGCACGCTAAATACTCAGTACATCGTTGAACACGCAGCAGAAGTAATGACGAAGAGCTCGTCACTTACTATTTGGACTGCATTAATGTTGTTCTTGGGTGCTGCTGGTAAATCTGCTCAAATTCCATTGCAAACATGGTTGGCAGATGCGATGGCAGGTCCAACACCTGTTTCTGCATTAATCCACGCTGCAACAATGGTAACGGCTGGTGTGTACTTATGTTGTCGTCTATTCAGCGTATTTGAACTTGCTCCTGAAGTGATGCAATTCATTTCAGTAACAGGCGCAGTAACTTTGTTAGTTGCAGGTTTTGCTGCACTGGTTCAAACAGACATCAAACGTATCTTGGCTTACTCAACAATGAGTCAGTTGGGTTATATGTTTATGGCTGTAGGTGCGGAAGCTTATCAAGCTGGCTTATTCCACATGTTGGCTCACGCATTCTTTAAGGCATTATTATTCTTGTCTTCTGGTGCGGTGATTCTGGCTTACCATCACGAGCAAAACATTTTCAAAATGGGTGGTTTGTTCAAACGTAACAAATTCCTGTTTGCTTGTTTCGCGATTGGTGGCGGTGCATTAGCAGCGATTCCGTTCTTAACAATTGGCTTCTTCTCTAAAGATGCGATTCTTGGTGAAGTTTGGGTACAAGGTCAATCAGTTGCTTTATACCACACCTTATATTGGGTGGGTGTAGCAGGTGCATTCCTGACTTCAATCTATACATTCCGTTTAATCTGGGTTGTATTCTTTGGTCAAGAAAACACGCCTTACCATGAAATTAAAGGTGCAACTTACTGGGCTCCATTGGGCATTTTAGCTGTACTGTCTACTTTTGTTGGTGCGGTATTAAAAGCACCGGTAGCAGGTATTCTGAATACTGCAAAAATCCCTGAATTCCATGTAGCTGAACAATTTGTAGAAGGCATGCATGGGGCAGAGCATTTAGCGGTAGGTATTGCTCTAGTTGGTCTAGTTGTTGGTATAGCATTATTTACATTTGCTTATGGTGCAGTGAAATCATTCGCTCAAACAAGTTTGGGTGCAGGTCTGGCACATATTTGCCGTACTGCTTTTGGTTTTGATGCGTTGTATGACATCGTTTTTGTTAAACCTTATTTATTCTTCGCCAAAATCTTTGGCCGTGATCCGATTGACGGTTTGTGGTTAGTTCTTCCTGCACTCGTGAAAGGCGGAAACAGTTTTACAAGCTCACGTCAAACAGGTTCATTGCGTGAATACGCATCAAGCATGTCACTCGGTGTAGTGGTGTTATTGATGATCTTGATCGTTATTCAGGTAGTGGGGAAATAAAATGGAAAACAATTTAATTTTACCCGCGCTGATCCTTGTTCCGTTCATTGCCGGTTTTATTTGTTGGTTAGTCGATAAGCTCGACAAAACTTTGCCACGCTGGATTGCCTTAATTGGTATGCTCATTACTTTGGGCTTAGGCCTTGCGCTTTGGCAAAGTGGAACTTATAGCTACGAGTTGGGTTCTAAAATCCCAACTTGGTCTGCTGAGTTCTATTTACCGTGGATTCAATCACTCGGTATTGGCATTCACTTAGCTGTGGATGGTTTATCTTTACTCATGGTGTTATTAACAGCGTTACTTGGTGTACTTGCTGTTGGTTGTTCATGGGGTGAGATTCAAAAGAACGTTGGTTTCTTCCACTTAAACCTCTTATGGAGTTTAGGTGGCGTTATCGGTGTATTCTTAGCGATTGACTTGTTCTTGTTCTTCTTCTTCTGGGAGATGATGCTTGTACCAATCTACTTCTTGATTGCGTTATGGGGTCATAAAGGTTCAAACGGTCGTTCACGTGTTTACGCGGCTACTAAGTTCTTCCTTTACACGCAGATTGCTGGTCTAGTGATGTTAATCGGTATCCTAGGTCTTGTGGTTTATGGCTACATGATGACAGGCATGATCGGTTTCGATTACAACTATTTATTAGCTGTAGCTAACCACTTACCTGCAGGCTTAGCATACGGTTTCATGATCTGTTTCTTCATCGGTTTTGCGGTGAAGTTACCAGTATTCCCATTACACGGTTGGTTACCAGATGCACATGCTCAAGCACCTACAGCGGGTTCTGTAGACTTAGCGGGTATCTTGATTAAAACAGCTGCGTATGGCTTGCTTCGTTTTGTTATTCCTTTCTTCCCGACCGCTTCTGCACAGTTTGCAGACATTGCGATTATTTTCGGTTTGATTGGTATTTTCTACGGCGCATGGTGTGCTTACCAGCAAACTGACATGAAACGTTTACTTGCTTATACGTCGATTTCACACATGGGCTTTATCTTACTTGCAATCTATGCAGGTAACATTTTGACCTTCCAAGGTCTAATGATCATGATGTTGGCACATGGTTTGTCATCAGCTGCATTGTTCATTATGTCTGGTCAAATCTATGAACGTTTACATACACGTGATTTACGTTTAATGGGTGGTCTTCGTGGCCAGCTTCAGTACTTGCCATTTTTCTTGATGTTCTTTGTTGCTGCTCTTGTAGGTGTACCGGGTCTAGGTAACTTTATTGGTGAATTCCTGATTTTGATGGGTTCATTTAATAAATATCCTGTCTTCACGATCCTTGCTTCTATCAGCCTTGTGTTCGCAGGTTTATATGGCTTGATCTTGATTCACCGTGCTTTATTCGGTGAACCAAATCCTGAACAAAAGCAACATTACACTAGTCCATTGAAAGACTTATCTGCTCGTGAAGTTGGTATTTTGATGATTTGTGCGATTGGTCTCGTTTGGCTTGGTATCTACCCACAAACATTCTTGGATGTATCTCATTCAAGCATGCAGTGGTTGGTCAATAGTTATGTGCCAGTACAAGAAGTCGTTGAAACTGTTCAGCAAACAGCTACTCAACTTGACCATGTGGAGATCCAATAATCATGAACTTCACAGTATCATTCTCTACGCTTATGCCTTTAGCTCCAGTGATGATTGTTGCTTTGACAACAATCGTCGTCATGTTGTTAATTTCTATTAAGCGTAATCATAATTTAATCGCAACGACTTCTGTTGTTGGTTTAAACCTCGCTGCACTTTATATTTTATTTGCAGTATTTGGCGGTAAGTTTGTACCGGCAAATGTGATGGGCATGTTTATGGTTGATCCATTTACCATGTTCTATCAATTTATGATTTTGATTGCGGCATTGGCTTGTTGTACTTTGTCTCACGCCTACATCGAAACTTATAAAGACAACCGCGAAGAGTTATACCTTTTGTTACTTGCTTCTGTAGCAGGTGCAATGTTAATGGTTGCAAGCTCTCACTACGCGTCGTTCTTCATTAGCCTTGAGTTAATGTCGATTCCTGTATATGGCTTACTTGCTTATACTTATCAACGTAGTAATTCACTTGAAGCGGGTATTAAATACCTTGTACTTTCAGCGACAGCTTCTGCAATGTTGTTGATGGGTATGGCATATATCTATGCATATACGGGTTCACTTTCATTCTATGATTCTGTACAGGCTTTATTTGGCGCAATCAAACAGCCAATGGTGTTATTAGGTTTAGCACTTATTATCTTTGCTGTTGCATTTAAATTGTCGCTTGCACCGTTCCATAAATGGACACCGGATGTATATGCAGGTGCACCAGCGCCAATGGCAACTTTCTTAGCAACTGCTGCTAAAGTTGCAACAATTGGTTTGTTCGTGCGCTATATGCTTGCTTCAGGCGCAATGATGGTGAACTCGTTAGTAACTATTTTGACGATCATTGCTGTACTGTCGATTTTAGTTGGTAACTTACTTGCTGTTCGTCAAGTTAACTTAAAACGTATCCTTGGTTATTCATCTATTGCTCACTTTGGTTATTTGTTAATTGCTTTAATTAGCATGACTTATGCGAGCTTGGGTAGCGTAACTGTATATGTGGTGTCTTACGTATTAACAACTATCGGTGCTTTTGGTGCTGTAGCGTTAATGTCTAGCCCATATAACAACGTAGATGAAGCACAAAGTCTTGCAGACTACCGTGGTTTGTTCTGGCGTCGTCCAGTACTTACAGCAACTTTAACAGTCATGATGTTATCTTTGGCTGGTATTCCATTAACAGCAGGCTTTATTGGTAAGTTCTTGGTGGTAATGGCTGCTGTAACAACTCAACACTGGTTCTTAGCTGCCATGATTATTGTGGGTAGTGGTATTGGTTTGTACTATTACTTACGTGTGATGGTTGTAATGTATATGACACCACCGGAAACTCCTCGTATTGATGCAGATGCTCATTGGGGACAAAAAGTGGGTGGTTTAATGGTATTAGCTGCTGCTGCATTAGTTATTATCTTGGGTGTTTACCCAGATCCAATGATTAATTTGGCATTAAAAGCAGAAATTTTATCTCCATTACATTTCATGCTTTCACAACAGTAATTCTGGTGTACAAAAAAGCCTCCAAAACTGGAGGCTTTTTTTTATTGGGCGTTAAAAAAAGATTATAATAAATACG
>NZ_JABVBF010000049.1 GCF_013344765.1 Acinetobacter lactucae
TCTTTAAGGGCACGTAGATGAGCAAAGTCTTCAACACTTTCTGCACGAAGAAAAGGATTGGTTGCTAATTCAAGTTCAATCGTACTCGGGAGGGTAATTGCTCCTTGTTTACGTAGCTCACGGACTTCTTCAGCTCGTTCAGATAAAGCATGGTTATGCGGTTCAACAGTTAAGGCAAATTCAGCGTTTGAAAGCGTGTATTCATGCGTACAATAAACTTTGGTTTGTGTTGGTAGCGCTGCTAAACGACTAAGTGAGTGGTACATTTGTTCAGCCGTACCTTCAAATAATCGGCCACATCCCATTGCAAACAAAGTGTCGCCGCAGAATACAGCTTCTAACTCTTCAATAAAATACACAATGTGTCCTAAGGTATGACCAGGGGTCGCAATAATTTCTACTTTTAAATCATTAAACTTTAGATGATCATTATGTTGCAAGGGATGGGTAATTCCCGGAATTTTTGTAAGCTCATCACGTGGACCATACACTGTAATATTTTGAGCAGCAGTTAAATCAGCAACACCACCTATATGGTCTTTATGCCAATGAGTAAGCCAGATTTGTTTTAAATTTAACTGATGGTTCTGACAAAATTGAGTTACCAATTCTGCTTCTGTGGGGTCGACTGCAATAACTTCTTGGGTTTCAGTATCTTCTAAAATCCAGATATAGTTTTGGAGAGCATTCTGCACATCAATAACATGAATTCTATAACGCATTGTTTTATCCTAAAACCAAATCCAAAAAGTAAATAAATAATCACTGATTTTGATCATAACAGAAAATGGTATTATCTAGCCTACTCAACTCTTTGATAAAAATAATTCATATAAAACAAAAAGCCCCCATGTAGGGAGCCTTTTATAATCGATAATTTAACGTAACTTAGAAAGCCAGTTGCCTAGCGTTTGTACAATCTGTACTAAGAGTAATAAAACAATCACTGTTAAAATTACAACACTTGTATCAAAACGCTGGTAACCATAAGAAATCGCTAAATCACCAATACCACCTGCACCAACTGCACCAGCCATTGCTGTCGCACCAATCAAACTGATGGTTGCTGTCGTTAGGTTTAAAATGAGGGAACTGCGCGCTTCTGGCAAAATAAAGCGGGAGATAATTTGCCAAGGGGTAGCACCCATTGCCTGAGCGGATTCAATAATTCCTTCATTTACTTCAAGTAGAGAAGTTTCGATAAGACGTCCCATATATGGGCCAACATAAATCGTTAAAGGAACGATCGCTGCCCATGTACCAATTGAAGTGCCTACCAATAACTTGGTAAGAGGAATCACTGCAATAAGTAAAATAATAAATGGCAGAGAGCGTAACGCATTTACAATCGGGTTGAGTAAATGATAAATGAATCTATTCGGCAAAATACCTTCTGGACGAGTTACAAGCAGAATAATCCCTTGAATGAATCCCCAAATACCACCAAATAAAAGCGCAAAGAACACCATGTGAAATGTTTCTTGCAATGCTGTTACAAACTGGTCAATTGAAAGGGAGCTGTGCCAGAACGGCTGAGTAAGTTCAGTTAACCACTGTACGATTAAATCTCTCATACTTGATCTCCTGATTGAACTACACTCACTTCATTTTTCTCTAAAAACTCGATAGCCTGCAGAATCAACTCAGGCTCACCTAGAAGCTGTACAAACATTTGACCAATTACAGTACCATTAATTTCAGTCATGTTAGCGAACAAGATATTTAAGCTAATATCAAATTGTTTAATCAATGACTGAATTACAGGTTCCTGAGCAGAGCGACCTAAAAACTGTAAACAGTAGATGCTGTGGTGATGCTGATTTTCGAGTTGATTTAAAATATTCACAGGTAACTGTTGATGTAAAACAGTCTGAATAAAGTTCTTAGTCGTCGGATGTTGAGGATTACTAAAGATATCAATCGTTGAACCTTGTTCAATGACTTTACCTGCTTCCATCACAGCTACATGATCACAAACGGTTTCAATGACATCCATTTCATGGGTCACCATAACAATTGTGATTTTTTGCTCTTGATTGATTTTCTTGAGTAACTCTAAAACAGACTTGGTTGTTTGCGGGTCCAGAGCAGAGGTTGCTTCATCACACAAAAGAATTTTTGGATGATTTGCCAAAGCACGAGCAATACCGACACGTTGCTTTTGGCCGCCAGAAAGTTCATCAGGATAAGCATCTTTTTTATGCTTAAGATCAATGAACTCCAATAACTCATTTAAGCGCTTTTCACGTTCTGCTTTTTTGTAATTTAGCAAACGCATTGGCATTTCGATATTTTCAGCAACCGTCTTAGTTTGTAGCAAATTGAAGTGCTGAAAAATCATACCAATATTTGCACGTTCCTGACGTAATGAACGCGCATCCAAAGCAGTGAAGTCCTTTTGATTAATGATAACTTGACCTTCATTTGGTCGTTCAAGTAAGTTAATCAGGCGGATTAAAGTACTTTTACCTGCACCACTATAGCCAATAATACCAAAAATACTCCCTTCAGGAATTTCCAAATTAATTTGGTCCAGAGCTCGTATGGTTTGGCCTTTAAGCTGATAGTGCTTTGAAATGTTTTTAAATTGAATCATGTCGTCAAAAACTATGCTGAAAAGAAAAAACAGGCAAAGAGTTTTGCCTGTTTCGCGTTGCAGCTATTATATTACTATTTAGCTTCTGAGAGATAGCTGATTGGTTTGTCTACGTCAACTTTTGTTCCACCAAAGTGTTCTTCAACGTATTTTTTAACAGCTGGAATGTGGTAAAGCTTACCAACTTTTTGCAAGACAGGATCATTTTTACGTGATTCAGCAGTTGCTAGAACGTTTACACTAATTTTTGAGATTTGATCAATAGGTTCATAGAACATAGAATCTTTGAGTACGTTTAAACCTCCCTCGAGTGCTATGGTATTATTTAATACAACTGCATCAAATTCATTTTTAAGACGTAATGCAGTTTCCATTTTGATTGGTTTGATGTTGATCTTTTTGGGATTTTCGATAACATCAATTGGACTGCCCTGAACAGGATTATAGTCAGCTTTAAGCTTGATTAAGCCAGCAGTTTGTAACAAGAGTAGCGCACGAGATTCGCTGGCAGCATCATCCGGGATTGAAATAATTGCACCTTCAGGAAGTTCTTCAATTTTTTTGTATTTACTTGAATAAAGCCCCATTGGCTCAATATAAGTGGTAGAAACCGCTGCAATCTTATCCGGGTTTGAATTATTAAATACAGTAAGATAAGAATAAGCTTGGAATGCGTTCAAATCTACTTCTTTATTTGCAACTGCTGTATTCATTGAAACGGAGTCTGAGAAGTTTTTTACTTCTAACTTCAGTCCAGCGGCTTGGGTTTCAGGTAAAGATGCGATATAACGCCAAATGTCAGCATCCGAACCTGTAGAGGCAATTACTACCTTTTGTACTTTGGAACTATCATTGTTTTGTTCGGCTTGTTGAGCATTTTCTTGTTTGCTACATGCTGTCAATAATACTACTGACATGCTTAAAAAAAGGCTGATCAGCTTTTTCATTTAAAAAAGTCCTGATTAAGATATAGAACAATAACGATTGATCTATATCAATATGAAAAGAGAGGAGTTGGAATTACAACTAGTCTAAACTCTGTGATCTTTTTCTGGGGTTCCATAATTCGCTTGCATATTTTGGCTATAACAGAGGGTAATTGTTTAATAAACAAAAACTGTTTCCCCAAACAGTTCATCCCCAACAGTAGCCAAACGAGCATTCATAAATTTAGAATATTAAAAAACTCTCTACAGGCATAATTTGTAGAGCAAGTCTTTATGGAAATTATTAAAACAGCAGTGTCTGATGACAGTTACAACTATGTACTAATGATAGCAATAAAAATGTAGTTGATATAGAGGGCTTTTTTCTATTTGTTGATATCTTAATAAATCTTATAAAAAATTTATATTATTTTCTTGTGCTGGGGTACAAAATAAAAAAAGCTTCCTAAGTAGGAAGCTTTTTTTATTAACTTTTATTCAGCTTTTTCACGTGCAATTGCGCGGTAACCAATGTCACTACGATATTGCATACCAGTAAAGGTCACTTGTCCGCATACTTCAAGTGCATTAATTTGTGCTTCAAGCACGCTGTCGCCTAGCGCAGTTACACAAAGAACTCGACCACCAGAAGTCACGATGTGACCATCTTCGCGAGTTGCAGTGCCTGCGTGGAAAATTTTAGTATCTTCAGGTGATTGTCCAATACCTGAAATTACATCACCTTTGCGTACGCTATCAGGATAGCCTTCGGCTGCAAGTACGATACCGATTGACTTACGCTCATCCCATTCAGCTTCTTTTGGCAAATTGCCAGCAATACCAGCTTCTACCAATTCAACAAGAGATGACTTTAAGCGCATCATGATTGGCTGAGTTTCAGGATCACCGAAACGACAGTTGAACTCTATCACACGTGGTTGACCTTGTTCATCAATCATTAAGCCAGCATATAAGAAACCAGTGTAGACATGTCCGTCAGCAGCCATACCTTCAACAGTCGGACGCATGATTTCAGTCATAACACGTTCGAAAATTTCAGAAGTTACCACCGGAGCAGGAGAGTAAGCACCCATACCGCCAGTATTAGGACCTTGGTCACCTTCAAAAATACGCTTGTGATCTTGTGAAGTTGCCATTGGTAAAATGTTTTTACCATCAATCATACAAATGAAAGAAGCTTCTTCACCTGCAAGGAACTGTTCAATTACAACACGTGAACCAGCATCACCGAATTTGTTGCCTGCAAGCATGTCATCAATTGCTGCAAAAGCTTCTTCGTTGGTCATTGCAACGATTACACCTTTACCTGCAGCAAGACCATCGGCCTTAATTACAATCGGTGCACCATTTTTTTCAACATAAGCTTTAGCTGCATCAACTTCCGTAAATACTTCGTAAAAAGCAGTTGGAATGTTGTGACGCTTTAAAAAATGTTTAGCAAATGCTTTTGAGCCTTCAAGCTGAGCAGCATATTGAGTTGGTCCCCAAATTTTTAGACCTGCTTCACGTGCAGCATCTACTACACCATTCACTAAAGGTGCTTCTGGGCCAACAATAACCAGCTCAACATTATTTTCTTTAGCAAAAGCAATAATTGCAGGGTTGTCTAAAATATCAAGTTGAACATTTACACATTTGTCTTCAGTTGCAGTTCCCGCATTTCCCGGTGCAACGAAAACTTGAGTAACTTTGGTATCTTGCGCGATTTTCCATGCCAAAGCATGTTCACGACCACCACTACCTAAAACTAAAATATTCATTTTTTAATTTGTTCCTTAACTTTAATCCTTTTCATCCCCCTCTATCCCTCAAGGTGGAGTTTAGCTCCATTATTGTGGAAAACCCTCCTGAATAAAAGGAGGGTTAGGGAGGACTAAATTTAAATTAGTGGCGGAAATGGCGCATACCAGTGAAGACCATTGCAATACCAGCTTCATCTGCTGCTGCGATTACTTCTTCATCACGCATAGAACCACCTGGTTGAATGATACATTTAATGCCAGCTTTAGCCGCATTATCAATGCCGTCACGGAATGGGAAGAATGCGTCAGAAGCCATTACAGCACCTTCAACAACTAACCCCGCATGTTCAGCTTTAATGGCAGCAATACGAGCTGAGTTAACACGGCTCATTTGACCTGCACCTACACCAATAGTTTGGCGGTTTTTAGCATAAACAATTGCGTTTGATTTTACGTATTTTGCAACTTTCCAAGCAAAGATAAGATCATCAATTTCTTGCTCAGTTGGCGCACGCTTCGTAACTACTTTAAGATCATCTTTAGTAATCATGCCTAAGTCTTGATCTTGAACAAGTAAGCCGCCATTAACGCGTTTGTAGTCAAGTTGTGGTGCGCGTGCATCAATTGCAGGTAACTCGCCACATACTAAAACACGAACGTTTTTCTTAGCGCCAGTTACTTCAAGTACGCCATCAGCAATACTTGGGGCAATAATCACTTCAACGAATTGACGCTCTACAATTGCTTGAGCAGTTGCAACATCTAATTCACGGTTGAATGCAATAATGCCGCCGAAAGCAGATTCTGGATCAGTCGCATAAGCTAAATCGTAAGCAGCTTTAATGCCGTCTAAAGAAACAGCAACACCACAAGGGTTAGCATGTTTTACGATAACACAAGCAGGTTTTGCGAATGATTTAACACATTCAAGTGCTGCATCTGTATCTGCAATGTTGTTATAAGACAATTCTTTGCCTTGTAACTGTTTTGCAGTAGAAACTGATGCTTCTTTTGCATTAGCTTCAACATAAAAAGCAGCTGATTGATGTGGGTTTTCACCGTAACGTAAATCTTGTGCTTTGTTCAATTGAGTATTGAACGTACGAGGGAATAAGTCAGCTTCACCTTCGGTCTTACCAACGCGAGCGCCTAAGTAAGAAGCGATCATGCCGTCATATTGAGCTGTATGTTCAAATGCTTTAACTGCTAAATCAAAACGCGTTTCATAAGAAAGTGAACCAGCGGTTTTTAATTCATTGATTACAGTGTCGTAATCTGAAGCATTTACAATGATACCTACCGAAGCATGGTTTTTTGCAGCTGCACGAACCATCGTAGGACCACCGATGTCGATATTTTCAATTGCATCAGGAAGAGTACAGTCAGGGTTTGCAACGGTAGCAGCAAATGGATAAAGGTTTACAACAACTAGATCAATTGGATCGATGTCGTGTTCTTCCATAACTGCTTCGTCTAGACCACGACGAGCAAGAATACCGCCATGAATTTTTGGATGTAATGTCTTAACACGACCATCCATCATTTCAGGGAAGCCAGTATGTTCTGATACTTCTACAACCGCGATATTATTATCTTTAAGCAACTTATATGTGCCGCCTGTAGATAATAGTTCTACCCCTAAAGCTGCAAGGTTTTGAGCAAATTCGACAATTCCTGTCTTATCAGATACAGAAATCAAAGCACGTTTAATAGTCATGATGTTTAATTCAACAATTTCAAGTCTACGGATTAAAACCAATTAGAAGCATAAAAAAATGCCCACGACGTCGTGAGCATTTTATCATTTATTCACTCATTAAACCGTGAGCTTTTAACTTTTTACGTAAAGTACCACGGTTGAGTCCAAGAATTTCTGCTGCACGTGTTTGATTACCACGTGTATATTCAAGAACTACAGATAAAAGAGGTTTCTCCATTTCTGCTAGCACCATGTCATATACCTGAGATGGTTGCTCACCTTGCAATTGTGCAAAATAATGGCGAACTGCGCGATCAACGTGGATGCGAAGAGCAACATCAGATTGTGCAGTAAAAATAGGAGATTTGCTATTCATGCGAGTTAATCCGAAAATCAAATACTAACTTGGGTAAAGTAGTATATAAATGTGGTCTAAAAATACGGAGTCCTGTTTTAGATCCTAAAACAGTGACTCTAAAACATAAGAACAATTAGCTTGCCATATTTCTTCGTATTGAATAAAAAATAAGCGTAACAATAGTTAAATATTTGTTACAGCCCCCTCAAAAACAAAAAAAGTTAGGCTATGTGCTTAAAGTGGAAAAGCACACATGCTTAACAGTATTTTTTTTGGATTGAGAGCGAGGAGTATATGAGTCAAAGCTTTCGTGGCGCGTATCATACCATTGTCTGGGAAAAAGTGAGCAAATTAACTGCATTTTTTTTTATTTTTTTTTCACTTTTTTTACATTTTAGGGGTGGACAATTTCTAATCGATAATTTACTAGCCTTTTTTTGCTTTTGTTTAGCTCAAATTGGAATCGGAAAGGAGTGTTCGATGGAATGCGTTGAATACCTCTCAAGTTTTCAACTAGATATTGTTGGGGTGTTAAGATGATTTCTTCTGTTTTGTCTGGTTCTGATGCAAAAATCAACTTTATGTTCGGAAGTTCAATACTTTTATCATTCTGATTAAGCAATATGCCTGAGAACTGAGTATGGTTTGCATCAACTCTGCGAACTTTTAGCTTTTCTATATAGATATGTTGATACATTTCGACTGATTTATTGCAATGCAGTATTTGGCAAACATAATTAAATGCATGGCTGACCGTAGGGCTTGCATACATAAGTTTAGGGTTAAACCAGAGAATTTGAAAAGTAAAAACTAAAATCAGAATAATGTTGGCAGAGCTCCAGAGCGTATAGTACAGCCAACTATGCTTTTTATTATTGTCTTGTTCTTGTGGGGATGCTTGCTCAGCTAAATTAAGATTTGGCAAAGCATTAATAGGTTCGTTGTGAAAGTAATTTAAGTTGTTGAGATAAGTTAAAAGATCAATATTGGAATTCTCAACTTTTTGGTCAAAGATATCTAATACGTGAGAATGTGTCATATATCTCGTTTGTATTGAGCCATTGGCTAATGTTGTTGAGTTGACCATGACTGGTTGTTCAATATTGATCAGATTGGTCAGTGCATTAAAGTTGGAATTACATTTAGGGCAACAAACCATACCCTGAGCTACTGTCAATTGAGTAAGAGATACTTTATAGACTGATAAGCACTTAGGGCAGCGGGTTTGTTTTTCATTCATGAGTATAAAAGTCTCAATTTATTGTTTTACGTTTTCCTGAAATGCGACACCAGTTTTCTTCGCGCTTTTCGACATCTAATATATCAAAAAATTCAGAATAAACACCTGAAACATCAGTAACTTGCTCTTCAATTACACCGGCAAGTGCGAACTCGCCCTCAGATTTAATTAAATTTGCAAATTCAGGCGCAAGTGCCATCAATGGGCCCGCTAAAATATTTGCAACTAAAACATCTGCCTGTTGAGGTTTGAATTCTTGATCAAATTCTTCTGGAAGACCAACATAGAGACGATCTAATACACCATTGAGTTCCGCATTTTGTTTTGTTGCTAAAACAGCTTGAGGATCAATATCTGTAGCATATACTTTTTTAGCACCCAATAATAAAGCTGCTACACCTAAAATGCCTGAACCACAGCCATAATCAATCACGATTTTATCTTTAACGTCAGTCTTACCCAGCCATTGTAAGCATAGGAAAGTACTTGCATGATTACCTGTACCAAACGCAAGACCTGGATCTAACTTAATATTAGTTGCGTCCGCTTCCGGTGGCTCTAACCATTCAGGTACGATCCATAATTTTTCCCCAATCTGAATTGGTTCATAATAATCCATCCATGCGCGTTCCCACACTTGATCTTCAAGTTCTTCATGGTGCATAGGAACATCTGGAAGTTGAGCTTTTAAGAAAGCTTCTAAAGTATCGACATCAATTGGGTCTTGTTCGTCTTGTTGATAGATACCTGTCACAATCACTTTGTTCCATAATGGGGTTTCACCCGGTAATGGTTCAAGTAAAGCCTGATCTTCAGCATCATCCAGAGTTACGCTTACCGCACCTAGAGACATTAAAAGTGTTTCTGTGAATTCAACTTGTTCTTGATCAACGGTAATGTGTATTTGTAACCACTTCACGAAAAGGACCTAAAAATTTTATTTAAAGGTGTATTGTAGCGGACTAGACCATTTTAAAAAAGAAAGCGGCTCATCTTTAATGAGCCGTGTTTGAAAATATTGATGAGATGTGACGGAAAATAAAATACTTCTTCTCTACCTTATGTCAAAACCGCTTAAGGAGCAGGGGCTTTAAATTGTAGTTTACCGTTTTCGTTTGGTTCGCAAGTACCATTAAAGGTTACACCATTATGGCTATAAGATACCCATTCACCTTGCTGTTTTTTTACACAAGCTCTAAGTTCTTTTTGCATCACCGATTTGCTTGAATCTGCAGTATGGCTAGCTGTTTTACTTGATTTAGCCGTATGAGTCGATTTAGCAGTATGATTCGTCGCAGCGTGGGTAAACGTTACGCCTGAAAAACAAAGGAGGGATGCAGTTAAGATTTTTAACATAGTGGTTTTCATTTTGTGTTCCTTCTCGTTGCGTTAATTTTAAAGTCGTAGAAGTGCTGTACATTTTTTATTCTAAGATGAAAAATTCTTAAAAACATTCACTTTGTATTGAATTCATGCAACAAAATGTCAAAACATGTGGAGTACCGTAAATTATGTGAAGACAATTTTGTAATTATCTACATCAATAAGCAGATAATTTTGCTATAATGTTCCGTCTTTTTTTTCTGGTGTTTTTGTACTCATGCACTATCCTAAAGTTTATGATGTTATCGTTATCGGTGGCGGTCACGCAGGTACGGAAGCGGCCCTTGCTGCTGCGCGTATGGGACGACAGACTTTGCTTTTGACCCATAACATTGAGACTTTGGGCCAAATGAGTTGTAACCCAGCAATTGGTGGTATTGGTAAGTCTCACTTAGTGCGCGAAATTGATGCACTTGGTGGTGCAATGGCTTTGGCTGCTGATAAAGGTGGTATTCAGTTCCGTATTTTAAATTCACGTAAAGGTGCAGCTGTACGTGCAACACGTGCTCAAGCAGACCGTGTGCGTTATAAAGCTGCAATCCGTGAGACTTTGGAAAATCAAGCGAATCTTGATATTTTCCAGCAAGCAGCTGATGACCTGATTGTTGAAGGCGATACCGTTAAAGGTGTTGTGACTCAAATGGGTATCCGTTTTGATACGAAAACGGTTGTGTTGACTACAGGTACATTCTTGGGTGGTGTGATCCATGTTGGTTTAGAAAAATCAAGTGGCGGTCGCGCGGGTGATCCTCCTTCTATCGCTCTTGCTCAGCGTTTACGTGAATTAAAACTACCCGTTGGCCGTTTAAAAACTGGTACTCCACCACGTATTGATGCACGTTCAGTTGATTTTTCAGTCATGATTCCGCAGCCGGGCGATTTCCCGTCTCCAGTCATGTCATTTATGGGTGATGCTTCTATGCACCCTGAACAAGTAAACTGTTATATCACTCATACAAACGAAAAAACTCACGATATTATTCGCGGTGGTTTAGATCGTTCACCAATGTATACGGGTGTTATTGAGGGCGTAGGTCCACGTTACTGCCCATCAATTGAAGATAAGATTCACCGTTTCGCTGATAAAGATTCACATCAAGTATTCTTGGAGCCAGAAGGTCTAGATACACATGAGCTTTATCCAAATGGTATTTCGACTTCTTTACCGTTTGATGTTCAGTTCGAGCTTGTACGCTCAATTCGTGGTATGGAAAACGCTCATATCTTACGTCCGGGCTATGCAATTGAATATGATTATTTCAATCCACAAGCTTTGAAATTTACCCTCGAAACTAAAGCAATTAATGGCTTGTATTTCGCTGGTCAAATTAATGGTACAACAGGTTATGAAGAAGCTGGTGCCCAAGGTTTACTTGCTGGTTTAAATGCTGCGCGCCGTGCGTGGGAGCAAGAAGAATGGACACCTAAACGTGACCAAGCTTACATGGGTGTATTGGTTGATGACCTGATTACTTTAGGTACTAAAGAACCTTACCGTATGTTTACCTCACGTGCTGAATATCGTTTGATGTTGCGTGAAGATAACGCGGATCAACGCTTGACAACTATTGGTCGTGAACTTGGTTTGGTCGATGATGTACGTTGGGCTGCTTATTGTGAAAAAATGGAAGCAGTTGAGCGTGAAACCTCTCGTTTACAACATTTATGGGCAGCGCCAAATAACCCTATGGGTAAAAAATTCGTTGAAATGACGGGTGCTGATTTGAGTAAAGAATGCAGCGCAATTGATTTGCTTAAGCGTCCTAACATCAACTTTGGTCAAATTGCAGAACTTACTGGTTCTGAAGTTTCAGAGCAAGTGGGTGAGCAAATCGAAATTGCTGTGAAATATGAAGGTTATATTAACCGTCAGCATGAAGATGTGGCTCAATTAAAACGTCTTGAAGAAACCAAAATTCCAGCCGATTTTGACTATGATGTCGTGTCTGGTTTATCTCGCGAAATTACCCAGAAATTAAAAACAGTTCTTCCAGAAACATTAGCTCAAGCAAGTCGAATTCCTGGTGTTACGCCAGCGGCTGTTCAGCTTGTCATGATTACAATTCGTAAGAACAATATGATTAAGAAAACAGCTTAATCATTTAATTATTCAAAAAGCCCAGTTAAGACTGGGCTTTTTTATTTTCTGTTCAAAAAATATATGGAAACTTCCTAAGGAAGAAAAGAGATTTTGCTTCCTTTTTTTCTTATTTCACATATTTTAAGCCGCCCGTTATATTGAATTCACGTTCAAACAAGAGGGCTTTAATCATGACAATGAAATCAATTCGCTACAATGGATATGAAATGGCATGCCAATGTTCATGTTCAAAATAGCGCAAAAGAAAGAGCAGATCAGTTTTGGTGGGGGAGAACATCTTGATCTGAACACAAGTAAAAATATAAGAAGAATATAAAATTAAGAAAATTATAATTCAAAATCTAAAGAGAACCTTATGGTTCTCTTTTTTTATATCTACTTACTATCAGTTTCAATCTCTCGCACAGCATTGTGTACTTGAACTGGCTCAATATGGAGCAGTTTTTTACCGAAACTCCGTAACCACCATACCAGTTGGGATGTAAATGGTACGGTCGCTGAAACTTCTACAATATTTTCTTCAATTGGGGTAATGGTTTGATCTTTACTTAACTGACTTTCATAAAAAGTTTTAGCAGTTTGCTCGGTCATAGTTAAGGTGAGCTGAATTGATTCAGTTGGTTGGTTATAGTCCACTCTAAAACCTAAAGCGCCTGAATCAATATAATGATCAATATCAAAATTGACCGGATGCAGGGCTCGACTATCTAATACTTTTGCTGATTTAAAACGGTGCAGAGCAAATGTTTGTACTTCGGTTTTGTCATGTCGTGTGCAAATTAAATAAATGACTGCACCTTTTTGTACCAAAGCCAAAGGGTTTAAAACATAGGTTCTATCTTCTCCCTGATTTACTCGTGCTTTATAAATACATTCAATTTGCTTGTCTTGAAGCAAGCCTTCATAAATTGCTTGTTGAGCATTTCGATCAACTACAGGCGGAATAAGAGGTTGGCTTGCAGGAACAATACGTACACGGTTAATCCACTGTCTCACATTATTTTGAGTAGAGAGACTGCGTTTGGCTAAATCAAACCATGGCCCCATCTCATCAAGCAGACTCGGGGGAAGTAAGTGCTTAAGGTGCTCCTCAACCATCATAAAGGTTACCGCTTGAGAGCTCGTCATGTGGGGTAAGCTCTGAATAGGTGCATCTGATTGCCACCGCCAGCCTTGAGGTACGGCTTTATTGCTCTCTATCGGAAAACGCTGAGCAATTTGATTTAAGTCACGCTGAATAGTCCTTAAACTGATTTCAATACCTTCTCGCTCAAGCATTTCTTGTAATTCTCGAGTCCCGATCCATTTACCAGTCGGTAGGCGAGACAAGATCTGCCATTGGCGATATAAACTATTCGAAGTTTCTTTTTCTATTACAGACATAAGCGTAATACATCTATATCCAATTGCTTTGGTGTCAACACAATAAAAAATCTTTACAGATTTAGCAAGTTTGTCAGATTCAGTTTATAGCCCATTGGGCAAACGATGATAAGATTTAGAAGAAAGTTATAACAATGATGCCGTATAAGTATTACAGATATATAAGTGGCACTGAAATTGCTTATTTAAAAATGAAATATAGATAAATGATAAGACGAGGTGGTTATGTCAGAACAAGAGCATGAATTACATCTAGATAATGATTTTTTTATACAAGAGCAGTCAACAACGGCACTCATTAACCCAGCCTCTTTTTTAGAACATATTTCTGTGCAAACAAATCTCTTTGAACAACTAAAATCGCAGTTCTTTAATGAAATGCTTGATGATGTAACGTCAAATGGTGCAGCTTCTAAAAAAATTGAACAATGGTTAAGCATCCGTACTTTAGATGAGTTAAAGGAGTTAAATACCCAAGCAAAACAGCATTTTCTTTATCATGGGATTACTTTTAATGTTTATGGCGATAAAGAAGGAACGGAGCGCACTATTCCTTTTGATTTAATTCCAAGAGTAATCGAGAAAAAACAATGGGAAAAAATTGCCTCAGGCTGTGCACAGCGTGTTAAAGCATTAAATTATTTCCTAGATGATATTTATCATGGACAACATATTTTAAAAGAACAAATCATTCCCGAAGAACAAATTATGGGAAATGATGCTTTCCAGCCCCATATGCTTAAACATTCTTTAAAAGGAAAAATCTATTCACAAATTAGCGGGATCGATATTATCCGGGATGGTGAAGGGGAGTTTTTTGTATTAGAAGATAATTTGAGAACACCTTCTGGGGTGTCTTATATGATTGAGAGCCGAAATATTAGCCAGAAATTAATGCCTGAGCTATGTACAGTCAATAATTTACAAGGGATTGAGCATTATCCAAAACTTTTAAAAGAAATATTGCAAGAAAATTCTTCTGCAGATCAACCTTTTATTGTGGTGCTCACTCCAGGGCGTTTTAATAGTGCTTATTATGAGCACGCTTTTCTAGCACGTGAAATGGATGTGCCACTGGTTACAAATCGAGATTTATTTGTAGAAAATGATCAAGTATTTGTCAAGACTATTCGTGGGCGTCAAAAAGTAGATGTAATTTATCGCCGTCTAGATGACGATTTTCTAGATCCTTTAGCATTTCGACCAGACAGTGCGTTGGGTGTAGCAGGTCTTATGTCTGCTTATTTGCAAAAAAATGTTGTGATTGCAAATGCACCTGGAACAGGCGTGGCTGATGATAAATCTATCTATCCTTATGTAGATCAAATGATTCAATACTATTTGGATGAAACACCAATTCTAAAAAATGTACCCACTTATCAATGCCGTAAAGAAGAAGACTTAGATTACGTACTCTCTAATCTTGATCAATTAGTCGTTAAGGAAGCACAAGGTTCGGGTGGATATGGCATGTTGATTGGGCCTAAAGCAAGCTCGTGTGAAATTGATGAGTTTAGAAAAAAATTGATTGCGATGCCTCATATCTATATTGCACAACCAACATTAGCTTTATCTGTTGCCCCAACGTTAACTACAGGCGGGGTGGCGGAGCGCCATATTGACCTACGTCCATTTGTACTAAGTTCACCATATCGTACAGAGATTGTGCCTGGTGGCTTAACACGCGTGGCCATGAAGCCTGGTTCTTTAGTTGTAAATTCGTCCCAAGGTGGCGGTATAAAAGATACATGGGTTGTCGAAACATTACATTCCTGATTGTGGGTTAAAGAGGAACTTTATGGTTTTACTCAATTCGAGTGCGCATCAAATATATTGGTTGGGTCGATATTTGATGCGAGTTAAATTTGCAGCCTCTCATTTACCTTTTATACAAGATGAGAAAGCAACAAAATTTGCAGCAGCATTTGGTTTGGTCATAGAAAATGCTGAATTACTAAATCACTATATGTTAGACAAGAAGCAAACATTTTCATTACTGAACCAGCTCATTATTGCTAAAGATAATATTCAGGAACTAAGAGGTATTTTGTCCTCACACGCTTATGCAGAATTAAATAATGTGATCAACACGCTTCAACCTGAACCTAATGCATTGAATAAAGCTGTCAAACAATGCACTCAAATATTGGAAGCGGAACATGAAGATGTTCGTTTATTTTTGCATTTAGGCCAAAAAATAGAGCAATTTGATATAGAACTGCGTTTTGGACAAGATTTATCTGTTCTCTTATCAGAGTTAGATATTGTGGTGCAACAGCTTGCTAATTTGAATTGGGAAAATATAGATGACAATTGGCAAGTACTGAAGCAGCAACTTACGTGGGACGCTTATTATACTTTCACACAGCAGTTGGAAAATATGTTTGAGGGCTGATTATGAAATTGATGGTTAATCATCAAACGCATTATAGCTATACTGAAACTGCTCGAAATAGCATTCAGTATATTAAAATGATGCCTCAAACATCGCCTCATCAACATGTTATGAATTGGGCAATTAGCGTGCCGGGCGATAAAACGATAAAAAGAGATATATTTAATAATGTATGGATGACGGCTAGTCAACGTTATTCATACCAACATCTTACTTTTATGGCCCAAGGAATTATTGAGCTTCAAGATCTTGAGCTGGGTTGTGTAAATCTCTCGACACCAACTAATTTGTTTTTGCAGATGACAGGTTCAACTCGATGTGATTCGGAAATGTTGGACTTTGCCAAACATATTGTAGTGCTCAAAGATCGACAGCATATTGCGTTATTAAGCGAATATATCTTGCAAAAAATACTTTATCAGCCTGAAAGTACTTCGGTTCAAACAACTGCAATTGAAGCATTTCACGCAGGTCAAGGTGTATGTCAAGATCATGCTCACATTTTAATTGCGATGTGTCGTGCGTTACAATTACCTGCACGTTATGTCTCTGGTTATCTATTTGATCAAAACTATCCGCACCTTGCCAGTCACGCTTGGGCGGAGGTATTTTTAGAAAATCAGTGGTATTGTTTTGATGTAAGCAATCAGTTGTTTACACCCAAACATCACATCTACCTTGCTGTGGGTCGGGACTATCTCGATGTAGCACCTATTCGTGGTGTAAGAGAGCAAGGTGGAGTTGAGAACATGATGTCTGTGGTTCAAGTGTTGGCATGTTGAATGTAAAGAGAATGAAATGACCTATTGTTGTGCGCTAAGATTGGAACAAGGTTTAGTGTTTATTAGTGACACGAGGACCAATGCAGGAGTTGACCATATTTCTGTGTTCCGAAAACTGCATACTTTCGGCGTTACCGGAGAACGTTTTATTGCTTTGCAAACCGCAGGTAACTTAGCAACAACACAAGCCGTTATTGGTCATTTGCAAAATGCGCTTACTTTGCAGCAAGAACCTAATTTATATAGTGTTAATACAATGTTTGAGGCAGCCGAACTGATAGGAAAAACTTTAAAAGCTGTTTTAGAGGATATTAGTTCAGACACTCAAGAACAAATGAATTACGCGTGTAGTATTTTGGTTGGTGGACAGATTAAAGGTGGTGATATGCAACTTTATAATGTCTATCCTCAGGGCAATTTCATTTGTGCAACAACAGATACACCTTATTTTCAAATAGGTGAAAGTAAATACGGAAAGCCTATTCTGGATCGAGCTTTATATTATGCAATGCCATTAGATGATGCATTACGTTGTAGCCTGATTTCTTTTGATTCGACTTTACGTTCAAATGTTTCTGTCGGCTTGCCGCTTGATGCATTGGTGTACAGTAAAGACAGCTTTGTGATCCCAATGGGAAAACGAATTACAGAAGATGATCCTTATTTCTCACAGATTAGTAAACAATGGTCGGATACTTTACGTCGTGGATTACAGGAAATGCCAAAACCTACGGATGATTATTGGCGATAAAATTTTGAATATTTAAATAAAAAAATCCAAGCATGCTTGGATTTTTTATTTTATTATTTAACTACTTTTTCGAGTAGGACGATTACTTAAGCGACAGAGTAATTCATATCCTATAGTTCCGTTTGCATCCGCAACATCATCAACTAAACGATGTTGGCCCCAGAGCTCGACTTGGGTGCCTAATTTTACTTGCATACCTGTCACATCGATTGCAAGCATATCCATACTCACTCGTCCTACAACCGCACAGAGCTGTTTATCAATAGCCACATAGTTCTGTTTAATATAAGCCCGTGGATAACCATCACCATAACCTATAGAAACAATCGCGATATCCATTGCTTGCTTAGCGCAGAAAGTAGAGCCATAACCGACATGTTCATTCGTTTGAATGTGATTTAGTGCAATTACTTCTGCTGAGAACGTCATTACTGGTTTTAGATCAAGATCATGAACGGTTTTATCGGCAAAAGGTGAGGCACCATAAAGCATGATACCGGGACGAACATAATCAAAATGTAATTCTGGCCATTTATAAATCGCAGCCGAGTTACAGCAAGAAGCTAAAACTGGATCACACGCTTGTTTAACTTGTAGAAATTGTTGTTTTTGTTGCTCGTTAAGTGGATGGTCTACATCTGCATTTGCGAAATGCATCGTAAGTACGCAAGTAAATCCTTCAGATTTTAAAGTCTTAATAACTTCAATAATTTCTGGATGTTTAAAACCTAAACGGTTCATGCCGCTGTTAAGTTTAACCCAGACTTTTAAACCTTGGGCGATGTAAGCTTGTTTGTGTTTAATTAACCATTCAAATTGTTGTTGATGGTGAATCACACATTCAAATTTTTGTTCAATTGCAGTCGGCATTTCATCTTCAGAAAATACCCCTTCAATTAAAGTAACAGGTTGTTGAAATCCGAGTTCACGAATTTCCAAACCTTCTTGTAGGCAGGCGACACCAAAGGCATCTGATGCATTTAAGGCTGCTAAACAGTCTTTGATTCCATGTCCATAAGCATTAGCTTTCACCATACTTACAATTTTTGAATTTGTTGCGAGTTGTTTGACACGGTTTAAATTATATTGAAGTGCATTGCGGTCAATATAAACTGTTGCTTGGCGCACCCTCATTTACTCCTTTGGGCTAGAGATAGAGCTTATTCTTCATCATCATATTGGCTGTAATACTCAGGAGAGAGATTACTAAAACGAGTATATTGCCCTTCAAAAGCAAGACGAACTGAACCAATTGGACCATTACGCTGCTTACCAATAATAATTTCTGCGGTGCCGGCTTCTTTCGACTCTTTGTTGTAAACCTCATCACGGTAAATAAACATAATTAAGTCGGCATCCTGCTCGATCGCACCGGATTCACGTAAGTCAGACATTACAGGGCGTTTATTTGGACGGTTTTCCAGACTTCGGTTAAGCTGGGAAAGTGCGATAACAGGACATTGCATTTCTTTCGCTAATGCTTTCAAGCTACGTGAAATTTCTGAAATCTCGCCTACACGGTTATCACCCATGCCTGGAACTTTCATGAGCTGCAAGTAATCGACCATGATACAACCGATTTTACCATCATGCATTTTGGCAACACGACGCGCACGGGCACGCAGTTCAGTTGGAGGTAGGGCAGAAGAGTCATCAATATACAAATGCATTTGTTGAAGCTGCAAAATTGTGCCAGTCACCTTGGTCCATTCATCTGCATCTAAGTTACCCGATCGTAAATGTCCTTGATGAACTTTACCCATTGCAGAAATAAGACGCATTGCAATCGAGTCTGCTGGCATCTCCATTGAAAAGACCAGAGCAGGTAACTTGTTATATTGCAAAACGCTTTCAACCAAGTTCATGGCAAAAGTAGTTTTACCCATTGATGGACGTGCAGCAACAATAATTAGGTCACCCGGCTGCATACCAGATGTTTTATTATCAAGTTCTAAGAAGCCAGTCGTCAAACCTGTAATATTGCCATCTAATTTTGAAAGCTCATCCAGTTTACTAATTACGTCTGCGGTAACAGAACTGATAGATTTGGGTCCTGCATCTTTTTTATTGTTATTGTGCTGTTCTGCTAGAGAGAAAATGCTCGTTTCGGCCAAGTCTAAAATTTCACTAACACCGCGACCTTTTGTGTCATAAGCATTTTGTAAAATTTCAGTACTAACTTTAATCATGCTGCGTAGCGTAGAAAATTCTTTAATTTTAGTCGCATAAGTTTCTAAGTTATAGAAACTTGAAGGTGAATCAGCCATAAGCTGCATTAAATATTCTTCACCACCAATAGCATCAAGTAAATTTTGTTTTAAGAGCCAGTCACTTACCAAGACAGCATCATAGGGTGAGTTTTCTTGCGCTAATTTCTCAATTGCGCGAAAAATATATTTATGACGAGTTGCATAAAAATCATTTTCTTTGAGTACATCGTTGACTTGCTCAAATGATTCGGCAACTGTCATGAGAGCAGCAAGAACGGCTTGTTCAATGGCTAAATTGTGTGGGGGAGTGCGAAACTCTTTAAGTTGGCCTGATTCACTCGTTTTATTTTCTGTTGGAGATGAAAGCGCTAAAGAAGTGGCATTCGCCTGAGACATAATTAGACCTGATGATAAAGAAGGTGTACACAAAGAGGCTGTAAAGCCGAGAACTATCTTAAAACAAAATTAAATAAACTACCTAACTAAAAAACCAATTAAACTAAAGAACTGATCAGGAATTAATATATCTTATTTTAAAATTCTAAACATAAAAA
>NZ_JABVBF010000004.1 GCF_013344765.1 Acinetobacter lactucae
ACTCTAGGTTTAAATAGAAAATTTACGTACATCAAATGGATACTTCTCATCTCGGTAATTAGTTTCCGATAAGGGGTTTTCGTATGTTTATCATTTTTAACACCAAAATAATTTTGTTTTATTTTTTTGTTTTTTATAAATATTTTTTTATAAGAAATAAGCAAGATTTTAATTGTAGAACAAGTTTGATTTCAAAATTAGTGAAGTGCATCGATAGCAAAGATGGAATTGGCACAGCAATTGCTAAAGCTTAACCAACACAATTTATTTAATTCATATAAATCGTGCATTCATTGTGGGGGAGATCAAAATGATGAAATTTGCACTTAAGGCCGTGAGTCTTAGTATCTTTGCAGCAGGTTCAACCATGGCTATGGCTGAAGATGCACCATCTTTTTACGGAATCACGGCAACAGGTAGTGTGGCAGCGACCACAGACTATCGCTTCCGTGGCGTTACTCAATCATCAAATAACCCAGCTATTCAAGGTGGTTTTACTTTTTCTCATAAGTCAGGTGCTTATGTTGCGCTTTGGGGTTCTAGCGTTGACTTTAATACACCTGGTGTTTCAACTGAAACTGATATTTCATTAGGTTATACTAATACCTTAAAACTGTCAGACACACTGGCGCCGACTTATGATGTTGGTGTGATCCATTATGGTTATATTGGTTCTGACTCAAAATTTACTAACCCATACAACGGTGATACTGGTTTTGACTTCACTGAGTTTTACGGGAAATTAACGTTTGCAGACTCTTTGTTTAAAGGAGATGCACTCAGTGTAGGTGTGAACTATTCTAACGATTACTGGGGCCACTCTGATGAGTTCTGGTATTTTAACGTGGGTTATTCAGCACCAATTGCAGACACAGGTTTTACGGGACTTGCTTCTGTTGGTTATAACAAGCTTAAAAATAAAGATTCTTTACTTGTAGTTGCAGGTGGACCAGGTGAAGACGATAGCTATATTGATTATAAAGTCGGCGTAAACTATAACATCTTGGGTATTGTTGCTGAGCTAGATGTTGTAGGTACAGACATTAGCACTTCTGGCATGACTGATGCTGGTAAAAAACCTTACGATACAGGTTTAGTGTTTAGTTTAACTAAAACATTCTAAGTTTGAGTTTTAAAAAAAAGCGGGTAAATAAACCCGCTTTTTTATTAATTATCGATTTCAGAAAGGAGCTGCTTTAACTGGTTAAGCTCAATATCCGCAGCTTTGGACAGAGGCTTACGTGGTGAACCTGCAGGAATACCTTTTAGCTGCAAACCTGCTTTAATCGTTTTAGGTAAACCACCATTTACAATAAAGCGTAGTAGAGGAAGCTGCTGATAAAATGACTTTTGGGCTTGTTCTAACTCACCATTTCTTACATGTTGAATGAGCTGTTGAGGTCGATGGCCTAATAAGTTTGGCGCTGCTGTACACCAACCACTTGCTCCAGCACATAAAGCTTCCAAAGCTAGAGGATTACATCCGTTATAAAATGGAAGCTCTCCTTTTGATAACTCTTGAATTTTATGCATACGCTGAATGTCGCCGCTACTTTCTTTTACCATCGTGATATTTGGAATGCTGTTAAACATGTGCACGATTAACTCTGGAGACATATCAACACCACTAGTCGCAGGGTTGTTATAAATCATAATCGGCAAATTCGTTGATTGAGCAATCGCTTGATAATATTCAAAAATCTCTTGATCTGTTAGTTTCCAGTACGAAACAGGAATGATCATCAGTGCATCTGCACCATAGCTTTGTGCAATTTGGGCCTTTTTAATGGCTTGATCCGTCGTGAGTTCAGAAATCCCAATAATGACAGGTAAACGTTTATTGATGCTTTCAATTGAAGTTTTAGCAACTAAGCACCACTCATCCCATTCAAGATAAGCGCTTTCACCTGTACTGCCTAAAGGTGCAATCGCATCACAGCCATTTTTAATAAGTAAATCTAGCATTTCCTTTAAAACAACAAGGTTAACGGTGTTGTCATCAGAAAATGGGGTAACAGGGTAACCAATAATGCCGTTTAGTTTCATGGTCGAAATCTCTTTTTAAATACAGTCAGAATGTTTTTTCAAAGCTTTACGTGCGTAGTAAGCAAAGTTCACTTTGTTGCGTTTATCGGTAGACACCCAGTCATGTGCTTCTGTTGCTAAATCGTGGGGGATCGGCTGAATTTGTCCGGCAGACATCGCTAGCAGTTGCAGTTGAGCTGCGCGCTCAATTAAAAGCGCCAAGTTACATGCTTCTTCAATGGTTTTCCCTGTGACTAATTGACCATGGTGAGACAGCAAAACAGCGCGGTTTTTACCAAGTGCAGAAGAAATCAAAATACCTTCTTCATTACCTACAGGGACACCAGGCCAATGACCTACAAATGAGCAGTCTTCGTAAAGTGCGCAAACATCCATTTGGGAAATCATAAGTGGAATCTGTAACATCGATAGAGCCGCTACATGGGTAGGATGTGTATGGATAATGCAGTTCACTTCTGGATGTTCTTTATAAATCCATGTGTGAAAACGATTGGCTGGGTTTGCCATTCCTTCTTGATTGATTGGTTCTAAATCTTGATTCACCTCAAGTAAGTTTGAGGCAGTAATTTCATCAAAACCAAAACCAAAACGTTGGGTAATAAATGACTCTTTATTTTCACTACGGCAGGTAATTTGGCCTGCTAAACCAGCATCATGCCCATGGTCAAATAAAATACGGCAAGTCAATGCAAGCTTTTGGCGGTCAGTTAAATCTGAGTCGCTAATCCACTTTTGCATGTCTTGTTGTGCGTGTTGCATTAGGTCTTGTTTGTTCACAGAAGCAGTCTTCATCTCTTCTCCAGTCCAGTTGACCAAATTAAGTAGGTGAAGGCAGAATAGAAAACAACTGGATGAATCAATACATCCAGTTTTTATAAGTTATATGGTCCAGATGGGGCGAATATGCTAAGACCTTGGCAAATACATTTCCGTATCGATGAAAGAGAAGAAAAAACGGTTTTTCTAAAACTGACTAACTTGATTAGTCAGGAAATTTTAAGTGGCCGTTTAGTGCAGGGGACTATGCTGCCGGGGTCTCGTAGCCTGTCAAAAGAACTAGGAATTAATCGAAAAACTGTACAAGCAGTTTATGAAGAATTAGAAGCACAAGGATGGCTTGTGACTCGACCTCGAAAAGGTACATTTGTGGCAGATGTTTTGCCAGAAAAACAGCTTCAAATAGAGCTGATATCTGAGAAAAAAGTTAATGATAAACCAATCATTCAAAAAGTGATTCAACGCCCACATAACGATGGTGTGCCAGATCCGAGGCTTATTCCCTATGAACTATTTTCACGGGCCTATCGTCACGCACTGATTAAAATTACGCAAAACCAGTACATGGGATATGGTGACCCGCGAGGTATGGTTGAGCTAAGACAGGCTTTACAACAAATGTTGTCGATGGAACGTTTTATGAATGTTGCCAAAGATGAGATTTGTATTGTACGTGGTAGCCAGATGGGAATTTTTCTAGCCTCTCGTGCATTACCTAATCGACAGGGCGTTATTGTTGTTGAAGAGCTTTACTACCCATCTGCTTTTAAAGCATTTCAGTCAAATGGCTTTCAAGTGGTTTCTGTCAAATTAGACGAACAAGGTATTGTCATTGAGGATTTACAACGGATTTTAAAAGAACATTTGGTTGCTGCCATTTATACAACTCCGCATCATCAATATCCTACAACTGTCACGATGCCTATGAGCCGTCGTCTTCAACTTTTGGAGCTTTCAAAAAAAAGGGGCTTTTATATTATTGAAGATGACTATGACCACGAATTCCACTATGACAGTCGGCCTATGCCGCCCTTAGCAAGTTTGCCTCATTCTGAGTTAGTCATTCATGTTGGTTCATTGTCTAAGGTTTTTGCACCCGGCATTCGCTTAGGTTACATCATAGCATCATCACCAATCATTCAATCGATTACCGAAGATATTCTGTTGATTGACCGACAAGGTAATAACATTACCGAACTTGCTTTAGCGGATTTAATGCAACGTGGTGAAATCAAACGACACATCCGCAAAATGAAAAAAATATATCAACTACGCCGTGACCATGCGTTAACTGAGTTTCACCGAATTTTTGCAGAGAGTGTTCACATACAACCGCCTGCGGGTGGAATGGCCTTATGGGTAAAATTCGAGAAACCATTTACTCAAGATCAGCTTATAAAGTTAAAAGAACTCAATATTGATACAGAGCATAAGTTTAAAAAAATCGAGTCTTCTAATCATTGTATTCGCTTGGGTTTTGCTGCTTTATCAGAGAAAGAAATTACTAGTTTAATTGAAACCTTAAATCAAGTTCTTAACCAAGGAACAGCGGACTCGTAATCCGCTGTTTTATTTTTAAGAATGATTGCCTCGATAAGAGAGCGCTTCTGTAAGGTGAGGACTTTGAATCATCTCACTTTGAGCTAAATCAGCAATGGTCCGCGCTACTCGTAAAACACGATGATAAGCACGAGCCGATAGATTTAAACGTTGCTGAGCCATTTCAATCATTCGTTGTGAAGTGCTATCAAGTACTGCATATTGCTCAAGTTGCTTCGGTGAAAGCGCTTGATTTAAACAATTTTGTCTTTGCATTTGTTGGTTATAAGCATAAATCACACGTTGTCGAACACTGCTGGAGTCTTCGGTAGGCGTTGGATCTTGTAGTTCCTGAGCTTTTAAAGGCGGTACATCAATATGTAAATCGATACGGTCAAGTAACGGTCCCGATATACGATTTTGATAGCGTTTAATGCTTTCTGGTGAACATTGGCAGCGGCTATCTTGATTAAATGCATAACCACATGGGCAGGGGTTCATCGCTGCAATCAGCTGGAAGTTTGCAGGATAGGTAATTTGCCGAGCTGCTCGTGAAATAATGATTTCTTTTGACTCAAGTGGCTGGCGTAAGACTTCTAATACTTTTCTGTCAAATTCAGGAAGTTCATCTAAAAATAGCACACCTAAATGCGATAATGTAATTTCGCCCGGTTTAGGATGAGAACCGCCCCCAACGAGTGCAATCGCTGATGCTGTATGATGGGGCGCTCGAAATGGGCGCTGACCAAACGTATGTGGTGTATTTGAAATAGAATAAATACTCGCAACTTCAAGTGTTTCTTGATTAGAAAGCGGCGGTAAAATTGAGGGAAGACGTGAAGCGAGTAAAGTTTTACCTGTGCCTGGTGGTCCTTTAAAGAGCAAGGAATGTCCTCCGGCGGCAGCTATTTCTAGTGCACGACGTGGGCGTAGCTGACCTTTTACATCTGCCAGATCAAATTTATAAGGCATTTGGTTTGAGGTGATTACAGGTTCAATCGAAGATAGAGATTTCGTGCCCAGAAAATGTTCACAGACTTCTTTTAAGTGGTTCACCGGGTAGCATTCAAGGTCCGGTAAATGGCTAATATCCTGACTATTATCAAGGGGAAAAAGCATTTTATGCTTGGCCTGTTGACATGCCATTGCCAAAGTTAAAGTGCCTGACACTGGCCTTACGTGACCATCCAGCGCTAATTCACCAATTAATTCAAAATCTTCGGCACAGTTTTCTGGGAGCTGACCAGACGCAATTAAAATGCCGATAGCAATCGGTAAATCTAGGCGTGAACCATCTTTGGGCAAATCTGCTGGTGCAAGGTTGATGGTCAGGCGTTTAGTCGGGAACTGAAATCCACTGTTAATAATAGCTGAGCGAACTCGGTCTTTACTTTCTCTTACTGCTGCTTCGGCTAAGCCTACAATGGTAAGTGAAGGTAAGCCTTGACTCACATGTACTTCGACTTCAATCAGAGGCGCATGTAAACCCAAAAGTCCCCGTGTATAAATTTTAGAAAAAGACATCTTATTGTTCCATTATGGTGCTTCATTTTTAATCGTTGTAAAGTATAAGTGCGCTACATTGGTGCTTATTTTTTATTCTTTAAAGCTTCTTCTAATAGAGTCACTTGTTTTTGTAGCTCTGCTAAACGTTGATTGGCAGATTGAAGTGCAGTTTTTTGACGGTCAATCTCTTGTTTGGAAACAAGATCTAACTTTTCGACTGCTTCATTTAATAATGCACGTAAATTTTTTTCCAAATCTTTTTTAGGCTCATCAATTTGTTCCAGAATGGCCTGTAGTAATGTTTCTAGCATGAGATATCCAAAGTGTTGTATTACCTTATGGTTTATAGTTTAACACTGCTTGAACGTGGGATATAGGTTTCAATTCTTTTAGTGCAAATAGAACATTAAATCAGCATATAACAATACTGAAAATTCATTTTATTTTTAGTAGCTCATCTACATCTTGATCATTAAATAGGTTATAAAGAAAGTTCATGCAAAAGATTCATTTCCCTCAACCTTTGAAATATTGGCATGAAAATTGAACATAAAACCTTACTGGTGAAAAGAAGCCGAAGGAAACAAACATGAAGCTTGTAACTGCAATTGTAAAACCGTTTAAATTGGATGATGTGCGTGAAGCACTCTCTGACATTGGTGTACAAGGGATTACCGTAACTGAAGTTAAAGGTTTTGGTCGTCAAAAAGGGCATACAGAACTCTACCGTGGTGCAGAGTATGTGGTTGATTTCTTACCTAAAGTAAAAATCGAGATTGCGATTAGTGATGAAATGGTTGACGCGGTAATTGAATCAATTACCCGTGTAGCAAGCACTGGAAAAATTGGCGATGGTAAGATTTTTGTGACTAACCTGGAACAAGTAATCCGTATTCGTACGGGTGAAACTGGACCGGATGCTGTCTAAATTGGCACAAAGCTTGCTGAGTAGAAAATAACTCGCAAATGAGGTTGGGGGACACGAATGAAAAAAATACTTATGGCGCTCAGTCTATCAGGCGCTCTTTTGGGTGGTACTGCCGTTTGGGCAGAAGAAGCTGTAACAACGCCAACATCGGAAGTTGCGGCTGCATCAACATCTCAAGCTGCTGTAACTACGGCGGAAGCACCAGTTGCTGAAACTCCGGCAGCTCCAGCACCGACACCCACTCTTGATACGGGTGACACCTCTTGGATTTTAGTTTCAACCGCATTGGTTTTATTAATGACCATTCCAGGATTGGCATTATTCTACGGCGGTATGGTACGTAAAAAAAATGTACTAAGTACGATGATGTTCAGTCTCTCAGCTGCAATCTTGGTAAGTTTGCTATGGGTGATTGCTGGGTATTCAATCGCGTTCTCTGGCACAGGTGCATTTTTTGGTGATTTGTCTAAAGCGATGCTAAACGGAGTGGCGTTTGATGCATTGAGTGGGACAATTCCTGAAAGTCTCTTTGTTATTTTCCAAATGACTTTTGCCATCATTACAGTTGCAATTCTTAGCGGTTCTATTGCAGACCGTATGAAGTATTCAGCTTTTATGGTTTTTATTGCAGTTTGGGTGCTGGTAGTATACGCACCAATTACTCACTGGGTGTGGGCGGCAGATGGCTGGTTATTTAAAGCAGGCGCATTAGATTTTGCTGGTGGTACAGTTGTACACATCAACTCAGGTGTTGCAGGTTTAGTTGCTGCTTATATGCTTGGAAAACGTATTGGCCTTGGCCGTGAATCTATGGCTCCGCATAACCTGACTTTAACTGTAGTCGGCGCAAGCTTACTTTGGGTGGGTTGGTTCGGCTTTAACGGTGGTAGTGCTCTAGGCGCTGGTGCTCGTGCAAGTATGGCAATTTTAGTGACCCAAGTTGCTGCTGCCGCTGCTGCATTCTCTTGGTTAGTTGTTGAACGTATGATCCGTGGTAAAGCATCTGTATTAGGTGGTGCTTCTGGTGCGGTAGCTGGTTTAGTTGTGATTACACCAGCAGCAGGTTTTGTCGGGGTAGGCGGTGCTTTAGTGATGGGCCTTATTGGTGGCGTTGTGTGCTTCTGGGGTATTACAGCACTTAAACGTTTACTTAAAGCCGATGATGCTTTGGATGCGTTTGGTTTACATGCTGTAGGTGGTATTGTCGGTGCGATTTTAACTGGCGTATTCTATAGTGACGAAATTATTAAAGCAGCCAACGTTGCATTAGCTCCAACATTCGCTGGTCAATTATGGGTACAAGTTGAAGGCGTATTGGCAACCATGGTTTACAGTGGTGTTGCGACTTTCATTATTCTTAAAGTGATTGATCTTGTGATCGGTATCCGTGTGAACGCTGATGATGAACGCATGGGTCTGGATTTAAGCCAACATGGCGAACGTATTGAATAATCATCATTAATAATCTGCTGTCTTAAAAGAACAGTCTTGCGCTGTGATCAAAGCGATGCTTTGATCTTGCTCAGGACTGTTTTTCTGTCTTATAGAATGCTGGTTCTGTAAGTGTAGAAATTTTGCTACACTAGGTCAAAGTAATCGACCCTATAAATCCGCTATGCATTGTCCATTTTGCAACGCCGCAGATAGTAAAGTCATCGATTCACGTTTAGCCGCCGAAGGCTGTCAGATTCGTCGACGTCGTGAGTGTGTAAGTTGTGGTGAACGTTTTACCACTTTTGAAAGCTATGAAGTGGTAATGCCCCGTGTGATCAAATCGAATGGAAAAAATGAACCTTTCGATGAGGCTAAATTACGTCGTTCGTTAATGCATGCTTTGCAAAAACGTCCGGTCACACAAGAGCAGATCGAAACAGTTTTAAGTGACATTCAGTTGCAGATTCGCCGTCTAGGTGAGCGCGATGTGAAATCTAGAACAATTGGCGAAATCGTCATGCAATCTTTATTTGCCCTTGACCATGTTGCTTACGTTCGATTTGCTTCTGTCTATCAAGATTTTCAGGATGTTGAAGCGTTTCGCCGTCAAATTGAGCAAATGCAGCAACGTGAACATTAATCATTTGAGATTTTTATGTCTGAGTTGAAACAAGATCAGTATTGGATGCAGCAAGCCATTGAACTTGCCAAACGAGGACTTTATTCGACCAAGCCTAATCCAAATGTTGGTTGTGTCATTGTCAAAGATGATCAGTTAATTGGTAAAGGCTTTCATCCTAAAGCAGGTCAACCACACGCTGAGGTTTTTGCCTTACGCGAGGCGGGTGAAAATGCACAAGGCGCAACGGCTTACGTTACGCTTGAACCATGTGCACACTATGGTAGAACCCCTCCTTGTGCTGAAGCATTAGTAAAAGCCCAAGTTAAAAAAGTAGTGGTTGCTTGTCCTGATCCCAATCCATTGGTTGCGGGTAAGGGTGTTCAGATTTTAAAAAATGCTGGAATTGAAGTAAAAGTCGGTATTTGTGAAGATTTAGCATCAAAACTTAATCAAGGCTTTTTAAAAGCAATGTCTACAGGCATGCCTTATGTACGTTTAAAAGTTGCTTCAAGTTTAGATGGGCGTACCGCAATGGCGTCAGGTGAGTCGAAGTGGATTACCGGCTCTGCTGCCCGTCAAGATGTACAACACTGGCGTGCGATTTCAGGAGCTGTAATTACTGGCATTGAAACTGTGATGGCTGATGATTGTCAGCTTAACGTGCGTTCACTCCATAATGTTGATATCGAGACGGTTGCTCAGCCAAAGCGTGTTGTTTTAGATCGCCAAGGACGTTTGCCACTTAACGCTAAGATCTTAGAGAATCCTGAAACTGTGATGGTTATGGGCCCGTATCGTCAAGAACTTGCTGATTTAGGCGTGATACAATTAGAAATTCAGCCTTTAAAAATACTGTTACAGACCCTATCTAAGCAACATCAAATTTATGATGTGTTGGTTGAAGCTGGCGCAACATTGTCTACTGCCTTTTTGCAAGAAGGTTTGGTGGACGAATTGATCAGTTATATTGCCCCGACATTATTGGGGAAAAGTGCAAGGGCCATGTTCAATGCAGAATTTGAATATATGGCAGAGCAACTTCGTTTTACACTTCTTGATGTGACACAAATTGATCAAGATATACGCTTAAGGTTAATCCCTACGCAAGAGAAAGTATGAATTCAGAGCCTTCGGTTTATCACAAACGTCGTCATGCAGCCCGTACGACAGACGAATATCTTTTCCATCAGCTTGTGCCGTACTTGGGTAACAAGCGCCGATTGCTCCATCTAATTTTAGAAGCCCTCGAAATTACAGGGACACTGAATAGCAAGAAAAAGAATCCACCGATTTTTGCCGATTTCTTTGCCGGCAGTGGCGTTGTGTCTCGTTTAGCACGTCAAAATGGTTACCGTGTGATTGCGAATGACTGGGAACCTTATAGCCATGCTTTAAATCATGCGATTTTAGCTTGTGTAGATGCGCCTGCTTTTAAAGAACTAGGTGGCTATCAAAAGGCAATCGACTATTTAAATCGCTTACCTGAAGTTAAAGGTTGGGTAACGCATAACCTTTGTCCACGTAACGATGATGTATACGATCCAACTCGTGACCGTTTATTCTTTAAACGTCGTAATGGTATGCGTATCGATGCAATTCGTCAGCAAATTGCAACATGGCAGGCGCAAGGTGCAATTAATGATGTAGAGATGAGTGCTTTGCTCGCACCATTGCTCTATTCAGCTAGTTTTGTCAGTAACACGAGTGGCGTATTTAAAAGCTTCCACCAAGGGTGGGGTGGACGTACTCAAACTGCGTTAGAACGAATTGAGTCATTACTTTGGTTAACACCGAGCCGTTTTTGTGAGATTGGTGATCGTAAACGTCCGGCTGCTGAAATGTGGTGTGTAGATTCACAACATCTAGCAAATCAAATGAGCGGTTTTGAAGTCGATGTTGCCTATCTTGATCCACCATATAACCAACACGCATATAGTAGTAATTACCATGTTTTAAATGCATTAACTTTATGGGATCAGGTGGATTTACCTTCACCAGATACCAAAGGTTATAAGAGTGGTATTGATAGAGCATGGCGTAAAGAGCGTCCAAGTCCATATAACTCTTCTAAACATGCAAAAGATGCGTATGAGAAATTACTCTCAACGATCAATGCACGCTATATTCTGACCAGTTATTCAACTGATGGTAATATCGAGCCGAAAGATTTGCTTATGGCTAATCTGGAGCGGGGTAAAGTTACCTTGTTAACTCAAGATGTTCCGCGTTATCGAGTGAGTAAACAACGACAGTCTGAACGTGCACGCGTGCTTGAGTTTATTGTGATTACTGATACTCATGCCAAGTCAGGACCACCATTACGTCAGTTATTAGGCCAGCTTTACCACTTCGCTGAGCTAGGTGGTGTAGATACTTCAGGTAATAGTACACAGCTCGCACTTTGGTAAGCGCTGCAATTTAAGCAGTGTAAAAAGATTTGGAGATTGAGCCATGTTTACAGGCATTATTGAAAGTTTAGGTAAAGTTGAAAGCCTGCAAAGTGTAGGTGGTGATGTACGTCTACGTATTCAGACTGATCTGGATATGTCTGATGTACATTTAGGTGACTCAATTGCAACCAATGGTATTTGTCTCACAGTGATTGAATGGGGCGATAACTGGTACGCAGCGGATGTTTCTCGTGAAAGTTTAAATCGAACGACTTTGGGTCACTGGAAAGTTGGGCAACGTGTCAATGTTGAAAAGGCAATGTTACCGACCACGCGCTTTGGCGGGCACATTGTAAGTGGTCACGTTGATGGCGTAGGTGAAATTACTGTAGTACGTGAAGATGCTCGTTCAATCTATTATGAAGTAACAGCGCCGACAGAACTTGCTAAATATTTGGCGGAAAAAGGTTCTGTAACCGTTGATGGTATTAGCTTAACGATTAACCACTTGCGTGGAAATATTTTAAGCTTGAATTTAATTCCCCACACAGCAGAACGTACGAATATTGGAACGTGGCAAGTAGGCAGTAAAGTAAATCTTGAAGTTGATGTTTTAGCACGTTATATCGAGCGTTTATTGCTAGGTGATAAAGCAGCTGAACAAAAAAACGAGTCAAATATTAGTATGGCTTTTTTAGCCGAGAATGGTTTTTTAAAATAAAAGCCAGGTCATCAAAATAAAAAAACCGGACATATGTTCCGGTTTTTTTATTTTTAAAAATTAATGCTTAGTCAGAGTAACCGAATGTGTGCCGACCCATGGTTTAGTATGCTGAGTACGTGTAATTGAAAACTCACCTTTTTCCGACGCTCGTGTCAGCAAGATTGAAAGCGAATTAAAATCGTTATGACTCATATAAAATTCTTGTGCCGAAAAAGTCCATTGCTCGCCCTGATTAAGCTGTTCAACTTGCTTTGAAATCTGATGCAGAATGTCCATCTCTTACCCTCATTAATTATCTTAAAACCACTACTTTTTATTCTTATAATCATTTGATCTATAAGAATAATATTTGTGTCTATTTTGTGACAAATAAGTGTCAGTTTTATGACAAAGAGGCTTTTAAAAGTTTACTTTTCTATTTTTCATCAGAAAACTTAGAATTTTTTAAGATATATTCAACTTCTTCTTGAGCTGCCGACTGTAGTTTGGCACGGAAAGCCGTTACAGACTCTTCAATTAAGTTCTCAGCTTCAAGTTCTAAACGAATGCGTAAACTTTCAAGCTCAGATAAAATTTGATCATCGGTAATACTAAGTTTTACGCCAGAAGAGTAATTGACTGCTGGTGTTTCAGGGTTTTTCTGATAACGTGCAGTTTGCTCTGTAACTTCTTGTTCTAACTGACTGCGAATGGTTTGAAGCGCTTCAGTCTGTTCACTAAATTGACGAATTTCGTCTGCTTGCAATTCGGCAGCATAGGCCGCTTCTAACGCTCGTTTATCAGCAAGTGCTTTCTCTAAAGCAAGCTGACGACGAATACGTGCTTGCTCAATAAGCTCTGCCTTGAGGTCCGCGTAAGCTTGTTCAATTTTTTGCTGCGATTCTAACTGCGCTTTTTCATCATTTAAAACCCAAAGCTGAATCGGAGTTTGAGGTTCTAATAAATCGCAAATACGTGCCAGATCCTGTTGATAGGCATGACGGACAGCTTCAGGCGCATTTAACCATCTTTTTTTAAAATCTTGCCCGACATTTAATGCCACCATGCTTCTCCTTTGTTCAACAGTATTTACATTTTAGCGCGTTATAATTTAAAGGTCCGCGGTTCTATACCCAAACGGCGATACATTTTAAATTTTTCTCGACCAATTTGCTTGGCTGTTTCATTATTTTCAACAATTTCTATAATGTGGCTAAAATGATCAACTTGTTCAAGTGCATGATTGTTAAAATTAAATACCAATAAGCCTTGTTCAAGCGGTTGTTTAGCCGAAATACATACAGCAGCTTCAGCTTGATCAATCCCATGCGCAATGAAACTTACAGGGTCGAAATCCCATAATCTTTCATCAAGATTTTGTTGTAGCTGCACATCTGGGCAATACCACCAGATTTTAGGATGCTTCTGCAAAATCTTTCGGCATAAACGGCAAGCACTATCGACTTGCCGTTCTTCACTGGTTTCAAACAGATAAAAACTAACTTTAGCCATTCGTATTTACACGATTCGCTAAAAATTGCATGAGTAATGGTACTGGGCGACCTGTTGCACCTTTAGCTGGACCAGATAACCATGCTGTTCCTGCTACATCTAAATGAGCCCAGCGATACTCACGTGTAAAGCGTTCAAGGAAGCATGCTGCCGTAATTGCGCCGCCATATGGTCCACCGATGTTTGCAATATCCGCAAATGGTGAATCAAGTAATTCTTGATAATCTTCAATCACTGGCATACGCCATACACGGTCAAATGATTGCTCACCCGCTTGTTGAAGTTCAGCTGCTAAAGCATCATCAGGTGAGAACAAACCACTAAGCACTTTGCCTAAAGCGACTACACATGCACCTGTTAAGGTCGCAATATCGACCACAACTGCTGGATTGAAGCGTTTGATATAGGTCAATGTGTCACACAGTACTAAACGGCCTTCGGCATCAGTATTTAAGATTTCAACAGTTTGTCCGCTCATTGTTGTCACGATGTCGCCCGGACGGGTTGCTTTACCTGAAGGCATGTTTTCTGCAGCTGCAATTGCTCCAACGACATGAATCGGAAGTTTCGCTTCGCATAGTGCACGAATAGTCCCTAGAACAGAGGCAGCACCACACATGTCGAACTTCATTTCATCCATGCCTAGGCCTGGTTTTAAAGAAATGCCGCCTGTATCAAAAGTAACGCCTTTACCGACAAGTACAACAGGTGCTTGATCAATTCCAGCTTGGTATTCGAGTGTTACGATACGACCCGGACGTTCAGATCCTTTGCTGACTGCAAGAAAAGCATACATGCCTAAATCAGCCATTTGCTGCTCATTTAAGACAGTAACTTTGAGTAAGTCAGGGAATTCTGCAGCTAAAGCTAATGCTTGTTCTGCTAAATATTCAGGGAAACAAATGTTACCTGGACGGTTTCCGAGGTCACGTGCATACGACTGACCAGACTGTACGGCATGCACTAAAGCCAGTTGTTTTTCATCGAGGCTAGTCGTTGAACTAATTAAATCAACCTGTTGTAACACAAATTCATTTTTTTTCGATTTAAACTCATCATAACCATAAGCTGCTTGAGTTAAGCTTAAAGCGAATAAATAATGGTATTCGACAGGTAACGCAGCAATATCAATCGCGATATGCTTAAATTTATTTTGTGTCGATTTGATAATGGTTTGGGCAAGTTTAGCGAGCTTAACCGCCTGAAGTTCAGCTGTTTTTCCTAAGCCAAGTAATTGGCCATGAGGTTGATTTGAAATCTGACCGAATAAAGGCAGAGTTTCATTGAAGTTGCCTTTGAATTGGGTGGCAGTAAGAACGCTTTCTAGGTTATTGATTTGATATGTGTTGATGTTGCTTTGTAGCTGTTCTGAATCAACTAAAACCCACAAAGATTCATTAGATGTCTGTTCGGGAAAAGTTGTATAAGTTGTAAATTTCATGGCTGCCGTGATTGCCTATAGAAAGTTATGTTGGATTAAAACATTGAAACACTTTCAAGCATAGCGTTGCAATGTGCGGTTTTATATTTTTAACATTCGGGTAAACTAGCACACGTCCCGATTAGCCTTTTGGAAGTATTACTTTGATTATTCGGCGTTATCTCGTCAAGCAAGTTGTTTCTACCTCATTGGTGGTCATTTCCTTATTGACCTTAATCATGATGGGTGGTCGTCTGATCAAATACTTTGGTGTGGCGGCACAGGGGCGTTTAGATGCTGGTATCTTGTTTAGCATCATTGGATACCGTTTGCCTGAATTTTTAACACTTATTTTACCACTAGGTTTTTTCATTGGTTTAATGTTGGTGTTTGGTCGTTTATATGTTGACCATGAAATGGCGGTATTAAATGGCAGTGGTGTTAGCCGTCATCAATTAGCCCGATTACTCATTCCAATGACACTTGTTTATATGGTGTGTCAGTCTGTGCTTATGCTCTGGATGACGCCATGGGGACTACGTGAGTTTGAAAAGCTGACAACTACACAAGCAGTGCGTACAGGTTTCGATTTGGTTCGGCCAAGAGAATTTATTTCTTCTGGTCCATATACGATCTATGCAGGTTCATTGTCAGAAGACCGAAAGAATTTGAAAGACATTTTCTTTTATCAGCGTGCTGCTAAAGAAGATAAGCCAGATGTTATGATTTTGGCAAAAGAAGCGACTCGAGTAGAAGTTGCAAATGACACCGCCAATGTCGTTGATTTGGTACAAGGCCGTCGTTATGAAATATTCCCGGGACAACCAAAATATACACAAGCAGAGTTTCAATCTTATCGTCTACGTTTAGAAAATGACAAAGACGTTAAGTTTGAAAGTGGCGATGTAGAGGCTCTATCAACAACAAAACTTTTTTCGAAAACGAATGATCCAGTCATTAGAAGTGAGTTGGGATGGCGTTTATTTGGGCCATTTACCATTGTTATTGCGTTAATGCTATCAGTGGCATTGTCTGAGGTGAGTCCACGACAAGGCCGTTATTACCGTCTTATTCCGGCGATTTTTATTTTTTCCAGTCTGATTGTATTAATGATTGCAATCAAGACTCGTATTAGTAAAGAAGAACTCGATATTTGGGCTTATCCTGCCGTGTTAGTTGTTTACGGCGTTGCAGCTGCCTTATTCTCACGTAAGCAAAAGTTAGGACCAAAAATCAAGAAACAGATCAAGCGAGTGAAATTATAATGTTAGCACGTCGAATAGTCGCCAAATATGTGACGAAAACCACTGCGCTTGCGATGTTTGGCACCACAGTTGTTTTGTCCATTCTACAGGTCTTATTTACATATCTTGGCGAGTTGGGTGAGCTTAAACCAGACTATAACGCATGGCAGGCTCTCATCTATGTTTTGTGGGGAGCTCCTCGCTATCTCTATGAAATTTTACCTATTTCTGCCTTGATCGGGGCTGTGATTGGGTTAGGTTCATTGGCAACAAGTAGTGAACTCATTGTTATGCGTTCAGTGGGTGTTAGCTTATGGCGTATTGTCGGTTGGGTGATGCGCTCAGCTTTACTGCTTATTATTTTGTCGTTTGCTTTAAGTGAATGGGTTATCCCTTATACCAATGAAAAAGCACAAAGTGTTAAAAGCCATCGTTCTGTAGCTGCTTTAGGTGAAGTTAAAGGGTATTGGTCCCGTGAAGGGCAGCGATTTATCTATATCGACTATGCTAACTCTCAGGGCAATTTAAGAGATATTCAAGTGGTCGACTTTGACCAGAACTATTACTTGCAATCATTAATTAATGCTCAGCAAGGACAGTTCATTAAAAATGGTCAATGGGCTTTGAAAAAAGCTGAACAAATGGACATTTTGGCGGCAGGAAATGCCATCAAAACTGATCATGAAGAGCAATCGCTTGCTTTAGCATTACAGCCTAAATATGTGCATATGGTGACTTTAGATCCTGAAGATCTATCACCAAGCCAACTGATTAGCTTTATGCGTTATATGGATGAATATAGTCAGGTGCCAAAGACTTACCAATTGGCTTTCTGGCAAAAAGTTGCTTCGCCATTTTCACTTATCGCATTAGTTCTCGTGGCGTGTTCTTTTATTTTTGGACCGTTACGCCAACAATCAATGGGTTTCCGTTTGGTGATCGCATTGTTTATTGGTTTGAGTTTCTATTATTTACAGGATTTCTTGGGCTATGCGAGCTTGGTTTATTCTCCATCTCCAGCATGGTTTGTGCTCGTGCCTATCTTGTTAATGTTTGGTGCCGGAAGTTATTTGCTTTACCGCGCTCGCTAGTAATAATTGATATTTATGGTTTTCATCAATCGCGGATATTGGTGAAAGCCATAGGAATAAATAGAGTCTTGACCGAAAATTCGGTAAGATATTGTGACGAAATTGTAGACAAAAGAGAAATTGATTATGACGGATGCAACTGCTGGCAAGATCCCTCACGTTCTGGTCATTATGGATGGTGTTGGACACCGTGAAGCGATTGAAGATAATGCTTTTCTTGCAGCAAAAACACCAAATTTGGCGGCAATGAAAGCCAAGCATCCGAATAGTCTAATTTCTGGTTCAGGTGAAGATGTTGGATTGCCTGATGGTCAAATGGGGAACTCTGAGGTCGGCCATATGAATCTTGGCGCTGGCCGTGTGTTATATCAAGACTTTACCCGCATTACTAAAGATATTCGTACTGGTGCCTTTTTCAAACACGAAGTATTGATCGACGCTGTTGAAAAAGCTAAAGCTGCTGGTGGTGCTGTCCATATTATGGGACTACTTTCAGAAGGTGGTGTTCATTCACATGAAGATCATATTGTAGCGATGTGTGAGCTTGCATTAAAACGTGGTGCAAAAGTTTATTTACATGCTTTCCTTGATGGCCGTGATACACCTCCACGCAGTGCTCAACCATCTTTAGAAAAATTAGATGCATTATTTGCTCAATATCCGGGCCAAGGCCGTATCGCAACCATGATTGGTCGCTACTTTGCTATGGACCGTGACAACCGTTGGGATCGTGTTGAGCAAGCTTATCGCTTGTTAACCGAAGGTGAAGCACTTCGTACTGCACAAACTGCAGTTGAAGGGTTAGAGCTAGCTTATGCAGCCAATGAAAATGATGAGTTTGTAAAAGCGACTCGTATTGGTGATATCGCTAAAGTTCAAGACGGTGATAGCGTTGTATTTATGAATTTCCGTGCTGACCGAGCTCGTGAAATTACTCGTGCATTTGTTGAGAAAGACTTTGCTGGTTTTGAACGCAAAGTTGTACCAAATCTTTCTAAATTTGTGATGTTAACGCGTTATCAGGCGAGCATTGATGCACCAGTTGCATATATGCCAGAAGCTCTTAAAAATTCATTGGGCGAATATTTATCTTCTTTAGGTAAAACTCAGTTACGTATTGCCGAAACAGAAAAGTATGCGCATGTAACGTTCTTCTTTAGTGGTGGCCGTGAAGATGAATATCCGGGTGAAAAGCGTATTTTAATTCCATCTCCAAACGTTGCGACATATGACCTTAAGCCAGAAATGAGTGCTTATGAAGTCACTGATGAGTTAGTTCAAGCAATTAATTCGGGTGAATACGACTTATTAGTTGTGAACTATGCGAATGGCGACATGGTCGGCCATACGGGTGTGTTTGACGCTGCGGTTAAAGCGGTTGAAGCGGTTGATACTTGCTTAGGTCGTGTCTATGAAGCAGTGATGGCGAAAAAAGGCCATATGCTCATTACTGCTGACCATGGTAATGTTGAACAAATGCAAGACTACGAAAGTGGGCAAGTACACACTCAACATACGACCGAGCTTGTACCGTTTATCTATGTTGGCCCAACACAAGCAACAATTGCAGAAGGTGGTGTGCTTGCAGACGTAGCACCGACAATTCTCAATTTAATGCAGATTCCTGTTCCTGCCGAAATGCAAGGACGTAATCTGATTACACTATCTGCATAAGTTAAAGGTGATTGGATGCTGCAACACATTAAATATAAAAAACTTATTGTAAGTATGTTGCTGTGTTGCAGCCAATTTGCTTTTGCAGCGCCAGTTGTAAAAGAAAAAATGTCACCTTTGCATTCTGATTCGGAAGAACCCGAACATAGCTATGCAGAGGTGCCGATTGAATCGATTCAACAGTTTGTGCAAATCTATGGAATCGTTCGAGATAACTATGTCGACGTGAAGTCTGACGATGCCTTGTTTCAACAAGCCATAAAAGGATTGGTGAGTGGGTTGGATCGTTATTCGCGTTATTTGTCGGCAGAAGAATATCGCCAACTCATTCAATATACCGAAGGTGATCTTGCTTCAGTTGATTTTGCATTAACCCCTGAATCACATCTCCATAAATGGATGATTCGTGATCTTAAAACAGGTTCTGATTCCTATAAATTAGGTTTGCGAAATGGTCAGACGATTCTCAAAATTGATAACCAAGATTTAAAAAATTTAAACCAAGATCAGGTGCTTGGACTACTTTACGGTTCTATCGGAAGTACACTTCAAGTACAAGCAGAAGAACTCAGCGGAAATATTAACTTAGTCCGTAATAAAAAAATAGAAACCGATATAGAACCTGTAATGTTACATAATCAGGTACTCGTACTAAAAATTAGAGTATTCCAGCAAGACACTGCTAATGAAATTAAAAGATTAATTGAAGAAAATAACTCGCCACGTTTAAAGGCTGTTTTAATCGATTTGCGAAACAATCCGGGGGGGTTGTTATCGGCAGCGGTTGAGTCGGCAGATTTGTTTTTAAATAACGGAATTATTGTTTCAACGAAAAGTCGTTCGGAAGGTAACCAGCAGTTTCAGGCGCTACCGGGCAATGAATTCCAGAATATAAAATTAGGTATATTAATTAATCATCGGTCTGCATCGGCAGCAGAAGTTTTTACTGCGGCCATGAAAGAACACCAGCGTGCTTGGGTGATAGGTGAAAAAAGTTATGGTAAGGGCGTAGTGCAAAAACTATTTCCTTTACCAAGTGGGGCGGCTCTACAAATGACAGTCTCACATTACTACACGCCAAATGGCAATATGATTGAAGGGCAGGGTATTCAGCCTAACCAGACCTATCCCTTGCCCGCAGAAATGAAAGAAGATGTTTACTTAGAGCGTGTTGCAGATTTATTCCTAAAGAGGAAGTAATTTTTATATTTCCTCTCCCATTTCGGTATCCAAACCAAACTTTTTGAGTCGATAGCGTAAAGAACGGAATGTCATTCCTAGCTTTTTAGCCGCCAAAGTTCGATTCCAATGCGTCATGTTTAATGCATTCAGTAAAATATCTTTTTCGATATTTTCTAAGTAACGTTCTAAACCTTCCATTGGAAATTTTGGATGAGTCTGAACAGTCGGTGCTTGATTTAGTTGTTTTGTTACGATTTGCGGGCTCACACTACTGCCTCTAAGAGGAGGTGCTAAGTGTGTCAAATCAATGCATTCATCATCACTTAAAGTAATAGCTCGTTCAATCATATTTCTTAATTCACGAACATTACCCGGGAAGTCTTGCTGCAATAAATAAGTTTCAGCACTCGCCGTTAATTGCTTGCTTGGAATTCCCCATTCCGTACAAACCTTTTGAATAAAATGATTGGCCAATAGCAAAATATCTCCACCACGGTCACGCAGTGGCGGCAACATAATATCCATAACATGAATACGGAAAAATAAGTCCTGACGGAATTTACCTTGTTGGACTAACAAATCTAAATCTTGGTGACTCGCACTAATTACTCGAAAATCAACATCAATTTCCTGATCAGAACCTACTGGGCGAATCTTTTTTTCTTGTACTGCGCGAAGCAATTTAACTTGCATACTTAAAGGCAATTCGGCAATTTCATCTAAAAATAAACTGCCGCCGTGTGCTGATAAAATAAGACCTTGTTTGTCTTGAGTCGCTCCAGTAAAGCTCCCTTTTTTATGCCCGAAAAGTTCACTTTCCATGAGCTCAGTTGGGATTGCTCCACAGTTAATTGCAATAAATGGCCCTTCGCTACGGTTGCTTAAGCGGTGAATAAGATTGGCAACAACTTCTTTACCCGTACCAGACTCGCCTGTAACAAATACAGGCGCTTGGGAGCGGGCTATTTTTTTAATAGCTGTCCGTAAGTTTTGTATCGGTGGTGAACGCCCGATTAATAAATCATTTTCTAATGTTGTTTCGCCAAACTCATGCTCTGGTTTGGGCTGGTTAAGCGCCTTTTTTAACAGCTGATCTAAATGAATTTGGTTAATCGGTTTGCTTACAAAATCAAAAGCTCCCGCTTTTAATGCTGCAATTGCAATATCCATATTGCCGTATGCAGTTAAAACTGCAATGGGTGTATGCGGGTAAGTTTGAGAAACATGTTTAACCAATTCTAAACCGCTACCGTCTGGTAGATTTAAGTCGGTCAAGCATGCATCGTAATGAAACTGAGTAAAGAGTTGTTTGGCCTGTTCAACCCGATAAGCAAGATGTGTCTTAATCCCCATTCGTGCAAGAGTCATTTGCATTAACAGGCACAAATCTTCTTCATCGTCTACAAGCAAAACGAGTGGTTGCTGTTCTGCCATTTCCCCAAAAACCTAATAAAAAATCAATATATTATTGGGCATTCTATTCGGAAGCATGCCCCTTGTTTTTGCTCTACATAAGTGAGCTTTGCATGGTTTGCCTCACAAAAACTATGAGACAAATATAATCCTAAACCAGTTCCATTAATTTCGGTACTAAAAAATGGTTTAAATAATTGAGATATATCACGTTTTGAAACACCTTCACCGTAATCGATCACATCAATATAAATTTTATTTGTTTGTGAGTGAATATTGATCAGAACATAAGGCGAGTCGGGTGCATTGTGTCGTAAAGCATTCCTAACAAGGTTAATGAGCACCTGTCTAAGTTGTTTTTCGTCAAATAATAATTTTAAGGATGAATCGGAAATTTTAAGCCGGATCGCATGTTGAACATCAGATAAATCTTCATCTAATAACGTTTTTATGAAGTCGTTTAGTTCAATCTGGATTGGGTATGTTCTTTCGCTACGAGCAAGCCCTAAGGTATCTTGAACGATACTATCAATGCGTTTGGTTTGCTTACCAATCATACGGCGTAAAGTATCTTGCTGTTCTATGTCACTGTCTTTAAGTAATTCATTTGCTTGAACAATTGCTGCAAGTGGATTGCGGATTTCGTGTGCGATACTTGCTGACAGTTGCCCTAGAGCGGCAAGTTTGAGTTGTTGAGCTTGCTGATTAATCTGTTGTGCATCTTGTAAGATGAGTAGCGTCAACGCTTGTTGTGGCACTAAAAGATGCTGCACTTTAATATTAATAGAATAGGCTGACAGCCGAGATTCAAAAATAAATCGGTCACCTTCTTTTAGGTTATCAAACTTAAGAATTTCAAATAAGTCAGCATGCCATTTGGCTAAGGGATATTTTTCACTGGCAAATTGAGGCGGAATCCCTAAAAGAGAGCATGCAGCTGGATTACTTAAAACAATGTCATAATTTTCATCAAGAACCAGATAGCCTTCTTCAATTTGTTCCAAAATATAGCGGTTAATATTTTGTAGTTGATAGAGTTCAATTGATTGATGGAAAGTTAGCGCTTCAAGCAATTTAAAGCGCTGAACTGCAATTTGCCCGATGCCGTGTACTACAAAAAATAAGAAGGCTAATAGGGCACTATTACCAATCGTATTTAAATTATTGTAGTCAAACAAGCTACCAACAAAACGTTGGTAAATAACGGCAATGACAGCAAGTAATGTAATGAGTAAAGACATTCTTGCGCTGAGTAAAATTGCCGAAGTAAATATGGCAATAACATACAGTAAGCTAAGTTGTAGATTTGGTTCGCCTACAGAAAATGTAAGTAAACTCAGGCAAATAACATCAACTATAAAAAATAAAATAAGCTGCTTTGTTGCCTGAGTGGCAATAAACTTAAAGCATAAAAGTTGAAGAAGGCTTAAGAGCGAATAGCTGAGTAGTGTGTAAGAATATAAAGCGGGTTGTTGTAGACTATTGTCGATTTGAGCGTCGGTTAAAACCAAAATAATATTCAGGCTAACCGCAATAATAAGGCGATACAAACCATACCACGTGCCCAAACGAAAAATCGTATGGGACAAGGATGAGTTTATGGGAAATTGCATGTAAGTCTGATTAAGGTTTGATCAGACCGTAGCGAATCGCAAGATGAGTTAGTTTAACATCACTATCAATGGCTAGCTTTTCAAAAATACGGTAGCGGTAAGTATTCACTGTTTTGACACTTACAAAAAGTTTGTCTGCAATTTCTTGAGCGCTAATACAATTTACAACCATCATTGCAACTTGCATTTCTCGTTCGGATAGAGCGTCAAAAGGTGATTGTTGTGTGTCTGATAGATAGGAACTCGCCAACTGCTCAGCAATATCCGCACTGAAATATTTGCCACCTTGCATCACTTTATTGATTGCGCGAACCATTTCTGTAATTGGAGCACCTTTCGTGATATATCCTTTAGCTCCTGCTTTAAGTAAAAGAGAAGGGTAAGGTTCTTCTGCTAAACCACTGACTGCAATCACTTTTGTATCTGGTGCAGTTTGTAGTAAACGGCGGGTTGTTTCTACGCCCCCGATGCCTGGCATGTTGACATCAAGTAGTACAACTTGAGGATGTTTCTGACGAACAATAGCAATTGCTTCTTCACCCGATTCGGCTTGTCCAATGACCTCTACATCGGCATGATCTTCTAACATACGGCAAATGCCTGTGCGTACAAGTTCATGGTCATCCACAACTAAAACTGTAATCAAGAAGACCTCCTTTCTTTCAAAAAACAAGTTTTTTGTTACATAAAGCAAAATTAGCTTGCAATGGAATGACAAAATTAGCAATCCTATTCTTATATAGTGAGCGAATAGTTGTGCACAATTGTGTCGGTAAAAGCGTTATACCTTATACCTCAAATGTAAGGCATAATTATAGTAAGCGCAAATGTGTATCACCCTGAGTCGAGTATTGTGCCGTGAAAAATTCTAAAAAGTCTTTAATGCATGTGCTAAGCATGTCTATTTTGCTTAGTTTGAGTTCAACAAGCTTTGCAGAACTCGTCAATAACCCGTCCTCAGGGAATAGTGGTACTGCAAGCTTAAATTGGTCTTCAGCTGATGCTAGCCAATTTTTAAATGATGAAGATGACGAACCTACTCCGCAAGGTTCAACATCAGTAACCACAACTTTACGTGGTAGTAATGCACCGAAAATTGTAGCATCTGCACCTAGAGTTGCTCCAATCCGTGATACGTCTGGTTACAATTCCCAGCCGAGTGTAAGCGCTCGAGCTGCACTTGTAATGGACGCGCAAACTGGTGAAGTGCTCTACAGTAAAAATACCAACGCTTCTGTGCCAATTGCATCTATTACAAAAGTGATGACAGCGGTTGTAACGGCGGATGCCCGTTTAAACATGTCTGAAGAAATTACACTTGAGCAAATTGACTTTGCTGGGGCTGGTGGGAAAAACTCAAGTTCAACACTTCGTGTTGGCGACAAGATGAACCGTGCAGAAGTTCTTCTGTTTGCTTTAATGAAATCTGAAAACCCTGCAGCGGCTGCCTTAGCACGGACTTATCCAGGTGGTCGTCCTGCATTCGTAGCTGCAATGAATGCTAAAGCTCGTGCTTTGGGTATGAATTCGACTCATTACTATGAATCAACTGGTCTAGATCCACGTAATGTATCTTCGGCACGTGATTTAGGTATTTTGGTAAGTACCGCATCTCAATATGGTTTGATTCGTCAATTCTCAACTACACCGACTTATGACTTTAATTTGGGTTATCGTGTATTGAAATCTAATAATACCAATGCCCTAGTGCGTAATGGTGGTTGGAACATTAACCTATCAAAAACTGGATATATTAATGAAGCAGGTCGCTGTGTTGTAATGCACACGACTGTAAACTCACGTCCAGCAGTCATTGTATTACTTGGTGAACCAAGTACACAGGCACGTAATAATGATGCAACTAACTTATTGGGTTGGTTAAGTAATTTACCAAAACGTATTTAATTTCAATATTCTAAAAAACGCTTCTATCAAGAAGCGTTTTTTTCTGGCTATAAAAAGACATAAAAAAACGGCTGTATTAAACAGCCGTTTTTGAAAAATCAGATATTACATATTAGATAAAATAGAATCTTTTACTTGGTCCATTGTTGCATCAATTGATAACATAACTGCATCAGCACATTGTTTGATTGCAGTGTCAGGATCTTTCAAGCCATTACCCGTTACTGTACATACAATTACAGAACCTTCAGCAATTTTACCCGCTTTAATATCACGGATCGCACCGCCGATAGAAGCAGCAGACGCTGGCTCAACAAATACGCCTTCATACATAGAAAGTAAGCGTTGAGCTTCTAAAATTTCGCTGTCTTGAAGTTCATCAAACCAGCCTTTAGAGTCACGTACTACAGCTTTTGCATGGTTCCAGCTTTGTGGATTACCAATACGGATTGCAGTTGCAACAGTTTCAGGGCTTTCAACTGGAGCACCACGTAAGAATGGAGCTGCGCCAGAAGCTTGGTAACCTACCATTGTTGGTAAACCTTCTGGTTTTGGACCAGTGAATTGATCAGTAGCTGCATCATAAATCACTTGTTCAAACTGATCAGCAGGTTGGTTTGCTACAGCTTCGGTATAACCCATCCAGTGAGCTGTGATGTTACCTGCGTTACCTACAGGTAAGCAGTGGTAATCAGGTGCACGGCCTAAAGCTTCAACGATTTCATAAGCAATAGTTTTTTGACCTTGCAAACGGTAAGGGTTGATTGAGTTTACAATCGTTACAGGCGCTTGATCAGCGACTTCTTTTACAAGACGCATACCATCATCGAAGTTACCGCGAATTTGCATAGTGATCGCACCATACATCATCGCTTGCGCCATTTTACCCATCGCAATTTTACCTTCTGGAATCAAAACAAATGCTTTGATACCTGCACGTGCAGCATAGGCAGCAGCAGCAGCAGAAGTGTTACCAGTAGATGCACAGATAATCGCTTTAGAGCCTTCTTCAACCGCTTTGGTTACAGCCATGGTCATACCACGGTCTTTAAATGAACCAGTTGGGTTTAAACCCTCGTATTTCACATAAATTTCAACATCTTTGCCAATAATACGTGGAATATTCTCAAGTTTAATGAGTGGGGTGTTGCCTTCACCCAAAGAGATAGCACGAGTAGTTGCCGAAACTGGCAAACGGTCACGATAACGATCTACAAGACCAGTATAACGATTGGCATTAGACATGATGGTGTTCCAATTAGAGGTGAAGCGGGAGAGGGAATCTTTCCCTCAACCTGATTAACTATCGAGCGATTCTAAACGAATTCTTACGATTTCGCCACGAATTGCAGGTAATGCTTGGATTTGTGCAAGAGCATCATCCATTTTAGATTCAACGATTGGATCGGTCAGAATCACGATTGGAATAAGATCTTTTAAACGAGATTGTTGCATAATCGCATCAATACTAATTCCAGCGCGGCTTAAGATGGTCGTCACATCTGCAAGTACGCCAGTTTGGTCTTCTGCATTTAAGCGGATGTAATAACCTGTGGTCATTTCTTCACGGCTTAAAATTGGCACATTTGTTAATGCTTCAAAAGCCAACTGAGGAATTGTTCCTGCGCCGTCTTCGGTATAAGAGATGTCCCGAACAATATCAATTACATCGGCAACAACAGCAGAAGCTGTTGGACCAGCACCAGCACCAGCGCCGTAATAAAGTGTAGGACCTACAGCATGGGCTTGAACTAAAACAGCATTTTTAACGCCGTTTACATTCGCAATAAGCTGTTCATCTGGAATGAGTGTTGGGTGAACACGTAACTCAATACCTTTCTCTGCACGGCGTGCAATACCAAGGTGCTTAATGCGGAAACCAAGATCTTCTGCATATTTCACATCTTGTGCAGTAATTTTGCTGATACCTTCGGTATAGACCTTATCGAACTGAAGAGGAATACCAAACGCACAAGACGCTAAAATTGTAAGTTTATGCGCAGCATCGATACCTTCAACGTCAAAAGTTGGGTCTGCTTCTGCATAACCGAGTTCTTGCGCTTCTTTTAATACATCATCAAATGCACGACCTTTTTCACGCATTTCAGTCAGAATAAAGTTACCTGTACCATTAATAATGCCTGCCAACCATTCGATATGGTTTGCAGCAAGGCCTTCACGGATAACTTTAATAATTGGAATACCGCCAGCAACTGCTGCTTCATAAGCAATTTGCACAGCATTGTCTTCTGCTGCTTTAAATAATTCATTGCCATGTTCAGCGAGTAAAGCTTTATTTGCAGTCACGACTTGTTTGCCGTGTTTGATTGCTTCCATGATAACTTCGTAAGCAGGGTGGATCCCACCCATGACTTCTACAACTACATCAACGTCTGGTTGACGAACGATGTCAAGTAAATCGGCGCTTTGCTTAATCCCTTCCAATTCAAGATCTGGACGAGGGCGGCGTGTTCCAACGTGGGTAATTTGAATTTCTCGACCGGTGCGACGTTTAATTTCAGCGGCATTTTCTTGTAGTAGTTTAAGGGCTCCTCCACCTACGGTTCCTAGACCGAGTATTGCCAGGCGAACTGGTTTCACGTCACACTCCATTCATCATTTAATCATTTAGTTGAAGCTAGATCATAGCTAAAAAAAACGCCAGACTCTAGCGCTTTTAGTGCCTGTTCAATGAATTAGAGTGCGATGTTTGGAAAAGACAAGTAGATCAGTCTTTAAACACAGGTTGATTAAATATTAATTATTGAAAAAACAAAGCACTGCAATAAGAGCAGCGCTTTTTAAAAGACATAGATGATTAATCATTCATCAGCTTAAAGGATGTTATTTATCCAGACGTTTAATTAATTCATCTGGTGTTAGGTATCCACCTAAGTACTCGCCGGCAACATTGTAAATTGCTGGTGTTCCATTTACACCCATGTTTAAGCCAAGCTGATATTGTTCTCGAACAGGGTTTTTACATTGAGCCGGTGGGATATTGATACCTTGTACGGCTTGGTTAAAGGCAGCTTTACGATCTGTACTACACCATACAGCTTCCATAGTCGGCATAAACTGTTCACCGCGTGGCCAAGCGATATAGCGCACCTCAATACCTTTTTCATTAATTTCAGGTAAGTGCTCATGTAGCTTATGGCAATAAGGACAGCTTGCATCGGTAAACACATAAATCACATGTTTAGCCTTACCACCTTTAGCTGGGTAAACAATCAAATCTTCATTTTTTAAAGCAGCCAGATGCTTTTTATTTTCTGAAGCTTGAAGATTGTCGCCAATATTATGCAGTTCTTTACCGCCTAAACGGATGACATCACCTTGAATCAGGTATTTGCCATCACTGGTTGTATAAATAGACGTCATTCCTTCGAGATTTACCCAATATAAGTTAGGAACTTCTGTAGGCTTGATATCTAAAATTTTGGCGTTGATGTTTGCATTCTTAAATTGTTTTTGCAAAGTCTCAATTAAACGCTGTTTCTCATTGCGTTCAATGATGGTTGAAGCTTCCCCAGTAGCAGGTGCGGTCGCAGTGAGCGCATCTTCTTTTTGTGGTTTGTTTTCTTTAGAACAAGCACTGAATAACAGGCTAGAAGCCAAAGCACAGGCAAGAAAAAGTTGAGATCGGGTAAAAGACATAGATAACCCTTATTTCATCAGTATTTATAGTCAGAAGCTGCTAAGCATAACAAAAAATCTAGCGTGTATTGTTAAAACTTTCTTAACCTTTGTGAACGAAATCAAGTGATTGTTAGGTGTATTTCAAATAATAAGCTTTAAACTTTTTAACCTCTAGGATGATGTTTTTCATGCAATTGTTGCATTCTTACTTGTGCCACATGTGTGTAAATTTGCGTAGTGGATAAGTCGCTATGACCTAGTAACATTTGTACTACGCGTAAGTCTGCGCCGTGATTGAGCAAGTGTGTTGCAAAGGCGTGACGTAAGGTGTGAGGCGAAAGTTCAGCTTGAATATTGGCTTGTAAGGCGTAACGCTTAATGGCATACCAGAAGTTTTGACGACTCATAATTCCGCCATGTTGAGTTAAAAAGAGATAGTCCGTCGCGCTTTTGTAGAGTTGAGGCCGAGCATCATGCAAGTAACGTTCTACCCATTCACAAGCAAATTGGCCTAGCGGGACCAAACGCTCTTTATTACCTTTACCGGTAATTCTTAAATAGCCTTGTTTTAAGTTAATAAGTTCTAGGCGTAAGTTCAGCAGTTCTGAAACACGTAAACCACATGCGTAAAGAACTTCAAACATTGCCCGATCACGTAATCCCAGTGCCGTATCAATATCAGGAGCCTGAATCAGTGCTTCGACATCTTCCTCTGATAAATCTTTGGGTAAGGCTCTGCCAATTTTTGGAGAATGATGGGTTGCTACAGGATTATCGCTTCGTAATTTCTGTTCACGTAAAAATTTGTAAAACTGACGTAGGGCAGATAAGCAGCGGGCAATCGAGCGGGGACTTTTCCCGACTTTGGTCAATTCAATCAAAACATCTGCGATATCATCACTTGACCACTCTGGAAGAGCGATTTTTTTATGAAGTTCACTACATTGAATGAGATCGGATAAATAAGCATTTCGTGTATGAGGACTCACCGTCTGTGCAACTAAGTAGTCGCGAAAACCTTGTAAAAAGCTTAAATGTTCAGGAATTTGAACTGGGCTTGGAATACGCGGTTTTTTATTCAACATACACTAGATCCTCTAAACCTCTGTACTGTAAAAGAAACTTTAAGGTTTGTCGATTAAACTGAATAAGAAGTGAAATTTAACCTTATTTGGTAATTATTCTCATTTATATGTATACTAGAAAAAAAGGTTTAGGATCGGATGCGGTGCGTTTATCAGCTTTAAAAGTGAAGCAAGCGGCGACCATCACCAAAGTGAATCGGATAGAAGTAGAGTCCGAGCAACAAGATTTGGTCGCAATTCGTTTGGAAAGTCTGGGCTTTGTACCAGGCACACGAGTGGAAGTGATTACCAAAGGTATTTTTGGTGGTGATCCGATCTTGATCCAAATTGGCTTTACTCGTTTCGCTTTACGTAAAGCAGAAGCGGACAAAATCGAAATTTTAATAGAAGAAGGAGTACCCGCATGAGTGATGCGTTACGTATTGCCCTTGTGGGAAACCCTAACTGTGGTAAAACCTCTCTTTTCAACCATTTAACTGGAACTCGACAAAAAGTTGCAAACTATGCGGGTGTAACTGTTGAGCGTAAAGTTGGTCATTTTCAGTTACCCTCTGGCCGAGCAGTCCGTGTACTCGATTTACCGGGTACGTATAGTCTTAATGCAACTAGTCCTGATGAAGTTATTACCCGTGATGTCTGTTTGGGTAAGATTGCAGAAGAAGGGCAGCAAGATGCGTTTTTGTGTGTGGTTGATGCCACTAATTTAAAATTACATTTAGGACTGGTGCTTGAAATGATCGGGCTAGGCCGTCCGATTTTACTTGTGCTCAATATGATGGATGAAGCGCGTCGTCGTGGCATCCAAATTAATACTCAAAAGTTATCTCAACGTTTGGGTGTACCAGTTGTTGAAACAGTTGCTGTTCGTAATGCGGGTATTGAAAATTTATTACATGCCCTTGATCAAGAAAAATACAGTGTGCCACAAACCGAATTGAGTGGTTTAACTGGGACTCATCATCAAAAAATCGATATGATTTTTAAAGATGTGGTTCATTATGTTGATCAGGGAGATAAGCGTACTGATTTTCTAGATCGAATTTTCTTACATCCAGTTTTAGGCTTACTTAGTCTTGCCCTCATGATGTTTATTGTGTTCCAAGCAGTTTTTGCTTGGGCAGCTCCATTCATGGATGGCATTGAAGGTTTCTTCGGCTGGCTAGGTGAAGTCATAGGAAGTGTGATTACCCAGCCCCTACTGCATAGTTTGGTGGTTGATGGCATTATCGCGGGTGCTGGTGGTGTAGTGGTGTTCTTGCCACAAATTTTGATCTTGTTCTTCTTCATTTTAGTACTCGAAGAATCAGGCTATTTACCGCGCGCAGCATTTTTGCTTGATAAATTAATGTTCCAAGCTGGCTTAAGTGGTCGTGCTTTCATTCCTTTACTGTCAAGCTTTGCTTGTGCAGTACCGGGAATTATGGCAACGCGTAGTATTAGTGACCCTCGTGATCGTTTTACGACCATTATGGTTGCGCCTTTAATGACTTGTTCGGCACGTTTACCTGTCTATGCTTTGCTGATTGCTGCATTTATTCCAGAGAAAATGGTCTGGGGTATTTTTAACCTACAAGGTCTGGTACTTTTCGGCCTGTATATGGCTGGTATTGTGAGTGCGCTTTGCGTTTCATTCTTAATGAAGTTTTTGCAAAAAGATAAGTCACAACATGCCTTATTGCTAGAGCTGCCGAGTTATCGTTTTCCTGATTTAAAAAGTGTGGGAATCGGTTTGCTGGATCGTGCAAAGATCTTTTTGAAACGCGTTGGTGGAATCATTTTTGCGCTCTCTATTCTGTTATGGTTTTTGTGTACTTTCCCACAACCACCAGAAGGGGCGACATTACCTGCTATAGATTATAGTTTTGCAGGTATGCTTGGGCATCTTATCCAGCCTTTATTTGCTCCAATTGGTTTTAACTGGCAAATCTGTATTGCTTTAATTCCAGCAATGGCCGCTCGTGAAGTAGTAGTCGCAGCATTAGGTACGGTTTATGCCTTGTCTGCAACAGATGACGATGCTGTGGCACAAGGTCTGTCGCATCTGATTAGTGCAGATGGAACTGGTTGGTCTTTAGCAACAGGTTTATCGCTTTTAGTGTGGTTCATTTATGCTCCACATTGTTTGGCAACATTAGCAACGGTACGTCGTGAAACAGGTTCATGGAAACATGTTGCAGCTATGACTGCATATCTGTTTGGTTTAGCTTATTTTGCATCGTTTGTTACCTATCAAATTGCTTCTCACTACTGGGGTTAAAGCAATAAAGGAGGTTGTATATGGTTCAATATCTGATCATTGCGGTTTTAGTGATTTGGAGTGCTGTAGTTGTTTTTAAGAAAGTATTTCCAAAAACAGCAAACTCAGTGTTTTCTTCACTCTCTCTGTTTTGCGAAAAGCAGGGTTGGACGACTTTGGCAAAATGGCTTAAACCAAAAATGATCTTTGGTTGTGCTGGAGGTTGTGGTTGTTCAAGCGAAGATAAACCTAGCAATACAGTTCAAGAAATTAAGCCAATTAAATGGCAGTAAATTCACTATTTCTTGTTTCGTTTAAAAAGCCATCATATTGATGGCTTTTTTACGCACTGACACAAAAAAAGATGAATAAAGTTCAAACTGAAAAAGCATTCAAAACAGCAAAGTGCTAACATTTTTGCCATTCTGTCGATTGATAAATTGTGGGGCAAAAATGTTAATACAACGTGGTGGGCTAAAAGTTGTCGCAGGCTTGGGAATCTCAGGCGTTTCTGCTGTAAATTTCTTGCATGAACAAGGCTACCAAGTTGCAGTAACAGACTCTCGTCCCACGCCGCCGGGGCATGATCAGATTCCAGCTGGCGTTAAAACCAGTTTCGGTCAACTTGATCAAGAATTATTATTACAAGCAGAAGAAATTATTTTAAGCCCAGGTCTTGCACCACAATTACCAGAAATTCAGGCCGCTATTGCGCAAGGGATATCGGTAGTAGGGGATATTCAATTATTACGCCGTGCAACCGATGTGCCTATTGTTGCGATTACAGGTTCCAATGCGAAAAGTACGGTAACGACTTTAATTGGTATAATGGCTAAAGATGCGGGAAAAAAAGTTGCTGTGGGTGGCAATCTTGGACGCCCAGCTCTAGATTTATTAAAAGATCAACCTGAATTAATTATACTTGAGCTATCAAGTTTTCAGTTGGAAACCACTTCTCACTTGAATGCTGAAGTTGCTGTGGTTCTAAATATGAGTGAAGACCATTTAGACCGTCACGGCAATATGTTGGGTTACCATCAAGCAAAGCACCGTATTTTCCAAGGTGTTAAAAAAGTAGTATTTAACCGTGATGATGCTTTAAGTCGTCCTCTTGTTCCAGATACAACACCAATGCAAAGCTTTGGTTTAAATGCACCAGATCTAAATCAATATGGTGTTTTAAGAGATGGTGATGGCACACTTTGGCTTGCGCGTGGTTTGCAACGTTTAATTAAAAGCTCGGATTTATATATTCAAGGCATGCACAACGTAGCCAATGCTTTAGCTTGTTTAGCATTAGGTGAAGCAATTGGTTTGCCTATGGAATCTATGCTTGAAACCTTAAAACAATTTAAAGGCTTAGAGCATCGCTGTGAATATGTAAAGACTGTGCATGATGTACGTTATTACAATGATTCTAAAGGCACTAACGTTGGCGCTACGCTTGCAGCGATTGATGGTTTAGGCGCTGCAATTGAGGTTAAAAAAGGTAAGGTTGCCTTGATTTTAGGTGGGCAAGGTAAAGGACAGGATTTTGGTCCATTACGTTCTTCTATCGAAAAATATGCCAAAGTTGTGGTATTGATTGGTGAGGATGCTCCGGTTATTGAGCAAGCCATTCAAGGTGCAACCAAAATTTTACATGCAGCAACGCTTAAAGAAGCTGTAGAGCTATCTCAACGTGAAACACAGGCCGAAGATGTGGTGTTGTTATCACCAGCATGTGCAAGTTTTGATATGTTTAAAAGTTATAATGATCGTGGTCAGCAGTTTGTTGCCTGCGTCAATTCGTTGGTTTAAAGAAAACATGATTAGGAATGTAGTATGGCAGGCTTAGCTCAGACCACAATCCAGAAAATCAATCATTGGTATGAACGGATATTGCCTAAATGGCCAGCGGAAGTGACGCCACGTAATGTCCTGATTTTCTGTGTCGTTGCATTATTGTGTATCGGTTCAGTGATGGTTGCATCTGCTTCGATGCCCTATGCTGAATATATGCATGAAAACCCGTTTCACTATGTGATTCGTCATGGTATTTCGATTGTCGCTGCAGGTGTAGTGGCTTATTTGACCTATCGGATATCACTTAATACGTGGTTTAAAAATACCTTTCCGCTGTGGCTATTAACCATGGTTCTGTTGCTTGCTGCTTTGGTGGTGGGTTCGGAAGTCAATGGATCTACGCGTTGGATTAAGATTGGTGGCTTTACCTTGCAGCCAACCGAGGTTGCCAAAGTCATGATGGCGATCTTTACCGCAGACTACGTGGTGCGCCGTGCCAAAGAGGTTCGTACTCATTGGAAAGGCTTGCTACGGCTAAGTGGGGTTATGGCAATCACGGTCGGTTTGATTATTGCTGAGCCTGACTTGGGGGCAACGGTCGTTATTGTCATGATGATGGTTGGTGTGTTCTTTTTAGCGGGCGCGCCACCAACTCAGTTCTTAATCATGCTTGGTGCGATTGTCACGGGTATCGTGTTTTTGATCTTATTTGAACCCTACCGTTTCCAGCGTTTGATTTCGTTTACTGACCCATGGGCAGATCCATTAGGTGTAGGTTATCAGTTATCAAATGCATTAATGGCTTTTGGCCGTGGCGAATGGTTTGGTACAGGCTTAGGCCACAGTGTACAAAAACTATCTTATTTACCTGAAGCACATACTGACTTTATGTTGGCAGTTCTAGGTGAAGAGTTTGGTTTCGTGGGTATTTCCATTGTCATTGCTCTATCTTTCTTGATGCTAGCATGTTGTATCAAAATTGGTCACCGTGCTTTGAAACATCATTACCTTCGCGCAGGCTATTTAGCTTACGGTATTAGCATTATTTTCTTACTTCAGATTTTGGTAAATGCGGGCATGAATATGGGCTTAATGCCGACCAAAGGTTTGACTTTGCCATTCATTAGTTATGGTGGTACGTCTTTAATGATGTGTGCTGCGATGATTAGTTTGATTTTAAAGATCGATGCTTCAACACAAGAAGTCAACCCAGAACGAGAAGAGTCGAACTTCTAATTGAGTATTTAGAAGTTTAAAAAAGCCCGATTTTGATATCGGGCTTTTTTATTATTTATAGATATGTTCCGCTGAGCTCTTGCCCATGGGGAATTAAATCGATATTCCACTGCGCTACAGCCTGCTTCAGCATCAGTTTAGGCTGATCTAAATCAACCTTGGGTTGTCCTAAGGCTTGTATTGCTTTTTGAAGTAATTTAGGAGCTTTTGATAAATCGAGTGCTTGAGCAAGATTTTGTTTAGAGAGCTTTTGTCCTTGGTCATTCATGGCGAGGGGAAGGTGCATATAGCTCAGTTTAGGATAACCTAGAAGCTGTCCCAGCCAGATCTGACGTTCAGTGTTATCTAATAGGTCTGAACCTCGAACGACATGGGTAATACCTTGTAGATAATCATCCACGACGACAGCAAGTTGATAGTTAATAATCCCATCACGGCGCTTAAGGACGAAGTCTCCGAGATCGTGGTGTAGATTGGAGCAATGACGTCCTTGTAATCGGTCATCGAAACAGATCTGCTGATCTTGAACTTTTACCCGTATCGCTTGACCTTGAAAATCAAGATTGAGATCACGGCAAGTACCTGCATAGATTGCATTTGAACCCAACATTTTTCTTGTACATTGACATGCATAGATAAGACCTTCTTTTTTGAGTTGGTCTAATACGCTTTCATAAATGTCTAAACGGTTTTTTTGAAAGACGATCTCAGCATCTGGTTCGAATTGGAAGATTTCTAATGACGTGAGAATATGCTCTTCACTGCCCGGATAAATACGAGGGATGTCTGTATCTTCTATTCGAACTAACCACTTACCATGATTGGCTTTGGCATCACAATAGCTTGCGACAGCAGTCAGTAAAGAACCGAAATGTAAAGGACCAGTAGGAGAGGGAGCAAAACGTCCAATGTAAGACATAAAGATTTATAGTTGTCTATATTAAATCTACACCTAACCCCTCCAATATAAGGAGGGGAATGTGCGAATATCAGAAGTTTTTAAAATTCGCAGTATTCCTCCCTTTGAAAAGGGAGGTTAGGAAGGATGGTTATCCGTTGTTTTGCTTTTCTTTGATTTCAGCCAAAGTTTTGCAATCGATACATTGAGTAGCTGTTGGACGAGCTTCTAGACGGCGCAAGCCAATTTCGATACCACAAGTTTCGCAGAAACCGTAATCACCACTTTGGATCGCTTCTAATGATTGCTCGATTTTACGAATCAGTTTACGCTCACGATCACGTGTACGTAATTCAATCGCAAACTCTTCTTCCTGAGTCGCTCTATCATTTACATCAGGTAAAGCAGATGATTCATCTTGCATTGTGTTGAGCGTACGATCAACTTCTGACATTAACTCTGCTTTCCATGCATTTAGGATTTGGCGGAAATGCTCAAGTTGTCCATCAGACATGTATTCTTCATTTTTTTTCGGCTGATAAGGTTCAATCCCAAACAAGCTCGCAGTTGTACCGCCTTCAGAAGCTTTAGGTTTGGTTTTGCGTACACGTTTTACAGCCGATTTTTGTTCGTCGATCACTGCTGTGTGTTCGTCCAAGACTTGATTTTGGTTGTCATTCGCCATATAGGGCATTCCTCATCTTACACGTACTATCTATACGCAAAAAATATGGTGATATGCAAGTGTTTTTATAGAAAACCATCGATGGGATTTTCCCATCGGGTCGTCATCATATAGATTTTTCCTGCAAGATGATAGTCATTCCGTCCCGTAAATATTTTCAAAACGTGTTTACCCCAGTCATAATTATGTATAAGCATATAAGAAATAGGGTTAATAGCCTGAAATATCAGTATTTATATGACCTTGAAAATTTTCAAGCCGGAAGACTTCTGTTTCAAAACTACCATTGTTTTTTAGACGAAGGTAACGATAGCCGGGAGCATTTTGATCTAAGGCAAAATCATTACTAAACGGTTTAAACTGAACACTTGTCGATGGGGTTGAGAAAAATTCGATTCCTTGCCAAGTGTTTATGGAGTCCTGATGAACATGCCCACAGACTAAAGCTTTTACATTTTTAAACGGGGCCAATGTATTAAGCAAAGCATTAGAATTTTGTAGCTTGTGATGATCAATCCATTTTGACTTCATGGCAAAAGGGTGATGGTGACAAGCTAACAAAACATGGTTATCTACGTACTCTTCGAGTAAAACCGCTAAGTTCTCTAGCTGTTCGGCTGATAGATGTCCATCAATATGATCTTTTACCGCACTATTTAATAAAATAACACGCCAGTTTCCTAGGCAAATAACCACAGGTTCCTGATGGTTTCCTTTATGTAATGGAAAATGGTCAACATTGTCATGATTACCTAAAGTCTGAAAAAAAGGCAGACCAAGCGTTTGCATATATTGAATATAGCGTTTATAGGTAATAGGCGTTGGTGCTTGAGCTAGATCACCCGTATGGATGATGGCATCAATTTCAGGATGTTTATTTCGTATTTGTTGAATAACGGCATGAAAACTTTCTTCAGGATTCATACCCACAAATTCTAAATGTGGATACTCCAATAGGTGAGTATCGGTAATTTGTATAATGACATGGTCTTTTTGTGAATGTGTTGAGACTTGAAAAGTCACCGTCCTACCTCTTCGGATTTATTATCGTTTTGCTGTGTTGGGCCAGCCATTGTAATGCCATAATGACGGGAGCATTTTTTAAACGTCCGCTGTCGAGTAGAGTTTGGATTTCACTATAATTAAACAAGTGTAGTTGAATATTTTCACCCTCATCATCTACACCAAATACACCACCATTAGTGGGTAATTGAGTTTCGGCAACATAGAGATGAAATAACTCTGAGCAAGCACCAACTGACGGATAAAAGCTAAATAGATGTTCTAAATCCTGAACTTCGCAACCTGACTCTTCGAGGCTCTCTCGTCGAATGCAACTTTCTGGTGATTCATCGCCATCTAACACGCCTGCAATGATTTCTAGCTGCCATGGAGACTGAGAATCATCTAAAGCACCAACACGGAACTGTTCAATCAGTGCAAACTGTTGTTTTTGATCATTGTAAAGTAGTACACCAGCAGCTTCAGGCCGATGAATGAGTTCACGTTGCAATACATGAGTATATTCAGTTTGGTTAAATAGACGATGTCGAAGGCTGACTTTTTCAACTTGAATAAAACCACGGAATAGAGATTCACGTGATGTTACTTCGACATCTTTAGATGTATAACTTGGACGTTCAACAATACTCATGATTCGATCAGGACGAAATCTATTTATTTCATCCTAACCGAGAATCATGGCTAGGCAAGTGTTTTTTTTGAATATTTACACTTTATGATACAGTTTTTGACCTTGTTCTTGGTAAACTTCTTTCATCGCTTTGAGGCCTTCTTCAACCTCTGAATCGCTATTTGTGAGATTGTTGGCATAGTCGCGTACATTCTGAGTGATTTTCATTGAGCAGAACTTTGGACCACACATTGAGCAGAAGTGAGCAGATTTATGAGCCTCTTTTGGTAAGGTTTCATCGTGCATGCTACGTGCTGTATCAGGGTCTAGACTTAGGTTGAACTGATCATCCCAACGAAATTCAAAACGTGCTTTTGATAAGGCATTATCACGTACCTGTGCACCCGGATGTCCTTTAGCAAGATCGGCAGCGTGTGCCGCAAGCTTGTAGGTAATAATCCCATCTTTAACATCTTTTTTGTTTGGTAGACCCAAGTGCTCTTTCGGTGTGACATAGCAAAGCATTGCTGTGCCGTACCAACCAATCATGGCTGCACCAATTGCAGATGTAATGTGGTCATAACCCGGAGCGATATCTGTCGTTAAGGGCCCGAGTGTATAGAAGGGCGCTTCTTTACACACCTCAAGCTGTAAATCCATGTTTTCTTTAATCATGTGCATTGGTACGTGACCAGGGCCTTCAATCATGACTTGAACATCATGTTCCCATGCACGGTGAGTGAGTTCACCTAGTGTTTTAAGTTCGCTGAATTGTGCTTCGTCATTTGCATCTTGAATACAGCCCGGACGTAAGCCATCACCTAAGCTAAATGAAACGTCATAAGCTTTCATGATTTCACAGATTTCATCGAAATGTGTGTATAAGAAGTTTTCTTCATGATGTGCTAGACACCACTGCGCCATGATTGAACCACCACGTGAAACAATACCCGTTAAGCGGTTTGCGGTAAGTGGTACATAGCGAAGTAATACACCTGCGTGAATGGTGAAGTAGTCAACGCCTTGTTCAGCTTGTTCAATCAGCGTGTCTTTGAAGATTTCCCAAGTCAGGTCTTCTGCAACACCATCAACTTTTTCAAGTGCTTGATAAATCGGTACAGTGCCGATTGGAACAGGTGAGTTACGAATAATCCATTCACGTGTTTCATGAATGTTCTTACCTGTCGACAAATCCATAATGGTGTCGGCACCCCAACGGGTTGCCCAAGTCATTTTTGCAACTTCTTCATCAATTGAAGAGCCAAGCGCTGAGTTACCAATGTTGGCATTAATTTTAACCAAGAAGTTACGACCAATAATCATTGGTTCAAGTTCTGGATGGTTAATGTTAGCAGGAATAATCGCACGACCTTCAGCCACTTCTTGGCGAACAAATTCAGGTGTAATTTCTTTTAAATTTTTTGCACCAAAATTCTGCCCAGCATGTTGACGCATATCAACGCCTTCGCGCTGGCGCTGATTTTCACGAATTGCAATATATTCCATTTCAGGTGTGATAATACCTTGCTTGGCATAATGCATTTGAGTGACATTTTTGCCTGCTTTAGCACGGCGTGGATTTTGAATATGTGCAAAACGAATGTCAGCGGTGCGAATGTCTTTTAAACGCTCTTGACCAAACTTTGAAGTTAAGCCAGAAAGTACGTCGGTATCGTTACGCTCTTCAATCCAGTTTTGGCGAACTGAAGGTAACCCTTTGTTTAAATCAATTTGAACATTTGGGTCGGTATAAACACCTGAAGTGTCATAAACCATAATAGGAGGATTATGTTCACCGCCAAGACCAGTAGGGGTGTCGGTTAAAGAAATTTCTCGCATTGGAACCTGAATGTCAGGGCGAGAGCCTTCAATATAAACTTTTTTAGAAGCGGGTAGGATGCGGGTTAAATCTTTTGCATCTTGTTCATGTTGTGCTGAAATTTCAGCAGAAGAGAGATTCGTTAACTGGTTCATCACATGATCCTTATGAATAACATCAACGAATCAAGCACGACCAAAAACGATGGCGGATTTATCTTTACGAGATAAATTGGGGGCTTTAAGTTTTCAGATGGCTTGATTCCTACGCAGGTCTTAACCTGATCAGGTTCAACGGTACTTGTGATCAAACTTGTGTTGCGATAACACGGAATTTACACAATCTCAGCGAGCTATTACTCGCGCTCCGTCAAGCGATTTACAGACTAACATGTTTTAGGTTGGCTGGCATTGTCAATTTGTATCTATACAAACCGCATCCATATGGCAGTCACGGTAGCTTTTGGTATTCCATGGTGACTCTAATTTTAATAACTGCTCAAGCTGTTCATGCACAATTTGATAGGTTGATTTCTTTTGTCCACTTTCATCAATTAAATCTGTCTTAAATTGTGTATTACGCTCATCCACGGGAGTGGCAATGAACTTGAGAAATTGTTGGGCAGGTTTCGCTAAACTCGACTGTTTTTGTGTTGATAAAAATTGAATTTGTTGTAAAGCATCTTTATCAATCCATGTGTTTGGAGCAAAGTGATCGGACACAGGCGTATTATCTAAGCCAAAGAAAATAAAGTATCGGTACTCATTAAATAATAATTTTGCATCACTAATAAAATAACTCTTTGGATATTTCTGAATAAATTTCTCCCAAAATAATGCACGCTCAGTAAGCTCTTTCCATGAAATAGCCAAAGCACCGTCGTCATAGAAAATTTCTTTATTGTCTTTCGCCATACGAGTTAAGAACTCTTTTTGGTCAGTGGGTAGAGCTTTAGCAAAAACATCAACTAAATAGTTTGGCTGACGTCGGTAGGTAAACATGCCCTCACCTTGATAGAGAAGTTCGATGTAGGCTTGGCCCTCGTGTTGAATCAGATATTGATCACGAGCGCTAAGCTGATCGAATAACTTTTTCTTGGTTTTCATTGTTTTTTTAGCATCTAATGGTTCTTTTTCTAAAATGGCATAGCCAAATGCTTCAAAAGCTCTAGCTGTTTTGTCAGTGTAGTCGTGTTTAAGAAAACGTTGATACATGGCAGTTGATGCATTAATCAGCTTAAGCTGTTCCTCATTTTTTAAAGAGGGAACACAGGTTTTAAGCTTTTCATTAATTTGATTTAAATCTTCTATTTTGCTGTTTTGATTAATCGTGTGCATAGCTATCATAATTTGTAAGCAGCTACTGTCTTGTTTTTGAGTGGCCTTTCGCTCAGTTGTTTTTTGCTCTTTAGACACAGTCTGATCTTGCTCTGATGTTTTATTACATCCAGCTAAAAGTAGTGCACTGCACATACTCATCATTAGAACTTTCTTCATCATTGTACTTTTATAGAAATTAATATTGCTCAAATTATAACGCTTAAAAAGATTGCATCATTGTTAGAAATCTTTATTATTAGGTAGGTCGGTCTACTTAAATTAAAACTATGAATGATAAAACAGCAAGACAGAAAATTCTCGATGCAGCGGCAACCTTATTTTATAACGATGGCATTACTGCAACGGGCATTAACTCGGTTACGACTAAAGCAGATGTTGCTAAGATGTCGCTTTATAATAATTTTTCTTCAAAAGGTGATCTTGTTGATGCCTACATTGCTGCACGACATCAAGAGTGGCTTGATCTCTATCAAACACGTTTAGAAAAAGCAAAAACAGCGAAAGAAGCTATTTTGGCTGTGTTTGATGCCTATCAAGACCATGCAGAATTTGCCTATGAAAAAGGCTTTCGAGGCTGCGGGTTATTGAATGCTGCGGCTGAGTTTCCGGCGAATAGTACAGGGCGAAGCTCGGTAAGACAGCATAAAGAAGAAGTCGAGGCTATTGTTGCTGAGCATTTAAAAAAATTAATACCAGACTCACAACGTGTGAATTATGTGGCTACACAGCTTTCTTTTCTTTTAGAAGGTTCTATGGCAAGAGCAGGCTTAGAGGGCAACAGTCGTCAACTCCTCTTGGCAAAACAAATGGCTGAAGACATTTTAAATAGAGAATGCCTACATGATTAGCCTCATTAAAAATAGTAGCTATGGAGGCACAATTGCGATTTTAGTTGCCTCTGTTTTGTGGGGAACAACAGGTACTGCGGCAGCATTTGCACCGACACTTGGCCCACTTGCTATTGGCGCCGTAGCGATGGGCGGTGGAGGCCTTTTACAAGCTTTGGTTGCATCACAGGCGATACGGGAAAACCGCCAATTTATTAGAGAAAATCTTTCAATACTACTTTTAGGCGTAGTGGCGGTTGGAATTTATCCTTTGGCTTTTTATTCCTCAATGCATTATGCAGGCATTACGATTGGTACGGTGGTTTCAATTGGTACCGCTCCACTTATCGCAGCGATTTTAGAAAGATTCTTTGACCGCAAAGCTTTATCTGCTATTTGGTTTCTAAGTTTTATTTGCGGTGTGCTTGGCGTAAGTATGTTGTCGATGGGCGAAAGTCATGCGGTTCAAGAGAGTACAAATCAATGGAATAAATTCTTCGGTATTTTCCTTGGGTTGGTCGCTGCTACAACTTATTCGCTTTATTCATGGGCCGCAAAAAGATTAATAGATCGGGGTGTTGCCGCTAAAGCTGCAATGGGCATGATTATGGGTGGCGGGGCAGTTATTTTGCTTCCTACTTTATTGGTTACAGGTGGAGGGTTATTGCATAGCTCAACTAATCTACTTGTGGCTGGTTATATGATGCTGATTCCTATGTTTTTAGGTTATTTACTTTTTGGATTTGGTCTAAAAACAGTAAATGCTAGCAAGGCTACCACCCTAACTTTATTTGAACCTTTAGTTGCTGCGATTTTTGCGATTGTTTTGGTTGGTGAGCATGTTTCATGGGTAGGCTGGATAGGTATGTTTCTGATTTTTATTTGTATTTTAATCTTGTCAAAAACTAAGGATTCTTAAAAAACTAAAACTTTTAATGGCTTGAGTTTGATTAGAATTTTTCTTAGTCTTAAAGGCAAGTTTTATCGTTGATTTGAACAATGAAAATAAAATTAATGGTCGCTGTGGGCCTTTGGAGTTTTGCATCTTCGAGTTTTGCTCTAGATTTGGTTGAAGCTTATGAGCGCGCAAAACAAAATGACCCGACATGGCAAGCCAATCAACAACAATATGAAGCAGATCAACTGAACTTAGGCTTAGCAACGGGGGCGTTATTACCCACTGTCACATTGTCTGGAAACATTACCCGTAATCGACAAACTGTAAAACGTTCAAACTTTCCGGGTGTTGATCAAGAAGGCCTGTCAGATGCTTTGGTGAGTAATACTTCGACGACTCGACAGGCGACTCTCACTGCACGTCAGCCATTATTCCGTATGGATGCTTGGGAAGGTTATAAGCAAGTTAAAACTTCGGTTGCCTTAAGTGAAATTACTTTAAGACTGCAAAAACAAGATCATGTTTTAAATGTAGCAGAAGCCTATTTTAATGTACTGCGTCAGCAGGCATTGAGTGTTGCATATCTACAAGAAGAAAAAGCTTTGCTTGAGCAGCTTAATATGATGAATGCCAAACTCAAAGAAGGTTTGGTGGCGCGTAGTGATGTGAGTGAAGCAAATGCTCAATATCAAAATGCCAGAGCTAATCGTATTGCAACCAATGTTCAATTACTTTTAGCCCAAGAACAGCTGTCTGAATATATTGGTTCTTATCAAGATAAGCTTGCTGTATTACGAAGTGACTTTAGTTTTCAAAAGCCTTATCCAGCAGAGCTTAATGACTGGATTTCTTTGGCCCAGCAAAAAAATCTAAAGATCCAGCAAGCCCGCTTACAGCAACAATATAGTGAAGATCAGCGCCGTGTGGAAAAAGCCGCGCTTTATCCACAGATAGACGCAGTTGCGAGCTATGGTTATACCAAACAGACCCCAGAGACTCTTATTTCGACTGACGGAAAATTTGATCAGGTTGGGGTAGAAATGAACTGGAATTTATTTAATGGTGGGCGCACTCGAACATCAATTAAAAAAGCGACTGTAGAAGCCAGTAAAGCTCAGGCTCAACTTGATGCGGCCATCCGCCGTGCCAATGTTGATGTGAAAAGTGCCTTTATGCAGGTCGATACAGACCAAGCCAAACTTGAAGCAAGAAAGGCTGCAATGGATTCATCTTCTTTAGTTTCTCAAGCCTCAAAAGCGAGTTATAACGAAGGCTTAAAAAGTATGGTTGATGTTTTATTAGCGCAGCGTAATGCTTTTTCAGCAAAACAGGATTATCTTAATAGTCAATATGACTACTTATTGAATGTACTTCGTTTAAAAGCTGCGGTAGGTCAGTTAGGTGAAAAAGATCTGGTCGAGCTTAATAGCTGGTTAACGTATCAGTAATAAAATGCTTTTATCTGAAATTTAATTTTGTCATAAAAACTTAATGATTGCTGTGTTTTAATGCTCAATCATTTTATTCCTGCGCCATCATGTTGGAGGCTTCCCTTGAGTCCAAGTAATCCGGTGTTAAGCCATCATATTTCTTCTCAATTTAATGAAGATTTGCAAGATGTAAACACAAAGTTTATGACCATGGGTGGCTTGGTCGAACAACAGGTTGCCAATGCAATTCATTCTTTGCTTGATACAGACGCAAATTTAGCGATTGATGTTCAATTTAAAGATAATGCAGTCAATCAATATGAACGTGATATTGATGAAGGCTTGACGCTAATTTTAGCACGTCGTCATCCAGCAGCAATTGACTTGCGTATGGTTATTGCCATGAGTAAAGCCAATACTGACCTTGAGCGTATTGGTGATGAAGCAGCGAAAATTGCCCGTATTGCACAGAATCTGTGTGAAGAGGGCGGGTCACCTCGTGGCTACATGGAAACACGTCATATTGGTAACCAAGTTCGTGTCATGATTCATGATGCTCTTGATGCTTTTGCACGTTTAGATGCAGATCAAGCTTTACGTGTACTTTTAGCCGATGCTGATATCGACCGCGAATATCAGTCGGCAACTCGTACATTAATGACTTATATGATTGAAGATCCACGACATATTGCCCGTGTGATTAATGTGATGTGGGTTTTACGTTCATTAGAGCGTATTGGTGACCATGCACGTAACATTGCTGAGCAAGTGATTTACATGGCAAAAGGCTTTGATGCCCGCCATACCAAAATTGAAGAAATTGAAGCGAAAGTCCACGAAAAATAATCTTGAGCTGAACTATTTAAAGGCCTTGTTTGAAACAAGGCTTTTTTATTTTTAAAAATAATAGATAAAAAAATGTCCCGAACTTTGGGGGGAAGTTCAGGACAGAAAATCAAGTGCATAAACACGACAGGGATCGTGTTCTTCTTGCTATAGAGTGATAATAAATTTTTCGCTTTTTAAAGTCATGTAGAGTCCTGTGCGCTCTATGTAAGGCTTTTTATGTTTGTGTAAGTTTCACGTAAAAAAAGGCGGATCTATGTATATAGACCCGCCTTTTTAATGATGAATAAGCTAAAACAAACCGATTATTCTGGTTTCCAGCCTTCAGCTTTTTCTACGCTTTCATCATTATTGAAGAATTTTTCACGTTGTTCTTCAAGAAACTTTTTAGCTTCTGGTTCAAACACGTTTAAACGCTTTTCATTAATCAGTGTAGTTTGATGCTGTAACCATTCTTGCCATGCTTGCTTAGAAACATTTTCAAAAAAATCTTGGCCTTTAGCACCCGGGAAAGGAGCGAAGTCTAAACCTTCCATTTCCTTTTGATATTTACGGCAAAATACTTGGCGACTCATGTTTTATCCTTAAGCGTATAACTGTTCTAAACGTGTATGGGCACGCGCAATCGCAGCTTCAACCTGTTTTGGTGAAGTTCCACCAATATGATCACGTGCATTTACAGAAGCTTCTAGGGTTAAGGCTTTATCAAATACATCTGCTGTAATTAAGTCAGAGAATTGCTGTAATTGCTCAAGTGTGAGCTCAGATAAATCTTTTTCTTCAGCAACGCCTAACGCGACTGCTTTACCTACAATTTCATGCGCATCACGGAACGCAACGCCTTTTTTCACTAAGTAGTCAGCAAGATCAGTTGCAGTTGAGAATCCACGAAGCGCAGCTTCACGCATAATTTCAATATTTGGCACCAATGCAGGAATCATGTCTGCAAATGCCATGAGTGAACCACGAACCGTATCGATCGCATCAAATAAAGGTTCTTTATCTTCTTGGTTATCTTTGTTGTACGCCAATGGTTGACCTTTCATGAGCGTAAGCAAGCTAATTAAGTCACCAAATACACGGCCAGATTTACCACGAATAAGTTCTGGAACATCCGGATTTTTCTTCTGCGGCATAATTGAAGAACCTGTACAGAAGCGGTCAGGAATATTCACAAATTTGAACTGTGCAGAAGTCCAAAGAATGAGCTCTTCTGACATACGTGATAAATGCATCATGATCAGTGCAGCAGCTGCATTAAATTCGATGGCAAAGTCACGGTCAGATACGGCATCAAGCGAGTTTTCAGATACAGCTTCACAACCTAAGAGTTCTGCTGTGTATGCGCGGTCAATTGGATAAGTTGTACCAGCAAGAGCGGCAGAACCAAGTGGCATGCGGTTAACGCGCTTACGACAGTCTTGAAGACGTTCAGTGTCACGTACCAACATTTCAAACCATGCAAGCAAGTGATGACCAAAAGTCACAGGCTGAGCAGTTTGTAGATGTGTAAAGCCCGGCATAATTGTATTTACATTTTTGGCAGCCAAGCCTAACAAGCCTTTTTGTAAACGTTCTAATAATTTTAAAATATCATCAATTTCGTCGCGTAGGTAAAGACGAATATCAGTTGCAACCTGATCGTTGCGGCTACGGCCGGTGTGTAATTTTTTACCTGTAATGCCAATACGTTGAGTCAAACGTGATTCAATGTTCATGTGAACATCTTCAAGATCGATGCGCCACTCAAAGTTTCCAGCCTCAATTTCTGAGCGAATGGTGCTTAAACCTTCAATAATGTCATCGCGTTCTGCTTCTGTGAGTACGCCAACTTTCGCAAGCATGGTAGCATGCGCAATCGAACCAGCGATGTCTTGCTTATAAAAACGTTGGTCAAACTGAACAGAGGCGGTAAATTCGGCTACAAAAGCGTCCGTCGCTTCAGAAAAACGACCACCCCACATACCTGAGGTTTGGTCTGGGGTTACTGAATTAGGGGGATTTGAAGATGTGGTCATGGTGGCTCAGTAAAATAAAAAAGAGTATATCACTTGCCGAAGCTCAACAAACAAAGTTGTTTCCTACAGCATACCGAAATCAAAATTCCTCCTATTTTTTTACGAAAAACGGGCGTTGGCAACACTTATTCGAATTAATTATCGCAAGTAATGTTTTGGCACTGGTCTTAGCATTGGCTGAAGCACAGTCTTGGCAAGCCTTAAATGGGGGAAGACTTTTTCAATACATTGTTTTTATTAATTGGGTGATATTGTCTTTTTTTGCCTTGGTTGAACGCTTTCAAGGTTTTTTTAGCGGTTTACGTCAAGAGTTTGCTTTGGCTATTGGTTTTGTGATGCTACAAGGCATTGTTGTTTTGACTACTTTAATGAGTAATTTTTTTCAATTTGGTCTTTTAAATAAACATGTTTCTTTAACACAGGACTGGAGCATTTACTTTACCAATGTACCTTTATATCTAAGCTATGGAATATTGCTCGGGGCTTTCTGTTTACGTTATTTATATGTTAGAGAACAATGGTTGCATCAGCAGTATGCAGAGTTAAATGCTCGTATTCAGGCCATGCAAGCGCGAATTCATCCTCACTTCTTATTTAATAGTCTAAATAATGTGGTCAGTTTAATTACGATAGATCCAGATAAAGCAGAAAGCATGCTTATTAGTTTGTCGCGGCTATTTCGCGCGAGCTTCCAAGAATTGAAGTTGGTGAGTCTGTATGAAGAAATCGAGCTGAGTAAACAATATTTAATGATTGAACAGGTTCGCTTGGGAGAACGCTTAAAAGTAGATTGGAAGATCGAGCTTTCATCTGTGCAATTAAAACAGATCACTATTCCTTTATTGACATTACAACCTTTGTTGGAGAATAGTATTTTTCATGGGGTAGAACCAATGATGGGTAAAGCAACCATAGGGGTATTGGTTGAAATATTGCAAAATCAGGTCAGTATAGTCATTACCAACCCATATACAGACGATACAATAAATTCACGGAAAGGGCATGGAATCGCTCTTGAAAATGTTAAGCAGCGCCTGAAAGCGTATTATGGGAACACCGTTAGATTTCAGGTTTATAAAGGCGAAGCTTTATATACCACTATTATGAGCTATCAATATCAAACAAAATAATAAGTCAGTCAGAGTTAACCATAAAAAAATGGACCAAGTTAACGGTGACAAGGAGGATGAATGAAGGTGCTAATTTGTGACGATGAACCACTTGCAGTGGAGCGTTTGTCACGTTTAGTTTCAAAGATGGGACATGAAGTTGTATCAACGGCTCATCATGGACAGGAGGCCTTAGAACAGGCACGGCTTCATCAACCGGATGTAATCTTACTTGATATTCAAATGCCAGGTATGAATGGTCTCGTCTGTGCAGAACAGTTAAGCCAGCTCAATCCTCGGCCTGCGATTGTGTTTTGTACCGCCTATGATCAACATGCGTTAGAAGCATTTAAATCACAAGCTCAAGCATATCTTCTTAAGCCGATTGATCCAGTAGAACTTGAGCAAGTTTTTGGTCAATTGACACAGCTTACTCGAGCACAGCTAAGTGCTTTGCCACAACATGAATTTTTACATGATCTAAAAACACAGCGCCATCAAATTGCTGCAAAAACCTATCGTGGCGTTGAGCTGATTCCTGTTGAGAATATCTATTATTTTTTAGCAGATCAGAAATATGTCACAGTGCGTCATCAAAACGGCAGTGTATTAATAGATGAAACATTAAAAGAGCTTGAAACCGAATTTGCAGATCAGTTTATTCGTATTCATCGAAACGCGTTGGTTGCAGTTGCATATCTAGATGGGCTAGAGCTGGTTAGTTCAGGTCAATATCAGGTTCGGTTACGTGGTCTAGATGAACGACTTTCGGTGAGCCGTCGACATTTGTCTACGCTTAGAGAGAGGATTCATCAGCTCTAAATTTAGAAGAGTGATCTTGGACTTGCGAGATTTTACTTGCAATTTTAAGGGATCAAGTTAAGTTTAGGGTGTATTGTTTGACCAGCCCATGCTTGAATTTATGAAAACCTTGAAAATTGCTACGCGACAAAGCCCACTTGCTCTTTGGCAGGCAGAACATATTCGTGCCCGTTTACAGGAGCTTCACCCTGATTTAACGGTGGAATTGGTTAAGTTTGTCACGCAGGGCGATAAAATTTTAGATACGCCTTTAGCAAAAATTGGGGGTAAAGGGCTGTTCGTTAAAGAGTTGGAAGCAGCACTTTTAGATGGGCGTGCAGATTTGGCTGTACATTCAATGAAAGATGTCCCAATGGCTCTGCCTGAGGGTTTAACCTTAGCAGTGATTTGTGAACGTGAAGATCCGTTAGATGCTTTCGTTTCAAATCATTTTGAAAAATTTGCTGATTTACCACAAGGTGCAAAAGTTGGTACATCAAGCTTGCGTCGTAAATCTCAGATTTTAAAACAACGCCCAGATCTACAAATTATTGACTTGCGTGGAAATGTTGGCACACGTTTAGCGAAGCTAGATGAAGGTCAATACGATGCGATTATTCTGGCCAGTGCCGGTTTGAAGCGTTTAGGGTTGTCAGAACGGATTCGTCATTGTTTAACACCAGATATTAGTTTGCCTGCTGTAGGGCAAGGTGCATTGGGCCTAGAATGCCGTGCTGCTGACCAAGATGTATTGGCTTTAATCCAACCGTTATTACACACAGAAACAGATGTTTGTGTGCGTGCTGAACGTGCATTTAATGCCTATCTTGAAGGTGGTTGTCAGGTCCCAATTGCAGGTTATGCCACATTACAAAATGGTCAAATCCATATCGAAGGTCGTGTTGGAAGCCCTGATGGCCAAACATTATTACGTGCTGAACTGACAGACGAAGCCAATAATGCTCAGCAATTGGGTGAGAACCTTGCTCGAAACTTACTTGATCAAGGTGCGGGTGAGCTATTAAAGGCCCTCTACTAAACCATGTTGTTTATTAATACTCGACCTGATTCTCGTGCAGCTGAATTAACAGAAGCTTTGCAAAATGAAGGTTGTCAGGTTGAGTCTTTACCTCTTTTAGAGCTTGTTGCCAAACCCTTTTCCGAACATTTACTTCAGCTTTACCAACAATTAATTAAGGCGCAAGCTATTGTTGTTGTCAGCCCAACAGCTGTTGAAGTGGGCATGGAGTATTTAGCACAAAGTGGCTTAAAAATTAGCGATTTAAAACATATTCAGTGGATTGCTGTAGGGCAGGCAACAGCAAATTGTCTAAATGAATATGGAATAGACGCACATATCCCAGATGTTGAAACCTCTGAGGGAATGTTGAACCTACCTATTCTGCACAATATGCAACAGACGGGTAGTGTGGCTTTCTGGCGGGGAGAAGGTGGTCGCCAATTTATGATGGAGTCTTTGCAACAGCAAGGAATTCAGATTTTAAATTTTGTTCTATATCATCGGCAGTGCCCGAAAGCTTCATATTCTGCATTCAAACATCTGACACAGAATTCAAATTATAATTTAAATAAATGGCTCGTCTTAATTACCAGTGAAGCGAGCTGGAAGTATTGGTTAGAGCTTTGTTCAAAAAATAATGTACAACCTGATGGTGTATATCTGGTTTTAGGACCTCGTCTTTTTCAAATGGTTAAAGAGTATCGCGATCAGCAACAGGCTCATTTTCACATTATTCAACTTGAAAATTTATCGCCTTCGGGGATGATTCATCACATTCAGGCATTATAAGGATTCATATGAGAAAACTTGTTTCTATCATCATTTTACTGGGCGTAGCTTGGTTGGCTAAGCTCAGTTACGATATGTGGCAAATTTCTCGTACTGTTCCCGAGCTCAAACAAAGTCTGCTGCAATCAGAACAGCACTATGCCAATTTAAATGATCAATTGGTTGCTTTACAGCGACAGTTGCAGAATCAACCCGTAAATACAGGGAATAAAACTAGTTCAGTGGCTCAACTAGATGCTCCACCGACAGGTATTGCACCTACAGTTTTAATTAAACAAAAGTTAGATTTAATTCAATTTGCGATTGATCAGCAGCAGTTGATTTATGCAGTTGATCAATTAAATCAGTTACAGCAATCGCTTGTACACTATGAAATTGCTCCTGCATTGCAGCATAGTTTGAATCAATCGCTTGAGCAGGATAAACAAGCAGTTCAACAATTCAGTTTGGCTCAAAATCAACGCCATCAATTAATTGATGATTTATTGCAGAATATTGATAAGAATATTCAACAAGCCTTAGCCCAGCCTAAACTTGAAATGGATCAATCCGAGACTGTGTCTTGGTGGAAAAAATGGTTCCGTATAGAAAAAGTAGAAACTCCTTCTATTAATTTAATGAATCGAAGTGTCGTGCTGAAAGAAGTGCAATTAAGATTGTTAATTGCCGAACAGGCACTCAATCAAGGAAAAATGACTGAGTATCAAAATGAGTTGCAATTGGTGATGCAAAAGCTAGATGAAATGCCTGATGCAACGAGTCAGCAGTTGAAAAAACGTATTGCTAAAGTGGCACATTTATCTGTCGTGCCAGTTCCTAAACTTTCTACACTTGGGCTAATTGGCTCATAAGGAGGATATATGAAACACCTCCTGTCGGTTTATTTCATAATTAGCTTAATACTTTTTGCAGCCTTAGCTTTATTGAGTTATGGCTATGGAATGGGATATGTCTATATTTACTGGCGACAATTACAGTTGCAAACAAATGTATGGGGATTAACCCTTACTTTTGTAGTAATAAGTTTTATTGCTCAACTTATATGGCTATGGATTAAACGTTATTCCTCTCGTGAGCAAAGAAAAAGTGAAAACATCTTTCAGTTTAAAAACCTTCATCCTTATGAACAATTAGGTATTGTCTGGTTATTAGAGGCTGCCGAAGACCAACGCGTATTTATTGAACGTGTTTTTACTCAGTCAGGACTTTTAAAAAATATTATTGATGCTAAGTTTCTGGTTTTAAGCGGTGACTATCCCAAGGCACTGGCGGCTCTCGATCAATCACCACCGATGGCATTTGAATTGGCAGAGTTACAGCGAATTGAAATCTTTTTAGCCGAAAATGAAGCCGACCGCGCATTAACTCATCTTGAGTTTTTATACCAACATCAGTTATCGCCTTGGTTACAAGAAATAGAAACTGCTTACCAACAAAGATTAACTGCTTTATGGGGGCAATTAGCTCTGCAACACCCATGGATATATTTACGATCCATGAAATACGGCTTATTAGATGCTGAGCATCGTGATTTATGGTTGCAGCAACTTCTTCAGCAATTTGAACAAGCCTCTATTGATGACTTACAGGCATTGCAACAGCGTTATTTAGATTTAGAGGCTGAAATTCAAACTCGACCTTATAGCAGTAAGTTGTTATGGCTAAAACTATTAGCCCGTATGCCAGATATGAGCATGCAACATGCGGCCTTAACCCTTCACTTGTTAAAAGAGCAGTTTGATCCAGAAGTATTTTATTTATGGTTTCAGCAACAACTGCTTAAGCAGGTTCCTGACTATGCTGATGTTGAAGAAAAAATTATTCAATTTGAAAATCAATATATGAATCTACCGGTTTTAACTTTCGCAAAATGGCATGTCTATATGGCAACTGGACGTCAAGCAGAAGCTGAAACATTATTAACATTATATCCAGATAATATTTTAATGAGCTATTTACGTATTAAGTCTACGCTTAAAGAAGATGAAGTGTTAATCAAACAGTTAAATCTAATCTTTGAAAACGATGCAAATTTTTTAAAGTTTAAAATATGAGGTAAAAATGAAAGAACTGTCTGTCTATCCAATAATATATGAACAGAAAGTCGCATGGGGAGATATGGACGCTTTTGGTCATGTCAATAATGTACAATATTATCGATATATTGAAAGCTCACGTATTTTATATATGGAAGCAATAAATATATTAACTCCCCAAATATATCCCGTTGTTGCTTCAAGTCAGTGTAAATATTTAAGGCCTGTTTTTTATCCCGATGTATTGAAAGTCGGTGTTCGCGTGGAAGAGCTCCGTAATAGCGCATTCCGTATGGCCTATATATTATGGAGTGAAACCCAACAACAAATCGTGGCTACTGCTGAGGCTGTTCTGGTATGCATGGATAAATTAACAGAACGAAAATGTGAAATACCTCAGGAGATAAAACAAAAAATTATTGAGTTAGAAAAATCAGTAGGACATGACTTAATACATTCATCTTAAATAAATATTAATAAAATATATTTCATTTATAATTGATAATGTAATTAAAAGGTAATTTTTTTAGTTATTCTGATGAACACGGCTTTCAAACTATTGCTTATTGAATGGATTATAAATAATATTGGTCTTGATTTTATGTTTTTAAATTTTGTCTGTATTATTTTGAAT
>NZ_JABVBF010000050.1 GCF_013344765.1 Acinetobacter lactucae
ATATTACTTTGATTTTTTAAGTTACATTGCAATACCTTAATTTTAAGTTTTTATTTTTTAAAGAATTTTATGTTTACCAAAATTTAAAAAAACAGATTTTAATATTACAAATACGCCACAAAATCTGCAAAAGTTATGCATAAGTTATGTTTAACATTTCTTAATGAAAAAAATTAAATTTATATTAATTTTTAAAGGAAAAATTTATGCGTACTTTAGCCCTCTCTAGTCTTCTTTTAGGTTCCTTCCTTAGCCCTTTAGTTTTTGCTCAGGATGATAATAGCTTGAACTACAATCTTGTGAATGTACAAGCTGAAGCTTCGCGTCAAGTTTCTAATGATGAAATGCATGCAACTTTATATATTGAAAAAAGTAACAAGCAACCAGCCGAGCTTTCAAATCAAATTAATCAATTGATGAATCAGGCGCTTAGCGTTTCTCGTAAATATCCTCAAGTCAAAGTGGAAACCGGTGCTCAAAGCACTTATCCAATTTACGATAACGATAGCAATAAGTTAAAAGAATGGCGTGGTCGCGCTGAAATCCGTCTTGAAAGTAAAGACTTTAAAGCTGCTAGCCAGCTAATAAACGAATTACAGCAAAACTTCCAAACACAATCGATTAATTTTACGGTTTCAGATGAACAACGTAAAAAGGTTGAGAATGAGTTGATGGTAGAAGCGTCTAAAAACTTCCAACAACGTGCTCAAATGTTGACCCAAGCATGGAATAAAAACCAATATACCTTGGTTACTCTGAACTTGAATACCAACAACTATTTCCCGCAACCTGTAATGCGTGCCAGCATGGCTAAGTTCGCTATGGCGGAAGCTGCACCAGCTCAAGACATGGCAGCTGGCGAGTCTAAAATTACTGTAAATGCAAACGGTTCAATTCAGTTTAAATAATTTCTATCTCTAAAAAAGCCGCATGAACGATGCGGCTTTTTTATGGAGTGATAAAGATATTTAACTCAAATTTTGCAAAGAATCCCATGCAGCTTTTGCCAAAATATCTTTATAAACTTTAGGGTTTGAAGGAACTTTTTGAGATAGCCATGCACGGCAATAATTTTCTGTAGACCCAATCACAAGTGAAAGTAATAGCTCATGCGGTATAGATTTTAAAAAGTCAGATTCAGCATAATCTGAAATTGCATTAAAAATTTTTTGATTTCTTAATTTATTTTTCTGAATGAGACGTTCTTGGTCTTCACCCTGCATCACACTAAAACGAGCAGAGATTAAAAATTTAGCAAACTCTGGCTGTTCACTTACCCAATCAACATAGCTATGGATAAAAGCATATAAAACTTCTTTAAGCGATTTTGTGCGCTCAAGATAGTCATCTCTTAGGACTGCTTGATCATCTAAAGCTGCAAAAAATAAAGTCGCAACAATACCTTCTTTGTTTTTAAAGTGATGATAAATAGCCCCTACACTACTGTCGGATTTTGAACGAATCATTTCAATGCTTGTGGTTTCAATTCCATTTTCTAAAAAACAAAACAAGGCATCTATTAAAATCTGTCTCTTTAAAGCAGCCCTTCTGCCTGGATATAACCGCTCTAATAACTCTTGTGCAGATTGCATCATTTATTCCCTAACCAGTTATCGGAGATATTCTGAATGGCTTGACTCATTTTTGTAAACAGAATTATATTCTTTAACAGAACATAATTCTGTTTTTTATTATATGGAGCCTTAAATCATGGCAACTACTTTAGAACTTTGGAACAAAGTGTCTAGTTTTCCGAAAGGAAAATGGACTTTCTCACGTATGCTATGTTTGAAAGCCCCTTATTTCGGAAGTATTTCCCCGCTCTTTATCGAGTTAAAACCCAACTATTGCGAAATCTCCATTAAGAAAAAACGCTCAGTACTCAATCACATTGGAACTGTACATGCGATTGCGATGTGTAATATGGCAGAACTGGCAGGTGGAACAATGACAGAAGTTACTGTACCTTCTACACACCGCTGGATCCCCAAGGGCATGACGGTCGAATATTTAAAAAAGGCAGAAACAGACCTGATTGCAATTGCAACGTCTGTAGAAAAAAATTATGACTGGGATAAAGCTGGCGAATATTTAGTAAATGTAGAAGTCTATGACGCTCAAAAAGATAAAGTTTTTCAAGCTACGATTACTATGTGGATTTCTAAAAAGAAATAATAAAAGCCCTGAACTAATCAGGGCTTTTATGGCTTATTTTTTAAACGGTAAAGCATATTTAAAGATACGGCCTACCACCTGTCCAAACTGTTTAGCTAGACTTGCGTTGTTATAATTTAGACCATATTTTTTACATACAGCTTCAACTTTTGGAGCCATTTGGCGATAACGACGCGCTGGAATGTCAGGAAACAAATGGTGCTCAATCTGATGGCTCAAATGTCCGCTTAAGATATGTAATGCTTCTGAACCTTTTAGGTTAGAAGAACCACGAATCTGGCGCATATACCAGTGACCACGACTTTCATCCTGTAAAACAGACTTTGGAAATACTTCCGTATCTTTTGTGAAGTGACCACAGAAAATAATCGTAAATGTCCAGATATTACGAAGACCATTTGCAACTAGGTTACCAGTGAAAACAGGTAAAGCTGCAGGTCCCGCAATTAAAGGGAAGAAAACGTAGTCTTTAAAAAGTTGCGTACCAATCTTTTTATTAACAGGTTTTAATTCTTCCAAGAATTTTGCCATGCTCTTACGTTTATAAAGGACACGTCCAATTTCAAGATTTTGAATGGCTACGCCCCATTGGAACAACAAACAAAATGGAATGCTATAAACAGGTTGAAGTAAGAAACCCGGTTTCCAGCGTTGCTCTGGGAATAGACGAAGTAAACCGTAACCAATGTCATCATCAATACCTTTAATATTGGTATAAGTGTGATGTTTATAGTTATGAGTTTGACGCCAGTTATCAGAAGTACCGACAGTATCCCACTCGTAAGTTTGACCATTAAACTTAGGATCGTTCATCCAGTCATATTGACCGTGCATCACGTTATGACCGAGTTCCATGTTTTCCATAATTTTAGAGAAGCCTAATAGGCCTGTTCCTAAAATCCACGCTGGTGGGAACCAACCTGCAAACAAACAAGCACGACCTAAAAAGCTACTATAACGAATCGCAGCATAAACACGGCGGATATATTTAGCATCTTTCTCGCCCAAATCATCCAATACTTCTTGCTTGATCTGATCGAGCTCTTTTGCAAATGCATCAAGTTCTGCTGGAGTCAAATCTCGATTTTTAGGATTTTTAAAATATTCGACTTTCACTGGCATATTCATAAGAGTTCTCTCTTAAAGATCAATAACTAGATCGGATTGTGCTGAGTTCACACAAATTTTGAGTAATTGGCTTGGTTCAGTGTTTTCACTACCGTTAAGTAAATTACGCGTTGAACCTTGTGATTTATTACAAACACATTTATTACAAATTCCCATACGACAGCCATGAGTTGGTTTAAGGCCTTCATGTTCAAGGCTAACCAGAATTGACTGGCCTTTAGGAATTGCAATGACCTTATTAGACTCGGTTAATGTGACATTCACATAACCGACGTCATCAGCAGAGCTTTCATTTGTTAAGCTAAATGCTTCTGTTAAAACGGCTGGAGCTTTTTCAAAAAGTTGCTCAACAGTCGCCACAAAACCAGAAGGTCCACACGCATAAATAGTGCTGTTTTCGACATCATCAACCAATGCTAAATGCTCTGCATTTAAACGCTCATCATTTGGGGTTTCTTGTGTATAGAAAACCTGATAATTAAAGTTCGGATATTGCTGTGCAACTTTTTCAAAGTATTCAACAAAAGCTGCATCTGAGCGTTGCTTTACCCAATATAAAAGTTGTACCTGAACTTTATCTAACTGCTGACTTTGTTTAATCGCAGTAATCAAACTTAACATTGGGGTAATACCACTACCCGCAGCCAACATAATTAAATTTGATGTTTTGATATTTTGTTGCATGTCGCCATAAGGTCGACCAAGCTCAAAAACATCACCGATTTTGCTTTCAGAAATAAACCAGTTACTCACGATACCATCAGCAACTTTTTTAACTGTTAAACGTAAATGCTGCGCATCTATTTGCGTCAAACTATAAGTGCGTTCATAGCGACGACCAGCAATTTCTACAATCACAGGATGATGCTGGCCTGCAACGCCCATTTTCACTAAGCGGTTACATTTTAGCGTCAAGCTCACCATGTCGTGAGCGACAAATTCTTTTTTTACAATTTGAACAAGGCCATGTTTTACAGACCATAAAGGATTAACTTTTTGTAGCCAGAAATTAGCCATTTCTTTATCAAAGATGGCTTGTGTCAATGAATTGAATAGAGAATTTCTCTTTTCGATTGCTTGCATAATTGAAGGCTCTGTCGCTCTTTTTTAATTATTATACACATGTATATATATTTGTATATACACTCGTACTTTTAATTACAATTTCACAAGTTCAGCTTCTAAGGCTATAATCCTGAGAGTTTACAAATATATTGAACAGCATGACCCAATCTTCACTTTCTCAGAACCTGAATGACACACCTCAACAACAAGATGTCATTGAAATTAAAACAGCTACGCGTTCTGTTGGAAGAAAAGCGACAATTACTAAAGAAGAGCTTTTTCAGGCCGCTTTAAACCTTATTGGTCCGCAAAAAAGTATTGCCTCACTGAGTTTACGAGAAGTAGCTCGTGAAGCAGGAATTGCGCCCAATAGTTTCTATCGACACTTTAAAGATATTGATGAATTAGCAATTTCTTTAATTGACCGAGCAGGTATCGTTTTACGTAAAATTATCCGTCAAGCTCGCCTACGTGCTTCCTTACAAGAAAGCATTATTCGTAGTTCTGTCGATATTTTTCTTCAACAGCTCGATGCCGATGAAGGCAATTTAAGTTTATTACTACGTGAAAGTTTTACAGGTTCCGCTTCTTATAAAGCTGCCGTAGACCGTCAACTCAACTTTTTTCAGCAAGAGTTGCAAGAAGATTTAATTCGTCTTGAACGCCTAAATAACAATCATTTGTATCATCCAGACCTTGTTGCAAAAGCAATTACTCAACTTGTGTTTCACATGGGTGCCAAAGTCATTGATCTTCCTATCAATCAACGTACAGAAGTGGCTGAACAAACCATGATTATGATTCGAATGATTTTAGAAGGCGCACGTCATCTGGATGAAGCAAAAATTCGCTAAAATTATCTTAGAGATGGCTTGTTGATGAACAGGCCATTTTTACATCTAACTCCTCTATTTTCCAATAAAAATATAATTCACTGATTGAAGCTAATAGCTCGCGAGAGTATAAATAATCACTTCATTTGCTCTTTCTCCTATATTCCCAACGATCTCAGGGATCCACATGCAAAATTTGAATAATCGTCAAAGTCTGATTGCAAGCTACATTCTTATGGGCATCTTTTTGCTTTCGGTTATCCCATTACATCTATTAGCAAGTTTTTTTGCAGGCTTTCTCATTTATGAAATTATTATTAGCTTAAGTTCGGTGGTAGAACGTTATATTGACGGCCAAAGAGCTCGTATTTTTATTAGTATTTTACTCAGTATTGTTACTATTTCGCTCATTGGTTTTTTCATTACGAGCCTGATTAGTTTTGTTGTATATGATCTAAAAGGTGTCGGATTACATAGTATTAATAGCAAAGTTGACCAAACACTCCTTCATTTACAAGCAGAGATCGGAAAATATCTTCCGGGTTATATTCCTGATAGCGTGACAGATCTAAAAGACGAAATCTTTGCTTTCATGAAAGATAACGTGACCACATTAAAAAATACCAGTTCCGATATTTTGCATAACTTCGTGACCATGGTCATGGGATTAATTATTGGTATTTTGGTCGCGATACATGGTTTTCACCGCCGTACGCCTCAGCCTGTTTTTAAGTCCCTGCTTATCCAACGTATTCAAAAATTATCAATTTCATTTAAAAATGTGGTTTTTGCACAAATAAAAATTTCAGCAATTAATACCCTGCTCTTTATTCTATTCGCCTTTATTTTATTGCCGCTTTGGGGAACTCACCTTCCATTTGCCAAAACGCTTACTATTTTGACCTTTATGTTTGGGCTTATTCCAATTTTAGGTAATCTAATTTCAAATACTTTAACATTTATTGCCGCTCTTACTGTTTCACTCGGACTCGCAAGCGTCGCATTACTTTATCTCGTTCTGGTTCATAAACTTGAATATTTTATTAATGCTAAAATTATTGGGCATAAAATCAATGCAAATGCGTGGGAGATTTTATTGGCAATGTTAATCTGTGAGTCAATTTTTGGCTTAGGCGGTTTAATCGCAGCTCCAATTTTCTATGCATATTTAAAATTAGAACTAAAAGATGCTGGTCTCATCTAATTTAAAATCGATATATAAAAAAAGCGCCATATCGGCGCTTTTTTTATTTGAGTTGATTATGGCTTAACCACAACTAATACTTGAATCGCTTCTGGTGTAACAGTTAAACCATCAAGCAAGCCGAGCCCTTCTTTTTGCAGTTTTTGTAAACGGTCAATTTCATCTTGGCGAATACTTGGGTTGAACTGTTTTAAGTAAGTTAAACGGTCAATTTCATATTGCCATTTATTACCATAGTGTTCTTTTGCTTGCTGTTGAAGCTGAGGTAAATCAACTTTCGCAATCTCTAACGCTTGTTTATAGCGCTGCTCAATGATATCACGACGAGCCTTAACCACCTGACGACAGCTATTGCCATCTAAGTGATGTAAATACGGTTTCAAGATTGTCGGATCAATTTTTTCAGACAAATCTTGACCATTTTCACTTAACAATACACGAATAAGCTGTTTAGGTAAGCTCGATGGTAAATTCAGTGACTTCGGTGCAACAACATCTACTTTGAACCAGACTTCAATTAATACTGAACCCTGCTTTAACGCATTCGATTTGAGCACAGCAACATTGGTACTACCAAATGATTGTGTACGGATCATTTCCATAACACTTTCAATGAATGGATGCTCTAAAGTTAAATATTGAGCATCTTCACGAAGCTGAGCTTGATCGCGATAGAAGGTTGCTGTCATCCCCTCTTCGTCTAAAGCTAAACCTTGCACTTGCATTTGGTCAGTCGGTTTAATAATCACCGTACCATTACTTTGCTCATCAAAGTCAATATTGGTTGATGACATGAAACGCTTCACAAACATTGGTAGCGTTGTATTATCATCATAGTCTTCAAGTGCCTGAACAATTTCTTGTGCCACAATAGGACGACATGAATTATATTCAAGTAAACGATCTCGACCAGCTTGAAGCTCAGCTTCCAAAGCTTGACGTTGAACATTTACTTCTTCAAGCAAATCTTCAAATGTTTGACCTTGGTCTGCAAGTAAACAGTCTTTTAATTCAACAATAAAGTTCTCTTGCAACGTTTGTGCTGTTGGCGAAATATTGCTGAAAATATTTAGTGCTTCGTTATACCAACGGAACATACGCTCTTGAGCTGTTCCCATCAGGTATGGCACATGAATCTGAATACGATTTTCTTGACCAATACGGTCTAGACGCCCAATACGCTGCTCTAAAACATCCGGGTTAGCTGGTAGATCAAATAAAATTAGATCACTGGCGAATTGGAAATTACGGCCTTCCGAACCAATTTCCGAACACAGTAGAATCTGTGCGCCATAGCTTTCCTCAGCAAAATAAGCAGCAGCTTGGTCACGTTCAAGTAAGCTCATGCCTTCGTGGAACATTGCAGTACGAATACCTGCATGTAAGCGCAACACATTTTCTAAAGACTCAACCACTGGTCCACTACGCGCGATTAAAAGCACTTTTTTATGCTTAAGATCTCTACGTAAAATTTCCATTAACCATGGCACACGCGGATCATTCTGCATCCATGAACCATCAATTTGCGCTTCTTCAGGCCACATCTGCTCACGCAATTTCCCATCTTTTGACCAATCTTCTGGTGCTGGTAATGGTGCTGGCTGACAATCACGCCCTGGGAAGCCTTGAATGGCTTCACGTGTATTACGGAATAAAATACGTCCAGTACCATGACGATCTAATAATTCATGAATTGCTCTAAAGCGTTGTTCAGGCTGGTCTTCAATACTGTGACCTAATAAACATTCTAAAGCTGATAAATGCTCTGGCGTTAAAGCTTGATCAGACATAAGCACTTCAGCAATTTTTGCAGTTTGCTGATATTGAGTCTCTTCATCTAAAAAGCGCTCTAAACTACTAAAACGCTGTGGATCAAGCAAACGTAAGCGAGCGAAATGGCTTTCTACGCCTAATTGTTCAGGTGTTGCAGTGAGTAATAACACCCCTGCTGTATTTTCAGCTAATTCTTCAATTAAATCGTAGCGATCATTACCACCTTCTTCTTCGCTCCACATCAAATGATGTGCTTCATCAACCACAAGCAAATCAAAACCAGCTTCTATGGCTTGCTCACGCAAATCATCATGGTCAACCATTAAGTCAACGCTGGCAATAATGCATTGCTCAGTCAAGAACGGGTTAAGCTCTGGATCATGTTCTTTAATAGATGCGGTACGCGTTAAATCAAACAGAGAGAATTGCAAGTTAAAACGGCGACGCATTTCAATCATCCACTGATACTGAAGAGAATCAGGGACTAAAATAAGAATTCGTTCTGAACGTCCTGTTTTAAGTTGTTGGTGGATAATTAAACCAGCTTCAATTGTTTTACCTAAACCTACTTCATCGGCAAGTAAAACACGAGGTGCAAAACGTTTACCAACTTCGTGTGCGATATAAAGCTGATGTGGAATTAAACCAACACGCGCCCCAACCATACCACGTAGAGGGCTATTCTGCATTTGCGCTTGCATCAACATCGCTTCAATACGCAGGTCATACCACTCTTTATAATCAACTTGACTTGCAAGTAAACGATCTAAAGGTTTCGACAACTGAATTTGCGCACCAATACGCGTTTCATTTAACGCTTTACGCTCTTGCTCTCCATTTTCTAAAGTACGAACGACGTTGTAACGTAAAACACCATGACGATCTTCAATCGACTCAACGATCCACTTCTGACCTTCTTGATCTTGAACCTCATCATTCGTATTGAAGATGATACGAGATAGTGGAGCATTATTACGTGCATAGACACGTGTCTCATCACTTTTGGGGAATAAAATGCTGACAGATCTTTCATCTACATCAATAAGAACACCTAAACCGAGCTCAGTTTCTGTGTCTGATAGCCAACGTTGACCAATAGCATACTGCTGCAATTTTTCCACCTTTCTCTCAAGTTCGCACTACATATTGTACGATGCAAATTAGCTTATTTTTGCATCTTTTTATGTAGTCTTTAAAGCAAAATTTTGAAGCAAAAACCAATTAAATCGCTTTGCTACAAAAAATTACTCATCAAAAGTTTTTACATTAAAACGGTACAGGACAGTCAAAAGTTAATGTTTCTGCTGTGACAGGATGATTAAAACTTAACTGTTTGGCATGCAAACATAAACGCGGAACAAGTTGCTGCTCCGGTGTTGCATACAGCGTGTCACCTACAATTGGATGTCCAAGATATTGCATGTGTACACGGAGTTGATGGGATCGACCCGTAATTGGTGTTAATTTCACACGAGTTACAGGCTGTCCCTGAATTTGAAAATGTTCTATGGCATGCCAATGTGTTAAAGCAGGTTTGTTGTGAGAAGCGTCGACAATATGTAAAGGCGGTCGACTTGGGTCATAGATGACAGGAATATCTACAGTCCCTTCACCCTCTAAGTGGCCTGCGACAAGCGCTTCATATATTTTTGAAGTCTGACGATCTTGAAATTGACGTGCAATTGCACTTTGACCGCGCTTCGATAAACCAAATACTAAAATACCTGAAGTATCTCGGTCTAGACGATGAATGAGCAAAGTTTTAGGTTCAATCGCAACCAACCTTGTCAAAACGCTATCATGTAAATCACCCTTACCAGGAACACTCAAGATGTCCGAAGGTTTATGAATCACCATAAAATCATCATCACGATAGATCAGATGTTCACTTAGAAAATCACTCAAAGTTGTATTCCCAAGGTAAGATGAAAAACAAGCGGGCAATAATAAAAAGCTTACGTCCGAATTACAATGCCGTTCGGGTAAATTAACAGCAGAATTTGCAAATATTATGGAGTACTTAAGGTCTATCGTCAGTCAAGGCTTCAATAACTGCATAATATGTTGCAATGTCGGTGTTTGCATTAACTCTTCAGCGCTCAAACTCGCACCATTTGCACGCCATAAATCGACCAGATAATTCACAGCAGACTGATCTAGTCCGTAGTTTCTTAAATCAATTTCCGGATGGATCTCCATAGGATGTCGCCCCACCTGTTCAGCAATTGCCAATAAAACTCCTTTATCTGACAAGATATAGGAAGACGGCGCACTTAAAGACCATAAGCGTATTAAAGTCTTTGTGTTTACATGTTGAATGGAGTCAAAACTGATCTTTTCAACCCATTGGATATGCTGCTCTAAGCTACTCGCCAAGATTGCATCATTTACAATACTGACCTGATCTGTAATCGATAAAACAAGCTGCATGACTTGTTTAAACACAGGCGACAAATCACCTGCCATCATAACTTGAGCCTGAGTATTTGATGACAAACGCTGACCAAGCTCCAACATGGTTTGTTGAAGCTGAGCTGTATCTATAAAAATAACTGGAATTTCGAGTGATTGAGCTCGTTTACTCAACAGTTCTAAATGGTTTGCCAATGGTTGCACAGACCAATCTGGTCGTACTCTAAGCTCATTGAGCCCAACCATGAGTAAAATACTTTGCGTAGACTCAATTGACCAATTTGAAGTACTTGTAGCTAACTGGATTTTTCGAGGTAAGGGATAAAACATTATTCTCTACAAATATAAAAATAGCTCAAATTAAAAAGCCCGTTTAACACGGGCTTTTTTGCTTACTTCATTTCAGCGAATGTTTCTTTGGCAGCTTGAATCGTAAATTCGATATCTTCATCAGAATGAGCAGATGAAATAAAGCCCGCTTCAAATGCTGAGGGTGCTAAGTTTACCCCACGTTTTAACATGCCATGGAAGAACTTTTTGAAAGCTTCAATGTCACAGGCCAACATAGAGTCAAAGCTTGTAATATCTTCTTGGTCGGTAAAATAAAGACCGAACATTGCGCCAGCTTGTTGAGTCTTAAATGGAATACCCGCTTCATCAGCTGCAGCTTGTAGGCCTGCAAGTAACTTTTCAAGTTGAGCAGATAAGTTGCTGTAAAAGTCTGGTTGGCGTAAATGTTTGAACATCTCGATACCAGCACGCATAGCAAGTGGGTTACCAGATAATGTACCGGCTTGGTATACACCACCTAAAGGTGCGATACATTCCATGATTTCACGTTTACCACCAAACGCACCAACAGGCAGACCTGCACCGATAATTTTACCTAAAGTCGTTAAATCGGGTTTAACGTTATAAACCGATTGCGCACCGCCTAAAGCAACACGGAAGCCTGTCATCACTTCATCAATAATGAATACAGATTTATATTCATCACAAATATCACGAATGGCTTGTAAGAAACCGTCAATCGGTTTCACCATATTCATGTTACCTGCTACAGGCTCAATAATAACACCCGCAATTTCATGGCCGAACTTAGCAAAACATTCTTTTAATGCAGCAATATCGTTGTAAGGTAGCGTTAAAGTGTGCTTAGCAAAATCAACAGGAACACCTTTCGAAGTCGGTTCACCCTCACCTAAAGTGAGTAAACCCGAACCTGCTTTTACTAAAAGTGAGTCAGAGTGACCGTGGTAGCAACCTTCAAACTTTACAATCTTGTCACGTCCAGTATAACCACGTGCTAAACGAATAGCAGTCATGGTCGCTTCTGTACCTGAGTTAGTCATACGTACCAACTCAATTGATGGCATGATTTCACAAATAATGTCTGCTAGCGTTGTTTCATGAACAGTCGGCGCACCAAAACTTAAACCATCTTCTGCTGCTGTTTGTACAGCCTTAATAATCTCAGGATGAGCATGACCTAAAATCATTGGTCCCCAAGAACCGACATAGTCAACATAACGCTTACCATCGACATCCCACAAATAAGCACCTTTTGCTTTTTCGATGAAAACCGGTGTTCCTCCAACGCCATTAAAGGCACGTACCGGAGAGTTCACACCACCTGGAATGTGTTTGCTGGCTTGTTTAAATAACTGTTCTTGCTTTGGAGATAAACTCATGGAAATGCTCGTCTTAAATATCTAAAAAATAATTTTGAAAGCTTAAGAAAATAATTGTGCCCACGCCTGTACACGGGCAGGAATTTCAGCAGTTGATCGGCCTAATATATCACTAATGACTGCACACAGGTCAGCCCCGGCCTCAATCACAGGTTGTGAGTTTTCAACAGTTAAACCACCAATGGCACAAATTGGTACATCATATTTGGCTGCTGCTTGCTTAATCACTTCAATACCGACATTACCTGCTTCAGGTTTTGTAGAAGTCGCGTAAACCGCACCAAATGCAATATAGGTCGCGCCATCTGCAATTGCTTTTTGTGCAAGCTCTAAAGAGTTCAGGCAAGTACGACCAATAATGACGCCTTCTGGTAATTGCGATTTTGCATCGGTAATTTCACCGTCACTTTGTCCCAAATGCACACCTAATCCAAACTGAGCAGCCAGTTTTAGGTCATCATTAATCACAAAAGGAACCTGATATTTTTCACATAAAAGTTTGATGTTTTCGACTTCTGCGGGTTGGTCTGCTTTGTCTATTTTTTTACGGCGGTACTGTAAAATTGCGACCTGACGAGTTGCGAGCGCGGCATCTAATTTTTCTAATAATAGTTGGATTGGGTCATCATTGGTAATGAGATATAAACCGCGCATACTCTACTCTCGCTTTAAAAAACTTGGCTAGTATAACGGATTTATAGAACATCATAAGTACCGATTGATCTAGGTCTACCAGTACCAATCGGTATATTAAGAATAGAAATAAATATTAGCTCGGAATCTTGTCGTGCTTACGATCAACCAAACTCAAGCGGCCACGTGCAACATCAGACAACATTCGCCAATCAGAAATAAAACTATAGAAAGGTTGTTTAAAACTGGCAGGTTTATTTTTTTCAAACACAAAATGTCCAACCCAAGCGTTTGCGTAACCCGCTACCAAACCATAGAGTATATATTTGGTTTGTTTCTTACGGACTGCTTTTGAAAAAAAGTATATGCCAATACTACTACCCACCACATGTAAGCGTCTGCTCATAATGTTACGGTGTTCTGTTAAATAAAAACGATAAAATTCCTGATAGTTTTTAATCGGCAATTCAAACTCTGGCTGAGCTTCATGGCTAAAGTTCACTGGTGCATTCACGATCATCTTCCTGATTTTTATTTGATCAAAACGTCACCTGATTGTACACCTAAATAAAAGTATAGCGTCATATGTTTGATTGTAACTTTCTCTATCAAAACCATTACTTTTAGTACTAAGCTATTATACTTATTCAAGATAGTTTAAATACCTGATTCAGGGAGATATATTATGGTCGAAGTCGAACTAAAGTTTCAGTTACCTGAATCGAAGAAAAAAACTGTCCAGCAATACTTAAAAAAGCACAAAGCAAAGAATATTCACTTACAGGCAAAGTATTACGATACTCCTGATCGATTACTCTCCAAAAATGGCATGGCCCTGCGTCTACGTAAAGAAGATGATCAATGGGTACAAACATTTAAAGCCGCAGGTCAAAGCCACCTACACCGTGTTGAAGAAGAAATTTATTTAGGTAAGTGTGACCAAGAACCTGACTTAAACCTTGAGTTGTATCAAGACAATAAAGTGGTAACTGATTTAATTAATACAGCCTTAGGAACACAAGCTGAAGCGCTAAGTTTGCAGTTTGAGACTGATGTTCAGCGCACCTATCATGTGTTTGAAGCAGACGATACGGCTATTGAAGTTTGTTTAGATGATGGTGTGGTAAAAACAGCGGATGCACAAAGTGTAATTTGTGAAGTTGAATTTGAACTCAAACAAGGTGCAGTAAAAACGCTTATTCAATTTGCCCAGCAATGGATTAATCGTTACGCACTTTGGCTTGATGTAAGAAGTAAAGCCGAGCGTGGCAACTTATTAGCACTAGGGCAAGCAGCCTCACCTGCTGTTCATGCTAAAGCTTTGACATTAAATAAAGATATTACTGCTGAACAAGCTCTCAAAAAGATTGTCGAAAACTGTTTAGAACAATTTTTGCCAAATATGGCTGTAATTGCCGATGGGGTTGCCGAAGCTGAGCATATCCATCAGGCACGTGTAAGTCTACGACGTTTGCGTAGTGCGTTTAAGCATTTTTCAGGCTGGTCAGGCGAGCTAAATCCACTTTGGGAAGAACAAATTGCTGAGCTTTTCCGTAAGCTTGGCGACACTCGTGATGAAGATGCAATTCGTACCGAAGTGTTACCTGTCATTCAACAACACGGTTCACCTGAACTTTTACTACCAGTTTCAGCCCAGCCCTCAAAAGAACTCGCAACAATCTTTACCTCTGCAGACACGATTAAGCTCTTACTCGGGTTACTAGCATTTGCTTATTCAGAAGAAGACTCGAATAAAAAAACAGGTGGCTTAAAAAAACACATTAAAAAGAGTTTAGATAAGTTACATCATAAAGTAATTAACAATGCTGAACACTTCTCTGAGCTTGAAGTGACTGAACAACACAAAATAAGAAAGCAAGCTAAGCAGTTACGTTATTGTGTTGAATTTATTTCGAGTCTTTATCCAAATAAAAAGGTACAACAATATTTAAAACAGCTACAACCTGTGCAAAATACGCTTGGGCAATATAACGATTTATTTATCGCAGAAGGTATTTTCAATAAAGCTGTCGAAAATGACTCATCTTTCTGGTTTGCCCTAGGCTGGGTCAAAGCCAAACAGCCTCAATTACAAAAGCGCTCAGCAAAAGCTTTACAAACTTTTAGTGAGGTTGAAACTTTCTGGTAAGTTATAAAAAGTCGCTGTAAACACGCAGCGACTTTTATCGATACTTACCAAATACTTTCCATACGCCGTTATCTGCTAACGGGTCACTATAGCTATCACTGCGCTGCTTTCTTGGTTTATCGCGAGCATCGACCAATTTAAAATGCGGCTCAACCCCTAGCACAATACCATTGGTATAAAAACGCGAACGGGTATATTCACTTTGCCCGTGCTGGAATACATAGGTTCTTAAATCAATGAATTCACGGTGAGCAACCAGAGCCGCTGTATCGTCGCTTTGCAACCATTCTTGCATCGTAAATATCTGGTCTGTTTCAAACTGCCCGCATTTTTCAATAAGACTCGCCACACCACGGAAAGTTTTAGATTCTTTTGCGCGTGTTTTATTAATCCGAATTCGGTCTACATGAAAAAAGAACAGCGGTAAATTTAAGTGACTTGGCAAATGAATAGCTTCTGGTAATTCATCTTCCATAAATGGCTGAAAAAGCTCTTGCGCCCTTTCAATTAGCCCCTGCCACTGTCGGTAATAGTTTTCGATTTCTTCTTGCAAGCCATAATAAATCGGCAGTCCTTCAACATGCTCTAAATATTGAGGTGGGAAAACATGCTGGCGTAATAAAGCAATATCTGTCTTTAAACTTTGAATAGCAATTGCATCTTGCATATTAGTCTCTCCTACCAATACTTAGGCTATTTACAGACTAAGTCAAAGGTTTTGTTTCCGCAAGCGTTTGCCTATAATAAGCAGCTCTATTTTTGCGGGAATAAGTCATGTCTCAAAAGATTAATGCAACAGATATTACTGAAGAAGAAGCGTTAAATGCTGTTTTCTTTGAGCGTGCGGATGAATTTATTAAACAGGCTAATGATTTTTGTCGCCCGCCAAAAGATAAAAAAGTAGATCCGGCTGAGTTACGTGGTCAAGTGAGTGCTGCAATGTTGTTTGCGACTGCCCGCTTCAACACATGGGTAGCAGCAAATAACTTTAAAGATGGTAATGAAATGCGTGATGCGAAAGATCAGGTCATGTCTTACCTTCTTCAACAATTTCAAATGATGCTTGAAGATAACTTCGATGAGTATTGTGAGCAATTCGAAAATTATTTACGTTTCCGTAAAAATGAAGATTTTCACGCGCATAAACACGATCATTAATATGATTTAAAAACCCAAATAAAAAGCCACGATTCAGTGGCTTTTTATTTGCGAGAAGACTTTATTTTTTTGCTGCCTGACCATATTGATCAGCCATCACTTCGACCAAATGCTCAGGTTTAATATACTTTTTAATTACTCTATTGACGTCTGCAACAGTCAATTTAGTTAACTCTTGATCATGTCGAACTCGGTCTTGTAATGTTTTACCAGACTCAAGTTGGAGATTTAACATGCCATGAATATTACGTTCATCTTCTAATGCCGTAACTCGTTTCTTCATAATATCTGCTTTAGCAGCTTCAAGTTCTTGCTCAGTCACGCCATTTTTAACCAAGTCATTTAATACTTTATGTATTGAAGCAGACACTTGTGCTGAGCGACCCGAAGTATAGTTTGCACTAATGCTCAAAGCGCCTACATTCGTGTCACGATCAAGTTGCAACCCAGTTCCAAAACCATACACTAGGGCATTTTTCTCACGAAGCTCTTGAGCCAAACGTGATGAAATTTGGGATTCCCCTAAAATATAGTTCATCAAAATAAGAGCAGATGCATCTGGATGGTTTTTCCCAACTGGCAGTGAAAGTACGCTCTGGTAACTACCAAATTCACGTTGCTCAGATAAAACATGAACTTGCTGTGCTGGAAAATCAACGTGATCAATCAAGATTTTTTGATACGGTTGCTGACTATTCCAACGACCAAATTCCTGATTCAGTAATTTCTGCATCTTTTTCGCATCAAATTCGCCCGTAATGGCAATTTGAGCATGGTTCATTGCAAAGAATCGCTCATACAATTCTTTCACTTGCTCCTGAGTTGCGTTTTTCAATTGTTGTTTTGCCAGTTCAGGCTCAAAGTGATAACGCAAATCACCCGGTTGGTATTCTTCAAGCAAACGTGAAAGAGTTAAGCCAGCCACCACATCTGGTTCAGTATAAGGACGATCTAGGCTTGATAAGCTTTGCGATTTAATTAAATCAAATTGAGATTGTTCAAATTTCGGATTTTTCATTACATCAAGAACAAACTTGAAAAACTCATCAAATTTTTCTGATTTAGACTGAATATTAATGGTCATGCCATTGCCGTCAGCACTTGCATAAGCCGCGCCGCCTGCATCAATTGATTTATCAGCAATATCTTGCAAACTGTACTTATCAGAACCACGAAGCAACAAGTATGAGGTTAAATCAACTACCGTACCTTTATTAAATAAAGATTTTTCTGTCCCGAAGTCCATTGTAATGGTTGCATAAGTACGATCATCACGTGTTTCAACTGGGAATAAAGCATACTTCATTCCATTTTTTAGTTTTCCACGGATAATCTTTTTTTCATTGCTTTCAACATATTGCTTAGAGGTTTTTAAAAACTCAGCGACTTCTTGTTGATATGCCTTCGGATCTTTTAAAGGCTCTGCCTTTGCTTCTACCTGATCTAAAGTTTTAGGTGTTTCTTTTGCATTTTGCTGTTGCGCTTTTTTCTGATCTTCGGGTGTTGGCAAAATATCACCGTCGATACGATGCTCAGCCACAAGGAATTGTTTTAAAGTTTGATTCACTTGATCTAACTTAACGTTTTCTACTGAATCTAGGTCTTTAAAATATTGATCCCATTGCCCGCCAGCAACCGTATAATCACTCAAACGTGAACCTAGTGCTACTGCATCTTTAGTGATCAAGTCACCTTGGGTTTTCATTAAACTTTTAACACGATTTAATTCAACTTCAGTAAAAGGCTTTCCTTTTTCGATACCCGCTAACAAAGAGCTTTCAACTTTTTTAGGGTCATTACTTGGTGCATAAATGGCACCTAGAAACACCACATTAAAATCTTGGTCTAACCACGTACTCGCATCAACATTTGTGGTAATACCTGTTTCAACCATGTTCTGATATAAATGACCACTTGGCTGCATCGTATACAACAAAGGCGCTAAAGCGAGTGTCGGCTGAATTTTGGTATTTTTACCATTCATATAGATATGAAATTTAGCGAGATCACTCCCCTTTTTCACCACAAACTGACGATTTTTTATTTTTGTAGAGTCGAGCATAGGAATCTGTACAGGCTTAGGAACCTCACGCGCTTCAATCGGACTAAAATATTGGTCGATTGTTTTTAAGACATCTGTCTTATCAAACTTACCTGAAATCACCATGACTGCATTATTAGGCGCATACCAGCTACGATAAAACTGGTTCAATTCAGGCATCTTAATAGATTTGAGCTCAGGTAAATCGCCAATCGGTAAACGACCTAAATATTGATTACCATAAGCTGACTTCCACATTTGATCCATCAGTACAGCAAAAGGCTGGTCCATACGGACCTCGCGTTCGCGTTTTACGATTTCAATTTCAGAAGGAACAAATTTTTCTTGAAGAACTAATTTGTCCATACGTTCAGATTCAAGATACAGCACTTGATCAAGCGCATTTTTCTCTGGACGAACAATATTGGTATATTTGGTTGAATAATAATCAGTGCTAGCGTTTGTCATCAATGTATATTGATCTAAACGACGCTGGAACTCTTCCCCTTTAACATTTTTCGTGCCCTTAAAAGCCAAGTGCTCAAGCAAATGAGCTAAGCCACTTTTGCCTTGCGGGTCATTTAATGAACCAGTTAAATAAATGGTGTTAATAAAGATTTTATTTTCTTTGTCGTTCGGAGCAAGTACAATCCGAAAACCATTATCTAATTTATATTCCTCAATATTTTGCTTACTTTTTACTAATGTAGTTTGTGCCCAAGACGCAGCACTTAAACCAAGAATACACAGAGAGAGAGTCAGTTGTTTAAACTGCATAAACATATAAATACCAATTAATTTGAATAATAAAAAATCAATAGTTGTGGGACTATAGTAGGAAATTTAAGCTGACTTTAATAGTAAAGTTTTGAAAAAAAAGCCGTTTATTTAAACGGCCTTATATTTTAAAGAAAAATTTCAGCTTGCATATAAAGTTTCCCATATCCTGAAATTTCAATACGTTCCTGATTCAGAATATTGCAATATAAAATGCCTCCACGGCTAGAAGCCTGATAAGCAATAATATTATTTTTAGCAAGTTTCTCCGCCCATAACGGTGCTATTGCCGTATGAATTGAACCCGTAACAGGGTCTTCTTCAATGCCCGCGACAGGTGCAAAATAACGCGATACACAATCATATTGTTCGTCTGATTTTGAAGTTATTGCAACATCCATCGCTGTAGTTGTAATTGCAGCTCTCTTACCGAGAGCTTTGAGCAAATTCATGTCAGGCTGCTCATCTAACACATCTTGCACTGATCCATACTCAACAATGTAAGCTTGAACATTTTGATAAACCGCTTTAAAAGGCTTTGTTAATGCTTGACGTAAAATAGCTGGATAATCTTCAACTTGATGAGCTTTACGAATTGGAAAATCCATTCTGATTTTGCCATCTTCATCTTGGTGAACCACAAAAAGACCTAAGTTTCGTACATGAAAATTAATGGTCTTTTTCTCGGTAAAATCTTTAAATATGACAAAAGCACTGGCAAGAGTTGCATGCCCACAAAAATCAACTTCAACCGTTGGAGTAAACCAACGGATTTCATAATTTTCAGAGTCTATGATTTTGACAAAAGCAGTTTCAGATAAGTTATTTTCAAATGCTATCTTCTGCATTAAATCTGCATCTAGCGATTCTTTTTCAACAACTACAGCGGCAGGATTTCCACGAAATAACTCTTTTGTAAAAGCATCGACTTGATACATTTTCATGATAGTGCTCTCTTTTGTAATAGGATCATTTTCGAAAATTATTTAAAAGAAAAACAGATACAGTTTTTTAAAATTAACATCACAGTGGCAATTTATGCATATAAAAAAACGGCTCATCCAGAGT
>NZ_JABVBF010000051.1 GCF_013344765.1 Acinetobacter lactucae
CTCCTAAATAGGAGCTTCATCTTTTATTCAATGGCAGAGGATCAAGGACTCGAACCTTGACGAACGGTTTTGGAGACCGTCATGCTACCATTACATCAATCCTCTATATTCATGACTAAACCCATTAGATTTAATCATAAAAAAAGCAAGATCATTGTCTTGCTTCTTTCAATGGTGGGGGCGAAGAGACTCGAACTCTTACACCTTGCGGCGCTGGAACCTAAATCCAGTGCGTCTACCAATTTCGCCACGCCCCCATCTGGGACATTTATTTAAAATAAATGTGGCAGAGGATCAAGGACTCGAACCTTGACGAACGGTTTTGGAGACCGTCATGCTACCATTACACCAATCCTCTTCCAAGATCTAGATGACTTAACATCTACATCGAACTTTAAGCTTTTAACTTAAAGTGGTGGGGGCGAAGAGACTCGAACTCTTACACCTTGCGGCGCTGGAACCTAAATCCAGTGCGTCTACCAATTTCGCCACGCCCCCGATGGCTGTGTATATTAGCGATAAGATCTAACAGTGACAAGTGTTTTTTTTCTAAAAAAAACTAACCGTGTAAATTGTATACAGATACTAGATCAATGATTTTTATCAATTTGAATCTGCTTTAAGCAATTTATTGCTTCATCGGCATTTGAAAACCGATTTTGCTGCTGTTTTTGTAATAAACCTGTGAGCAATGGATAAAAATTGAGGAACTGCGGAGGCAATCGAATGCTTAAATTTTGGCAATGTAGTATTGCCCATTCAAGATAACTGGTTGCTTCTAAGCGAGTTTGGGTTAACCATTCATATAGAATGATACCCAATGCATATAAATCGCTTTGTATACTCTTATACCCGCCTCGAAACAACTCAGGAGCCATATAACGAGGTGTGGCATCCATGATTAAATCTTGACTTGAGATGAACCTTGTTTTCTCAAAATCAATCAAATAAGGCTTTTGCTGAAACTTTCTAAAATGTTCTGCCTTAATATCTCCATGAATCCAGCCAAATTCATGCAGTTCAGCAAGCTTATTGAGTGCCAACCAAATCTTCAGATATACATCGCTTAAATCACTTTCATTAGTGAATGAACTGAACCACATGTCACTATCAGGTAAAATCAGAACTTTACCTAAAGAATGGTCTAACTGAGGAATTAAACTGACTTCAATCAATTTGTAAGGTAAAAGCCATGTTGGGTTCTTAAGATTAATTTCTTCGTAAAATAATTGCTCATGCAAGAAATCTTGCTCACTTTGAGCATAAGTTTCAGGCAAATGATATTTTAACCAGTAATTCTTGGTGTCTATAGTACATGTCCATAGACGCCGTCCTAACGCCGCACTTGCTGGTTTTGTCACACAGGTTAAGTTTTCTATTTGAGAAGCAAAATCATGCTTCAGCATAATAAGACTCAGGCTGTTGTTTCTTTTCTTCAAAACGCAAAACTTCTAGACAATGCTGAATCGTCTTGCCAATACGAGCATGTGTCTCAATTGAAGAAATTTTTGGCCAAGTCGCGCGCTCCCCTTCTCTTTGCAAACGTTTAAACAAATGTGGACGGGGGTTTTGTAGGGTATAGGCATAATGGCTTAGGCTATATTTAGCAATAATATTTACATCGCCATAATAACGCTGTCCCATTACGCCATATCCATGATCTAACAATCTTCTGACTGGAGAAATAGCCCCAAGTCGTTGACGCGTAAAATCCATCATGCCCATTGATAACACTTTACCTTGGCGTCTTAGAATTCTTTCAGGCCAACTTAATACGTCCTTACGAAAGCGGTCCGCATCACTTTGCATAAATGGAACAATATGTGGGTTAACCTGACTCGCAATCGTGTAGTTTAAATTATAAAGCCGTGCCATTCTTTCTTGAGGGAAATCGCTTCTTACGCTTCCATCTACCCATTTTGTATTTGCCATATACGGCGTATGTTCACCATCATAACGTTTACTGGTTAGACGTACTGGCGGGAATAAAATTGGCACAGCACACGAAGCCAATACCGCACTCCACACCAAAACATTTGGCGTCATAATGGCATTCATAATTCTTGGATTTTCTGTAGCATCATACGGCGCCACAGCAACATTAATATTCAAACCTGATTTTTTAAAAGCCTCTTCAAAAGTAAGATCACCTAAATTTTCAATAAGGAATTTTTTCAAATAGTGCACATCAGCAATTCCGCCATTGCCTTTAATGAGTTCACGAAGTTTTCTAAAATGAAAAGCATCACTGAAGAATTGCTCACCATTTAATAAGTTTTGAACATCTTCACTAGCAGAGGTTCCCAGCATCCCTGTCATAATTGCCCCTGCACTTGAGCCAGAGAGTACTTTAGGCATTAAGTCTTGTTCAATTAAAGCTTTACACACACCTGTATGAAAAAGACCTAAAGTCGCCCCACCCGAAAACATTAGTGCAGGTTGCCCATATGCCTTTTCACAATTTTCAAAAAACTCAATTTTTTCTTTTCTTTGAAAGGTGATGCATTCACTTGAAGCAATGTATGCCAAGCTTTGACTAACTTCTTCAATATAGTCTTCAATTAACTTTTTTGTACCCACATGCGTTGCAGCAAAAAGCATGGGGTGACCAATATTTGCAATATCGTAGGTTAGACCTTCTTTAAGTAAATAGATAAGGTCTAGTGTTCGATGTTGCTGACGATACCTTTTGAGCAAAGTGTAGCGATAAGAAATGAGCTCGGCATCGAAGTAAGGTGAACTATTATCAAACTTCCACTCTTGCACACCTGTTTCTTCATCTAATTTTAATGCAAAAGACTTCCACTCTTCATAAGATTCAGCCATGTCTAATTGACGTTGTAATTTTTTGATACGGTAAGCCTGATGTGGATTCATATCACTTCGTAATTTTTCAAACATATTTCGTCCTCATCTTCACAGATGATTTTACTGAATAGACATTGCAACACTATGCTCGGTCTGACCATTTCAATCAATTGCAAAACCGATAAACTGTCTAGGCAATAAGTTTTGTCAGCCTGTTAATTTCGGTGTTAGTATCCTAGTAAATTACTGTTTAACATGATTGATTAACCATGGCTACCATTGATTTACCGGATAATTTAGTTCAAACATTATCGCTTGTATTAAATCAGCTACAGCAAGTCTTACCTGAACCTCGACAAGAAACAGATTTTACCGCTCCTGCTTTTAAATGGGAAAATCAGCAACTTAAAGCCATCTACACACCAAAAAATATTTATCTTGATGACCTAAAAGGCATTGAGCGTCAAAAAGAAAAAATCATTCAAAATACTTTGCAATTTTTAAATGGCCTACCAGCAAACGATGTGCTTTTAACTGGGTCACGTGGTACAGGAAAATCGTCTATCGTTCGTGCTTTATTAACTGAGTATGCCGCTCAGGGATTACGTTTAATTGAAATTGAACGCGATGATTTAGCAGACTTACCTAAAATTCAAAAACTCATTCAAAGCCGACCTGAAAAATACATCGTCTACTGTGATGATTTAGCTTTTAACGCCGAAGATGAAAATTATCGTAGTTTAAAAAGTGTATTAGATGGTTCATTACAGTCAGGTTCAAGTAATTTTATTATTTATGCAACCAGTAACCGTCGCCACTTGTTACCAGAATTCATGCATGAAAACACACCCGTAACCAAGGTCGATGTTCCTCAATATACTGAACTACATCCTCAAGAAGCGATTGAAGAAAAGATCTCTTTGTCAGATCGTTTTGGTCTATGGCTATCTTTTTATCCAATGGATCAAAATTTATATTTAGAAATCGTTGAGCATTATCTTGATAAAGCGAACATGCCTTTTAACGATGAAGTTCGTGCTGAAAGTCTACGTTGGTGTCAAATGCGTGGTCAGCGCTCGGGTCGAGCTGCTTATCAGTTTTCAAAGCATTGGATTGGTTTAAATGCTTTAAAAGAGTTGTCTAACAATTAAATAAAATGTCCCGCAAAGCCTTAGCTTTGGCCTATAAACCGCTTAGCTTTGGCAGTTGTTTTTCATAACCTAAAACAAAGATAGCCCTTCTTTAGGTTCATATATGAAAAAGCAATTGCCAAAAATTTCTACAACAAGTAAAGCGCTTGGTAAAAGTTTATTACTTGCACAAGGCGTTTTAGACCAAGCAAAAAAATATTCAACTCTTCCTTTTACTCAAGCTCGTATCATCCGCCCACGAGTTAACGAAAAATATTATAGCTGGACACATTACGGTATCTTTTTCCCGCTTTTACCAGAACCGCATCGTTACCTAAATATTATGATTTTAATCGGTACACCAGGTGCACTTGCTTTTGACCATGATGATATCATCACTGAAAATCCTAGAAAAACAGCTACATTCTTTTCAAGCACAGCTGCTCTGGAAAAAGCTTTACTGAAGGCTTATATCATTCCCGAAAATACAATAATTAATAAAGATGGGACCTTAATAGAATTAGGTCAGGAAATTTCAATTCAAGGAAAATTTCCACACATCCATATTAATGGACATTATGATGGGTTTGATTTCGACTTTGATATCGATATCACTTCACATGTTTCATGGTTTATAAAAACACCAATCTATGATCATTTTAGTTTATTGGCAAAGTTTAAAGGTTTTTTAAACTATCAAGCAGAACGCATTGAAAGCCAAGGACTTTGCACTTACGAATATGCTCGAGCAGCGGGTCCTCACTCCATTACAAATAAACTTATTCCTGATGCATATAAACTGCCACTTGATTTTTTTACATATCAAATTATCAATTTAAATGAAACCACCCAGCTTCTTCTTACCAAAGCCGATATTGCGGGACAAACAGCTGCATATACCCTGCATATTAGACATCTGGACCAGCCAGCTGAAATTTATACAGATGTAAGCTTTGATATTATTTCGCATCAAATTGATGACTTCATTTCACCTACTGGGCAAAAAATGCGACTTCCAAAATATTTTTCTTGGATCGCTCGAAATGATGCAAAACAAATTGTCTTAAACATTCAGGCAGAGATTGACTGCCCATTCCGCTATGGTCATGGGCGAGGTTATGCAAGTAGTTATATATTTACGGGTAATTATTTTAGTAATGAAGTGCAAGGCCGTGGTTATATCGAATATATTGATATCGAAAACCAACAAGCCTTTGAAGATGAATAATTTTACTCAGGAATAGACAACTCAGTCATTGGCCAGCGAGGCGTGGTGGTTACAGCTAAACCATCATGCTGACCTGCTTTTAAACGCTGATAACCTGCAAAAGCAATCATTGCCCCATTATCAGTACATAAAGCGGGTTCGGCATAATAAACTTGCGCTTTAATTTTCGCCAAAGAAGTTTCCAACTGTTCACGTAATCGTAAATTTGCACTTACGCCGCCTGCAATCACTAAACGTTTAAGTCCAGTTTGCTTTAAAGCTTTTACTGATTTTTTTACCAAGGTATCTACAATTGCTTCTTGGAATGAAGCAGCAATGTCAGCGTCACGATTTTCACCATTCAATTTTTTCAATTGAACAGAAACAGCTGTTTTTAAACCACTAAAAGAAAAATCTAGGCCTTGATGAAGCATAGGTCTTGGAAACTCAAAAGCTAATGGATCACCAGATAATGCAAGTTTTGCGATATTTGGCCCACCTGGATAAGGTAAGCTCATCATTTTTGCAACTTTATCAAAAGCTTCGCCCGCAGCATCATCAATAGACTCACCCAATAACTCATATTGACCAATAGCGTGGGCTGCCATCAATTGCGTATGTCCACCTGAAACTAACAATGCTACAAACGGAAATTCAGGTGGTTGACTTGAAAGTAATGGGGCCAACATATGACCTTCCATATGATGAACGCCAATTGCAGGCTTATTTAAAGAAAAAGCTAAAGTTCTGCCAAACAGTGCACCTGTCATTAATGCTCCCATTAAGCCAGGACCACGCGTATAAGCAACCGCATCAATCTCTTGTTTTTTTACACCACTTTGTTCAAGCAATTGATTCATTAAAGGAATTAATTTACGAACATGGTCACGAGAAGCAAGTTCAGGTACTACTCCACCATATTCGGCATGAAGTTTAATCTGGCTATAAAGAACCTGTCCCCGTAAGCCGAGTTCGCTATCATAAAGTGCCAACCCTGTTTCATCACAAGAAGTTTCCAAGCCTAAAACAATCATCAAAACTGCCTTTTATATGAGTCAAAATATTGCAATCGCTATTATAGACTTGTGATATGAGTTGTAAATGAGTAAAATACTGACCTTCACTTGTGATCCGGCGCAATAGTGTGCCTGATCTTATCCATAATCTAGAGGATTTTACATGCCACAAGTTAAGTTGAAAGAAGGCGAACCAGTTGACGTAGCTATCCGTCGTTTCAAACGTTCATGCGAAAAAGCTGGTGTTTTAGCTGACGTTCGTAAACGCGAATTCTACGAAAAACCAACTCAAGAACGTAAGCGCAAAAAAGCTGCAGCAGTTAAACGCTACCAAAAGAAATTGGCTCGCGAATCTGTACGTACTACTCGCCTTTACTAATTAATTTGTGATTGACTGCTGAATTATGACTACTTTAAAAAACCAAATTACTGATGCATTAAAAACTTCTATGCGTGCCAAAGATATGGCAACAGTGACGGTTTTGCGTAGTCTACAAGCGGCAATTAAGCAAATCGAAGTCGATGAGCGCAAAGAGCTTGACGACGCTCAGGTTCTTGCGGTCATTGAAAAGCAAATTAAACAACGTAAAGAATCGATCAAAGCCTTTGAAGGTGCTGGTCGTAATGATTTAGCTAGTAAAGAACAAGCCGAAGCTGAGATTATTTCTCAGTTTCTACCAGAAGCTATGACTGAGGAAGAGCTTGATTCTATCATTGAGCAAACGATTGCTGCTCAAGAAGCAACTAGCATGAAAGATATGGGTAAGGTGATGAATTCTCTACGTCCGATCATAGCCGGGCGTGCCGATCCTGCTCAAGTTTCAGCAAAAATTAAAGCTAAATTAGCTTAATCCCCTTCTTCTCTTATATCTTCTTAGTTCAAACTTTCATTTACTTGTAAGTTTTAAAAGATCTGTGTCTGCGAAAATCATAAGATCAAACTAAAAGATCCTAAATTTTCATTCGTCGCTCATCTTGCATTTGTTTCAAACGACTGTCTATTCTAGCTGACATTGCTTGATTATCTTTTGCTAATCGCTGAGCGTGAAGCATTGATTTAATCGCATTCTCCTCACTACCCGACCAATATTCCGCTTCAGCCCGATAGCGTAGAACATTAACTGCTCTTAAAGGTCCATTCTTATCCAAATTCGCAGCTTGCTGTAAAAATTGCCAGCCTTGTATATCTCTTGGATTCTTATTAATAAATCTTTGGACTAGGTTTTGAACTTGCGCAAATTTCCCTTGGCGTAGCAAAACCTCAGCTAACTTATAACTAAAAGCCCTATTTTCAGGCATCGTCATTTGGGTAGCAGCAATCGTGGTATAAGCTTGATCTAGCTTGTTTTGACCCAAATAAATATCTGTCTGCAATAATGTCACAAGAGGCTTTCCACTGGATTTCGCTTGATCTAAAGTAGACTGTGCCTGCACATAATCACCTTGTCTTGTATAAAATGCTGCCAAAGCAATCAGGCCAGCAATATTTTTTTGGGACGCTAAACTTTGTAGTTGGTTTTCAGTTGCCTGATTTGCAACCACCATGGTGTACCATTTTAAAATCTCAAAATCAGCATCATATATGCGATTTTTAACTCTAGGCATCTGGTTTGCACGAAGTCGAGCTTCACTCATACGCTCAGTCGTCAAGGGATGGGTCAGCCAAAAATCTGGTAAAAAACTTACCCTACTTGTAGCCCTATGCATTGTTTCAAAATAATCTGCCATACTTTGAGGGTTATAACCCGCTGCATACATATATTGCATACCAATACGGTCTGCTTCACGTTCCTGATTTCGACTATATGTTAACTGGCTATCCATTAATGCAGCCTGTGTTCCCAACATGACCGCTGCCCCTGCATCCCCACCACCCTGTGCAGCTATTGCTACACCTGCTAAAAGCCCAGCCAAACTTAATAAGGTTTGCCCCTTAAAGGCTTCCTCTGAACGACTAAAATGTCTTTGTGATACGTGTGCAATTTCATGTGCCATAACCCCAGCAATTTCATCAATATTGCGAGCTGAGGCAATAAGTCCTGTATTGAGTGCGAATAGACCACCTGGAACAGCAAAAGCATTAATTTGTGGATCTTTAATAACAACTAAGCCAATTGGTTGTCCAAGCTGAGTTTCGCTCAAAATACTCGAAAATACCTGAAAAAATTGGTCTTCCAACCAGACATCTTGAATGACTGGCATTTGTTTGTGAACTTCACGAAAAACTTTTTCACCAATAAATTTTTCTTTTTGTTGATCAAGCAGACCGATCCCACTACCAATATTTGGAATTTCCACCTGATTTGCAGATGGTTGAGAGTCGAAAGGGTGTGCGTACGAAGCATTTGTTATAAAAGCTGTACTTAAAATAATTGGCAAAAATCTCAAAAGTTTTTCTCTAGTAAAATTAAACCATCAAAAAAGTCTACAGATATAAGACATAAAAAATTATGTTCAATCAATAGACTTTTACTATATCACTCGAGATAGTTTAGTTTTGCAATGAAGTGTTATTCATCATTTATGTAAAATTTGGATTTACTAAATATCTAGGGGTTTTATCCTCTAAGGCTTCAATTAGGTTTTTATAAGCAAGATTTGCCATTTTTTTGCGCGTTTCCGCTGTAGCAGATCCTACGTGAGGCAAAGTAACAACATTGGATAGTTTAAAAAGCTCTGAATCTTGTAAAGGTTCTTTTGCGTATACATCTAAACCAGCTGCAAATATTTCCCCACTTTGTAAGGCCTCAATTAATGCTTGCTCGTCAACCACTGAACCACGCGCAATATTTATGAAAATAGCGTGCTTTTGCATAAGCTCAAATTGAGCTTTCCCCATCAAAGCTTTCGATTCATTATTTAAATCAACTGCGGTTACCACAAAATCAGACTGTTGCAGCAATGCATCCAAACCAAGATATTGTGCTTTTAAAGGCTCTGCCAATTCGGGCTTTTCACGGCGATTATGGTAAACAATATTCATGTTAAATCCATAAAAACCACGACGAGCAATTGCAGCACCGATGTTACCAAGCCCAATAATTCCTAGGGTCTTTCCAAAAACATCTAAACCAAACTGCTGAGGCCCAACAGTTCTTTTCCATTCACCTTGTTTAGTCCAATGATCGAGAAAAGGAACTTTTCTAGCAGCGCTTAGTAATAATGTAAAAGCAAGATCAGCCGTTGTTTCAGTTAAAACATGAGGGGTATTTGATAACCAGATTTTTCTTTGGTTTAGATAAGCCACATCATAATTGTCATAGCCTACCGTTACAGATGAAATAATTTTGAGTTTTTGAGCAGGCGCAAGATTACTTTCATTAAGAAGTCGCCCAGCGCCAATCATTCCATCAGCATCTACAACTTGTTGGCGTATTTGCTCATTAATATCACCCAATTTTGGGTTAAGAACCACAACCTGATAATCTTGTTGTAATCGAGACAAAATTTCTTCATCAATTTGACTAAAAACTACAACTTTTTTCATGTAAATCCCTACTACTCGTTGTTATCTTGCATCAATTGCCATAACCTTTTTTTAAGGAGTGGTTTCTCCAACATCTCTTTTAAACTTGCCAAATGAATAATATTGGCGTGTTGAATATAAGAACATTCACCCAAACACAAAATTTTCTTATCTGCTGCAACAGCATCTAAAAATCCTTGAATATATGAACCTGCACCACGCTGGTCTTGATAGTTGGCCAAAGGGAATGGCCATTTTAATTCAGCGTATTGCCCTATTTTTGCTTTTTGAATGTTACTCCAAAGCTGCTTTTCTTCTTCACTTAAATTAGTAACATCTAAAAAAATAACACACTTTTCAAGGGCAAATGCTTGCAACTCAAATGAAGCTAACTTAACCACTGGAGCTTGCACTTCATTGCGTGGTTGTACAACAGGCGGAACTTCTGCTGAAAGCGGGACCACAATTTTAGGTTCAACTTTTGGAATTTCGTTGACTTGTGGTTTTGTTAGCTGCTCAAGAACTGGATTATCATTAGAAGACAATATAATTGGCTCGCCTTCTGGAGTAGCTTGATCTCGCCAGAGGCTTTGAGCATTATTCTTTTGGCACACCTGTGTCTTAGGAATCCATACATCAATTCCCAAAGTTGCCAATATATTTCTTTGCTGCCCAATCATCTGTAAATCAATACCTCTATTCTGTCTACATTCTAACGAGCTTGAGTTTTTTTTTCAGTTTTTTATTTCATCCAGATGTTTTTATAATCGTATATGTCTTTTAAATAATCATCACACTATTTCTCTTTTGCATTTGATCGACAATTTCTTCTGTCTCAAAGCCAAAACGCCAATAAAGCAACTCTAGTACATCTAATTCATCTTGAGTGATTATACGATCGCTCCACAAACACATTTCTGCAATAGCCAGAATACTTAAACGGTCACGCAATAATAAACCGGCAATATCATTCAAAATTTCAGCTAGATCTAAAGGCTCATCTGAAATTTCATCATAGATAGACATTTCATCTGGGTTAAGTAGCGAACGTAAAATACGCTCACGTACTTCTAACTGATTTGGGCTATTAATTTGCTGAACATGAAGCAAAGCATCAATCAAACGAACAATTTGAGGTTTTACTTCTTCAAATGCAGTCGGTAAATGTAACGGCATCAAATTCAATTCATATTTCACCCGTTCCAGTAAAAGTGCATCCAATAACCCAATCTCACCATCTTCCTGAATAATAAGTGCCAGTTTTGTCAAAAATTGGCGTGCAATACTTGCAGGTATATGACCAATATTTTTACAAGCATCATGAAATATTTGAATATGAATACGCCCATCCAGATTTAGTAACGCTTCTATAATGGCATGGCTAACAGGTGCATCTTTAGGAATAAATTCTCGATATTGACGAATCATCAAAATAGCGACCATTACCTCGCGTGAACCCGTCGCAGTTTGTAATGCTCGCTGAATTAATTCAGGACGTTTTTTGTTTCGACGTACATCACTACTCAAAGGCTTAATAGCATCATTTAATGCAAAACTAATCGGTGATAACCTTAACAAAGGTAGAGGTTGTGGAGATGACCACGGTATATAAATTTCTTTCTCAGATTCTTCTAAGAAGTGAAATAAACTAAACAACGGACGATTGCGAAGTTTCTTTAAATTTTCTAATTGTAGATCCTGTAGCAAAGTCGGATTTAGTTCATAAATACGTTCACGAATACTCGGGTGAATATTCATCCAGCTTTGTGGACTAAGTGAGTTAGCAAAACACATATGTGCTATCGATTCAGAATAAGCGCTATGAATTTGCGAACCGGAATGGTGAACATAAATACGTAACAAGGTTTGGGTATTCGCATTATTTTTTAATAATCGTACTGTTTTTTGATCATTACGAAATGTACGTCTACTCAATGTCAAATATTTAATAAAACGAGTAATCAATACACCTAAGCTTCCAGCCAACCAAATGACGCCACCCACAGCAACAAAAACTGTTTCAAATTTATGTTTATAGCCTGGACTATAGCGCTTAAAACCTTGTTTGGCTAACTTACTACCCCACTGACTAAAAGTTGTTAATCCACTATATAAAATCTTTAATTTAGTATTCTCAACAGCCTCTCCAGATAAAATCTGATTAAACTCATGACCCAATAAACCATATAGCTCAAGCTTATCCAAATTCTGCAAAGCACCCCATGTCAGAATAATGACGATATCTTTAGGATGGAAACCTGCAGTAAGCGCATTTACTCCAACTTCATCGGGCAACACATATATAGTCGGAACTTTTAATGAAAAATTTTGCGCTAATTGTTCTGTAATTTTTAATGCCGCAAGTTCTTCGGGAGTACTCTCCTCTTTCACCAAACGACGGGCTTTAAGTTGCTTTGCTAAAGAGTGCCCACCTTTACGCAGAATATAAAGTTCAGTAACTACCGACCAAACCATAATAAAAAGTAATAGCGCAACGAAGTAAGGGCTTAAAGAGTGCCACCAAATTGGTTGGCTATAATCAAAAAAATGAACGAGCAAACCTAAAATTAAATTTAAGATAAAAATAGTAAGCAACACAGCAACCAAACACATAGTGATGGACCATGCCATATTTTTATTTTCAATGAGATAGTGGCTTACTTCTTTCAATGTAAATATTCCCAATTACATTGTTAGGTTTCATCATAAAAGAAAAAAGCGGGAAACACCCGCTTTTTTCGGCTATTTCTATTCTTCTTTAATGCCTGTTAAATCTACAGAAGCAGCATCAACATTCACATCAATATAACCATCTTTTTTCTTTTTCGCAGAATCATTACGCTTCTGTTCCAAGTTATTTAGATAGTTACCGTCAATATCACCTGTTACATAAATTCCATCAAATACTGAACAATCAAACTCAGTTAAGTCAGGCACTTTGCTGGTACGTACAGCATTTTTCAAGTCTTCCAATTCTTGGAAAATCAAACGATCAGCACCAATAATTTCTTGGATCTCTTCTACACTGCGCTCTGAAGCAATAAGCTCAGCTTTAGCAGGCATATCGATACCGTAAACGTTTGGATACATAACTTTAGGTGCAGCTGACGCAAAGTATACCTTTTTTGCACCAGAATCACGTGCCATTTGAATAATCTCATTACACGTTGTACCACGTACAATAGAGTCATCAACCAATAGAACGTTCTTGCCTTTAAATTCCAACTCAACAGGGTTTAATTTCTGACGTACAGATTTTTTACGTTGCTGTTGACCCGGCATAATAAAGGTACGGCCGATATAACGGTTTTTCATAAAACCTTCACGGAACTTCACACCTAGAATATTTGCAAGCTCTAAAGCTGAAGTACGGCTCGTATCTGGAATTGGGATAACTACATCAATATCATGGTCCTCACCCCAGTCACGTAAAATTTTATGGGCAAGCTTTTCGCCCATTTTTAAACGTGCTTTATAAACTGAAATTCCGTCAATAATGGCATCAGGGCGAGCAAAATAAACATATTCAAAAATACATGGGCGGTATTTTGGATTAGCAGCACACTGTTTAGAGAATAATTGACCATTTGCATCAATGAAAATTGCTTCACCTGGCTCAATATCACGCTCAATTTTAAAACCAAGAGCAGTAATAGCAACCGATTCAGAAGCAATGATGTATTCCATCTCCCCTTGTTCAGTCACACGCGAACCATAAATAAGTGGACGGATACCATTTGGATCACGGAAGCCTACTAAACCATGACCAGTGATCATCGCCACGACACCGTATGCGCCTTGGCAACGCTCATGCACACGAGAAACGGTGTGAAAAATATCATCAGCTGTAGGGTTTAAAGTACCTTTCTTTTGTAATTCATGTGCGAATACATTTAAAAGAACTTCTGAGTCAGAATCTGTATTCATATGACGTAAATCTGTTTTAAACAGATCATCATGAATTTCTTCTGCATTGGTCAAGTTACCATTATGTGCAAGCGTAATACCGTAAGGTGAGTTTACATAAAATGGTTGTGCTTCAGCACTGCTCGCAGAACCAGCAGTTGGGTAACGTACATGGCCAATACCATAATTACCAAGTAATGCTCTCATATGACGAGTATGAAAGACATCACGCACCATACCGTTATCCTTACGAAGGAAAAGACGGCCTTCATGGCAGGTTACTATTCCAGCTGCATCTTGCCCACGATGTTGCAACATCGTTAAAGCATCAAACAACATTTGGTTCACTGGCGATTTACCGGCTATACCAACAACTCCACACATAGCAACCTCGCAGACAAGCTAGGAATTAATAAAAAGGATTCTTTGTCGAATGGTCGGATCGGCTCTCTATATCTTCCGATTCGTCCATTGGTTTTGAAGGAGTGCCTGATGCACTACCTCCAGATGTTATTTGATGAAATGCCTCACTTGCAGCATCTTTAGACAACTCGGTAGCCAAAGGCGCATAAGGCAATAAAAACTGTATAAATTTGGACTGTTTCCAGTGTGGTGAACTCTCAACCCAAGGCCCTACACCCTGCATTGTAATTAGTACAACCAACAAGCCCTTTAAAGAACCAAAAGCACCACCTGCTAAACGATTTAATGGCCCCAATTTCAGACTTTTCAAGAGGCCATTTAAAAATGCAGAGACGATCCATGTTAAAACAATGATCAAAAGCGCTATAAATGCAAAAGCTGCAATTTTCTGAACAACTGGATCATGACTTAAACCCGACATAGACGGAGCAAGAAGGACAGCATATTTTGCACCCATAATTAATGCAATGACCCATCCTACCAAGTTCGCAAAGGCTTTAATAAATCCTTGTCGCAAACCGTTTAGCCCCCCAATGAGCAAAAGTATCAGAATAATGATATCAATTGTGTTCATATTCACTTAAGACATAGCTGCAACACATTGTTTCACTAAAATAGGACCTGTATAAATTAGCCCACTATAGATCTGTACTAATGTTGCTCCAGCTTGCTGTTTGACTGCTGCTTGTTCACCCGACAAAATTCCACCCACGCCAATTAACGGGATTTGTCCTTTTAATGTTTGGGCAAACAAACGTAAGCATTCGGTACTTTTTTCAAAAACAGGTGCGCCTGATAAACCGCCCGACTCATTACCATAAGGAAGATTTTCTACACCTTCTCTTGATAAGGTCGTATTAGTAACGATCAAGCCATCAATTTTAAACTGCATTAACTGTGCTGCAATAAATTCAACATCTTCCGCTGCTAAATCAGGTGCAACTTTCAGAACCAAAGGAACATAGTGATTATTTTGTTCAGCTAGCTCAAGTTGTCTTTCTTTTAAGGTTTGCAATAGTTCAGTTAATGCATCACCACTTTGTAAACTTCTTAAGTTCTTAGTATTTGGAGATGAAATATTAACGGTAATATAAGAAGCGTAGTTATACACTTTCTCAAGGCAAATCAGGTAGTCATCAACAGCTTTTTCTACAGGTGTATCAGCATTCTTACCAATATTAATGCCTAAAATTCCTTTAAACTTTGAAGCTTTGACATTTTCAATCAGCTTATCAACGCCATCATTATTGAACCCCATACGGTTAATAATGGCTTGAGCTTCTGGAATACGGAATAAGCGTGGCTGCGGATTACCCGATTGAGGGCGAGGCGTAATGGTTCCAATTTCAATAAAACCAAACCCCAGCCCTGCTAAAGCATCAATGTGTGCACCATTTTTATCAAGACCAGCTGCTAAACCTACTGGATTTGGAAATTCAATTCCCATACAAGTCGTTGGTTTCGCTTCTACGCTCTGACGTAGTAGGCCAAACTTATGTGCTTTATCAAGCATAGATAATGTTAATTCATGGGCACGCTCTGGTGCTAAACTAAACAACATCGGGCGAGCAAGTGAATATAACATACCAATCACAATCTACTGATTTTAGGTAGGCATATTATAGGCACAGGGAGCACAAAACACCATGCTTAAGACCAGCATATTTTAATATGTTATTGAACCGTCGCTGTTAATTTAATCTGACCTTCACTTGAAACCATTTCCATTTTTTCAATGCTTAAGCCCATTTGCGCCAGTTGGGTTAAAAAGTTAGCTAAAATTGCGTAATTCTGATGTGTAACAATAATTTGTAACTGCTCACCATTTTGTTGAGAAGTAACAGTTAAGCCTTGTTGTTGAGCTACACGTTGTATTTTTTCTGCTTGACCCAACTCAAGCTCACTCGCAGGTTTCATCGTGACTGCATTACTTTGCATCCACACCATCAAATCTTTTAAATCATTTAAACGTTGTTGCTGCTGTTCTGCCAAGGAGTGCATTTTCCAAAGTGAAGCCCCAATAATAGCCACGACTACAAAAATTGTAGTAAAAACCACCATAATACGTTCACGGACAGTTAAACGATCTAAATATTGATTAACTTGTTCAACCCACTGATCAAAGCGGTTTTGCAATTGAGCTAACATTTTCATTATTGTATTTTCACCACCCCAATTGCCCCACCACCATCGGCTTGAACATTACCCAATTCTGCCTTGAAGCCTTGCTGATTAAGCTGCTGTGTTAAAGCTTGCAAATCATCTCCAGATTTCGCTTTTAAAGCCATGGTTAGTGTAGAAGCATCATAATTTAATTGCTGAGCTAAAATTTGTCTTTGCATCAAAATAGGTCCAACACGACTCAATAAAGAAAGTGCTTGTGTATCGCCTTGTTTACTCATTCTTAAATGACTTTCAAATTGGCTTTTTATGTTTTGTTCATTTACACGACTAGAAGGACCAAACCAGTACTTATATTGCTCAATTGTCTGCTCAGCTGTTTGATTGGCTACATTTCTTAATTTCACCCAACGCAACAAATCATAGCTAAACTGAACCACAATGATTGCTAAAATAATAACCGCACATGCTTTCCAGTATCCAGAAATAGTTTGCTCTTGCCCTTTGGCTTTCGGTAAAACATTAAAAGGATGCTGTTTAGGCTTATCTAAACCCTGAAATTGATAAAAAAACTCTGAACGTTGCTCAATACTAGAAGCTGCTTCTAAACTTTCTAACTGTTCTGCGGTTAATCCACTATATTGATAATGTGTTTCAACTGGCTGGAATTCCAGAAACAATCCCAAATCATCTAGTGAATTACCCACCCATTTACTTTCGCGCGCCAGTAATTTTTGGTCAATATTACACAAAATCACTTGTTGATCTTGGGGTTCCGGCAAAATCAAAAAGTCTGGCAACAAAGCAACCAGCTTGATTGGCAACAAATTCATCGCATGTTGCCATGTTTCCACAGTAGTTTTTGCAACGCCCAATATTGTTAATTGATCAGCATGAAAATGATGAACTACTTTCATGTGATCAATAGGCAAAGTTACAAACTCTTCAAGCAGATATTTAACACCTTCTGCCCCTAATTGCTTGTAATGAGACTTTGCTATTTGTTGCTGGAGTACCTGAGCATGACGACTAGGAAAAAAGACAACAGCCTCTTTTCCTTGATGTAATTGTAGGTCTTGTATTAATTGATCGAGGCTTTCAGCCTGCAACCAGTTTTCTCCGTTAGACCAATGCCATATTCCATTGGTTTCAGGCATCCATAAATACAGCATAATGGGCGAAATAACCTTTTTAATTATATTGTGGGTATAAAACTATTTTTTTGTGTTGATAAACCAGTTGCAATCACAGCCTGATCGTAAATTCGAGCTTCAGCCAGTGCAAATGGATTAAAGCTTTCATGAGTCAGCAGTTCAGCAATATGACCTACCACGTTCATATGACACACCACTACAATTGACTCATACGGAACCTGAGACAACCACTCAACTGCTTCTTTAGCGTTATCATCCGGTTTAATTTTATCGCATAACAGCACAGGTACATCTTTAAAATAAGCTTGAATATGAGCCAATGTTTCTTGAGCACGCAGTAAAGGACTGACGACAAAAATATCAGGCTTAACAATATCTTTTAAAAATGTTGCTGTCTGTTCAGCTTGAGCATGTCCACGAGCAGTAAGAGGACGTTTAGTATCATTACCATTTACTGGTGGAGCAGCTTCCCCATGGCGAACCAATGTCAGTTGCATAAATTTTCCTTGTTAATAATTCTTGCATTATAACCACAATTTATGACATTTCTTCTTCAGACTTCATGATGAGGTAAAACAAATTCTACATCACTACGGTGTCCGTTTTTCATAAGAGATAATGCAATATTTAAAGGAGGTGCCCCTTCAAAAATAACTTCATATAGAGCGTTAGTAATTGGCATATAAACATCTAATTCTTCTGCTTTACCACGCACCTGAACAATAGTATTGATGCCTTCTGCTGTCTGCCCCAACTCTTTACTGGCTTGATCAAGTGTTTTACCAGAACCTAAAGCATAGCCAATCTGATAATTACGGCTTAAAGGGCTATTACAAGTCGCGAATAAATCACCCACACCTGACAATCCCAAGAATGTAAGCGGATTTGCACCTTGTTTAACCGCAAAACGGCTCATCTCAGCCAAAGCACGCGTTAAAATCATACTCTTGGTGTTTTCACCAATCTTGTAAGCTGCGCCAATTCCCATTGCAACCGCATAAATGTTTTTTAGTGCACCACCTAATTCCACACCATGCACATCATCGCTACCAAAAACACGGAATAAAGCACTATGCAGAGCATGTTGCACAGCATAACGAACCAATTCAGAATCACTAGCAATAACGGTACCAGATGGCATACCTGCCATAATTTCTTTTGCAAGGTTTGGACCTGAAAGTACGCCATAAGGAACTTCAGGTAATTCTTCACGAATGATATCGCTCATGAAGCTGAAAGTTTTAGCTTCAACACCTTTAGTTAAAGACACAACCGCCTGTGCAGTAATATAAGGAGCAATTTGTTTTAAGACATCACGGAATGAGTGACTTGGAATTGCGACTAAAATAATATCTCGGTCACACACAGCTTGCTCAAGATCAGACACAGCGCGTAATGATGACTCTAAAATAAAATCTGGCAAATAACGTTTATTAATGTGGGTTTTATTAATTTCCTCAGCTGTTTCGGCGTCACGAATCCAGATCATGGTATCGCAACCATTACGTGCAGCTAAATTTGCCATAGCCGTTCCAAAGCTTCCTCCCCCTAGAACGGTAATACGTAAAGCGGTTTTTTTATCAACCGCAACAGGTTCCACCAAATCTGTAAACTTAAATTCAGCCATCTTTTATTATCCTATTTCTTACTTCTACAGACGTTTAAGCCTGCCAAACTTTTACGAATTCTTTACTTTCAATATCTGCACGCGGTGCAATTACTTTAGCTGCTGTGCCGACGTAAATAATACCTGAAATTAAATCACGAGGTTGCAGACCTAAATGCTGCTTTAACCAATTTGATTCGACAACTGCACCACTACGCCACATGGTCGAAAAACCTTGAGCTTGTAGAGATAATAAAAGATTTTGTACTGCAGCACCCGTACTTAAGATTTGTTCGAAATGCGGTACTTTCGGATGATCTTGTAGTTGTGTAAGCGCCAAAATGAGTAATGGTGCGCGAAATGGATGTTGTTTAACACGTTCGAGTTGAGCGGGATCAGTTTCACTTAAGTCTGCCAAGGCTTTTGCTAAAACCTCACCAAAAGCAGCACGTTGTTCGCCTGAAATAACAACAAAACGTGTCGGCTTAAGTCTATGATGATCTGGAGCAGTCAAAGCTGCTTGGAAAGCTAACTCTAATTGCTCTGTACTTGGAGCTGGCTCAACTAATTGGCCAATAGACTGACGCTGATGAATATTTTGGTGAATTATTTGTATTGCTGATTCCGTCATTAATATTGATCTAACTCAAAAATTCAAAATAGATTAGCATAATCTACCGTTAATCCACCATTGAATCTAGCTTATAAAATTAGCGAACTCATACTTTGACATTTTTTAATACAAAACATCAAAACTCATACAACGTATTCAAAATCAATTAGAAAACCTGTGTTCAAATGGCAATATCTTTTAGCGATTAACTTTAGGTGAATTATGAAAAAAATAATTTTAGCGAGTGCAATGAGCGGTGTTATTT
>NZ_JABVBF010000052.1 GCF_013344765.1 Acinetobacter lactucae
GAATTAGGTTACAGAATACTGATTCTACATCTAGCTGATTTTAGCAAGACGCAGTAGAATATGCGCTCTCTCTAAAGTCACATTGCGGTAAGGTTCACAAGACCTGCCCGTGGAGCCAAAATCAACATGTTTATCGTGGCCGGTGCAGCAGCACATTCTTCTTTTAAGAAAGCTCAACTATTAACACGTTTATCGTCAATTAGTTCTGTTCAATCTTTTGACAGCCAATGGGTCTATTTGTTTGATCAAGCGCTCAACGAGCAGCAACATCAATCTGCTTTGCAATTATTAAATGACGGTGAGTCTTTTGAACTTCGTCAACCTGCAAGTGATGAGATTCAGATTTTAGTAACACCACGTGTGGGTACTATTTCACCTTGGTCTTCTAAAGCAACTGATATTTTCAAAAACTGTAATACACCAGTACACCGTTTAGAACGTGGTCTTTTATTCACGTTAAAAGGCGTTACTGAAATTACTAATGAAGTTAAACAAGTACTTCATGATCGTATGACAGAAACAGTTTTTGCTCAAATTGATGATGCAAAAGCATTATTTTCAGAAACAGCTCCAAAACCATTAAATTCAATTGATATCTTAGGTCAAGGCAAAGAAGCTTTGGTTAAAGCGAACAATGAGTTTGGTTTTGCGTTATCTGAACAAGAAATTGATTACTTAACTGAAGCATTCGGTAAGCTTGGTCGTAATCCAAATGACATCGAATTGATGATGTTTGCGCAGGCCAACTCTGAACATTGTCGTCATAAAATCTTTGGTTCTGAATGGACAATTGATGGTGAAAAACAACCATTATCATTGTTCCAGATGATTAAAAACACTTATAAAGAATCGCCAACTGATGTTTTATCTGCATATAAAGATAACGCATCTGTAATCGTTGGTTATGACACGATGCGTTTTTATCCAAAAGCGGATGAAAATGGTCACTTCGTTTATAAATATAAGAGTCAAGCTGCTCATATTTTAATGAAGGTTGAAACTCACAACCACCCAACAGCAATTTCTCCATTTGCTGGTGCTGCAACTGGTTCAGGCGGTGAAATCCGTGATGAAGGTGCTACTGGTCGTGGTGGTAAACCAAAAGCTGGTTTAACGGGCTTTACAGTTTCTAACTTAAATATTCCTGGTTTTGAACAACCTTGGGAAGAAAACTACGGTAAACCTTCACGTATGGCATCGCCATTACAAATCATGATTGAAGGTCCATTAGGTGGCGCGGCATTTAACAACGAATTCGGCCGTCCTGCATTAAATGGTTATTTCCGTACTTTTGAACAGAATGTAAATGGTGAAGTGAAGGGCTTCCATAAGCCAATCATGATCGCTGGTGGTTACGGTAATATTCGTCCTGACCATGTAGAAAAAGATGCGATTCAACCAGGAGACTTGCTCATTGTATTGGGTGGCCCTGCGATGTTAATCGGTCTTGGTGGCGGTGCAGCATCTTCTGTAGACAGCGGTACAATGGGTGAAAGTCTTGACTTCGCATCTGTACAACGTGAAAACCCAGAAATGGAACGCCGTTGTCAAGAAGTAATTGATACATGCTGGCGCTTAGAAGACTTCAACCCAATCGTTTCTGTACATGACGTTGGTGCGGGTGGTCTATCAAATGCTATGCCTGAACTTGTGAATGATCATGAATTAGGTGCAGTTCTTAACCTTCGTAAGATTCCTTCATTAGAACCGGGCATGAGCCCAATGGAAATCTGGTCAAATGAAGCACAAGAGCGTTATGTTCTTGCAATTCGTCCAGAGTCTTTAGAACAGTTCGAATCAATCTGTGCTCGTGAACGTTGTCCATTTGCCGTGTTGGGTGAAGCAACTGAAGCACGTCATCTAACTGTTGAAGATCCATTGTTCCAAAACAACGCAGTTGATATCCCAATGCAAGTAATGCTTGGTGGTACACCGCGTATGCAACGTTCTTATGAAACAATTGAGCGTAAAGGTAACGAATTTGACGCTTCAAAAGTTGATTTGAAAGATGCGATTTTCCGCGTATTGAAAAATCCAACAGTTGCATCTAAGTCATTCTTAATCACCATTGGTGACCGTTCAATTACTGGTATGGTTGCGCGTGACCAAATGGTTGGTCGTTGGCAGATTCCTGTTGCAGATGCAGCAGTGACGACTACAAGCTTACAAGGCTTCACTGGTGAAGCAATGGCAATGGGTGAACGTCCACCAGTTGCATTGTTAAATCCAGCAGCATCTGCTCGTTTGGCAGTTGCTGAAGCAATTACCAATATTGCATGTGCAAACATTGAACAAATTAGCGATATCAAACTTTCTGCAAACTGGATGGCTGCTGCTGGTCAAAAAGGTGAAGACCAAGCATTGTTCGAAGGTGTGAAAGCGATTGGTATGGAAATGTGTCCAGCTTTAGGAATTGCGATTCCTGTAGGTAAAGACTCACTTTCAATGCGGACCACTTGGAACGAAAACGGTGAAGATAAAGCTGTAACGTCTCCAATGACTGGTGTAATTACCGCATTTGCTCCAGTAGCTGATGTTCGTAAGACTTTAACACCTGAACTTAAGAATTTAGAAGATTCAATACTTGTACGCATTGATTTATCTAAAGGTCAGTTCCGTTTAGGTGGTTCGATTCTTGCGCAAGTATATAAAGCGATCGGTTCAATCACTCCAGATGTTGATAGTTTTGATGATTTCAAAGCGTTCTTTGCTTTAATTCAAGATTGGAACAACCGTGGCTTGATTCAAGCTTACCATGACATTGGTGATGGTGGTTTACTCGCAACTGTTGCTGAAATGATGTTTGCTGCACGTTTAGGTGTTGCATTAGAAGACCAAACTCCAGCAAGTTTATTTGCTGAAGAAATTGGTGCAGTTCTTCAAATCAAAGCAACTGATTGGGACGCTTTACAAGCAGAAGTTGCTGCTTCTAGCTTAAAAGATGCAATTGCTGTAGTTGGTCGTGTAAACAACACAGATCAATTATCTGTAAATGGTTTGACTTTAGATCGTGCAGAATTGCAACAAGCTTGGTCTGAGGTATCTCATCAGATCCAACGTTTACGTGATAACGTTGAAACTGCTGACCAAGAATTTGCTTTAATCGCAGATAAATCACATCAAGGTTTAATTGCTAAACCAACATTTGACTTGAATGAACCTATCGAAGCACCGTTCATTAACACACGCCGTCCTAATATGGCGATCTTGCGTGAGCAAGGTGTAAATGGTCATATTGAAATGGCAGCAGCCTTTGATAAGGTGGGTTTCAATACTGTTGACGTGCACATGAGTGATTTATTTGCTGGTCGCGTTAGCCTAAGTGATTTTGAAGGTCTAGTGACTTGTGGTGGTTTCTCTTATGGTGACGTAATGGGTGCTGGCGGTGGCTGGGCAAAATCAGTATTGTTCAATGCGAAATTACGTGATCAGTTTGAACAGTTCTTCCACCGTGAAGACACATTCAGCTTAGGTATCTGTAATGGTTGTCAAATGTTGTCACAATTAGCACCGCTTATTCCGGGTGCTGACCACTGGCCACGTTTCCACCGCAATATGTCAGAAGTTTTTGAAGCTCGTAGCGTAAACGTTCGTGTTGAAAAATCCGTTTCCGTATTGCTTGATGGTATGGAAGGTTCGATTTTACCGATTGCTGTAGCACACGGTGAAGGTCGTGCGGTTGCAAGTGAAGCTGACATTACAAGCTTGAATGCAGCGAACCAAGTGGCATTACGTTATGTTGACAGCCACGGTAACCCGACTCAACATTATCCATTGAACCCGAATGGTTCGCCGGAAGCGATTACAGGTGTAACGTCTAAAGATGGCCGTGCAACGATTATGATGCCGCATCCAGAGCGTACTTTCCGTGCAATTCAGCACTCGTGGAGTCCAGAAGAGTGGACTGAAGATGGTGCATGGTTACGTATGTTCCGTAACGCACGTAAGTTTATCGGTTAATATAAAGATTGAAATAAGCCACCGTCAGGTGGCTTATTTGTATGTAGTACAATTTAAATAGAATAAATAGCAGAGAAGAAAAATGAAATCAAAAATCCATTTCCGTGAATTTGCACTGTTGATGGCATTACTCATGTCTATTGTTTCTTTTTCGATAGATGCAGTTTTACCTGCTTTAGGTGAGATTGGACGAGTTTTTGACTTAAAGAATAATAATCAGACGCAATGGGTCATCATTGGTATTTTCTCTGGCATGACCATTGGGCAGCTCATTGCTGGACCGCTATCTGATGCGATTGGGCGTAAACGCATTTTATTTGCAGGAATTATTATTTATTTTTTGGGAAGTTTATTGTGCTTTACAACACAAAGTTTTGAGTGGTTTTTAGTTGGGCGCTTTATTCAAGGGATTGGAGTATCTGGTCCTTATGTAGCTTCTATTTCAATTGTGCGTGATAAATATAGTGGTGCACAAATGGCACGTATTATGTCCTTAATCATGATGGTGTTTATGGTTGCCCCAGCAATTGCACCAAGTTTGGGACAGCTCATTATTCATTTCTTTGGTTGGCGTGAGATCTTTGTTTTATATATGGCCTATGCCACAGTTGTCGGGGCATGGGTTGCTTTACGTTTGGAAGAGACGTTACTTCCAGAAAATCGTTTACCGATGCGCCTACAAGCATTTCAGGAAGGTTTTAAAGAAGTAGTGAGTAACAAAACCACCATGAGCTATTTGCTATGTGCTGGCTTTTGCTTTGGTGGTTTTATTGGTTATTTGGGAACCTCTCAACAAATTTTTATGCAGCAGTTTGGTAAAACAGGGCAAGAATTTAGTGCTTATTTTGCTGTGCTTGCAGGTGTAATGGGAATCGCTTCATTTACAAATTCTAAAATTGTGATGAAGTTTGGGATGCGTCCAATTTGTATTTATGGCTTTCTAGGTTTGTGCCTAATTTCTTTAGTTTTCTTGGGAATTCAACTTTTAGGCGTGGTTGTTTCATTCTGGATGTTTATGCTTTATGCCTGCATTCTGTTCTTATTATTTGGAACTCTATTTGGTAATTTAAACGCGATTGCAATGGAACCGATGGGACATGTTGCTGGTATGGCTTCAGCCATTATTGGTGCAGCATCCTCAGTTTTGTCACTTATTCTTGCATCTATTATTGGGCAATTATATAACGGTACATTAATTCCAATGACTGGTGGCTTCGTCATTTTATGTGGTTTAGCTTTTGCTATGACAATATATGAGAACAGATATTTAAAGAAATCGAATGCTTAAAATTGTGAAGATGCAGACAATACATTGAATTTTAAAAAATTGTTAAAAATAAGAGCTACCTATAAATGAATCTAGCTCTTTTAAACATTTTAGAAAAATTATAAGGGTATAGACATTCGACTATTTAACACTTTATAGTTTGTTTAAAATTGGATCAGTTTTTGCTTTCTCTGTAACAACGATAAGAATCGGAGATCAAAATGATGAAAAATAAGTATCACGTGAGAACAATGTATACTAAAGATAAGGGCTGGCGCTTATTTGGCTTGGCGCTTGCGATTCAAATCCTTTTTATTGGAGCAAATTATTTGGTAATGATGAGCTGACTTTGATTCTGTAGCTTTTTTAACGGTATGATTTAAAGTAAGTTCACTAGTTTTGAGTCCATTCTACGCATGTTAAAGCTGATTTATTATGTACCTGAGTCACATCTTGAGTCGACTAAACAAGCCATTTTTTCTGCTGGTGCAGGTGGTATCGGTAATTATGAACACTGTGCATGGCAAGTAAAAGGAATAGGACAGTTTAAGCCAGTTAAAGATGCGAATCCATATATTGGTGAGCTGGGTGAGCTTGAACAAGTGGATGAATGGCGGGTTGAAACGATTGTGCTTGAAGAAAAGGCAAGTGAGGTTGCGAAAGCATTAAAGGCAAGCCATCCATACGAAGAGCCTGCCTTTGAGTTTATTCAAATCATAGAAATTGATTTTAATTAAATTGAGAGAAATCTGGTTTACGTTTTTGCATAAATGCCTGTACAGCCTCTAGCATTTCTGGCGATTGAACGCGTTGCATAAAGATTTCAGCTTCATGATCAATACATTCAATAGTTTGATTTAAATCATGTTTCATCAATGCCTTTGTTTGCTTTAACGATGCAAGTGGTAAGTCGGCTAAATGTTGAGCGATTGCCTGAGCGGTTGCATAAGCATCTTCAACCACTTCATTCACTAAACCTGCTTGTACTGCGGTTTCTGCATTAAATTTTTTCGCAGTAAATAGAAGCTCAGCTGCTTTATGATAACCAGCTTGCTTAACCAGTAATTGGCTTGCACCACCTTCAGGAGAAAGACCAAGGCTAACAAATGGAATTTGGAAAAGAGCAGTGCTGTCAGCAAATACTAAATCTGCCTGTAATAAAATCGTCACCCCGATACCAATAGCCACACCTTTTACTGCGATAATGAGCGGCTTCGATAATCTAGCAGCAGATTTAAGAAGTACAAAAGGAGGAACTTGACCTGCTGGGCCTGCATTAGGATTTTGTACAAAACCCATAAAATCTTTCATGTCATTACCCGCGGTAAAGTCATGTTCGGCACCACGTAGAATAACTATTCGTACATCTTTGTTTTGGTCAGCTTCATCAAGTGCTTTGGCAATCCATAAGTAAAGTTCACCATACAGTGCATTTTTTGCTTCTGGACGATTTATGGCTAAGGTGAGTACGCCACCTTCTAAATTTGCATGTAAATGTTGATGAGGTTGTTGAATACAGCTAAGTGTCATCGTACTATCCTTGCTTTAAACCAAGTTGTTAATTTTTAGGTTCTCATTATGGCGCATATTTTTTGTAATTAGCGTTACTGATGAGTTCATAAAAAGTGAAAATTTAATTATGTATAAATTTGACTATCTCGTTTTTATTGGACGTTTTCAACCATTTCATTTGGCTCATATGCAGACAATTGAAATTGCCTTACAACAAAGCCACTATGTGGTTTTGGCGCTAGGCTCTGCTCAAATGGAACGTAATATTAAAAATCCATTTCTTGCAATTGAACGAGAGCAAATGATCTTGTCAAATTTCTCTCTCGAAGAGCAAAAGCGTATTAAATTTGTACATGTAGTAGATGTTTATAATGACGAAAAATGGGTAAAACAAGTCAAATCTTTAGTGAATAGCGTAATTGAACCGAACTCAAAAGTTGGTTTGATTGGACACTTTAAAGATGAGTCTTCATATTATCTACGACTATTTCCTGAATGGATTATGGTTGAACTTGATAGTTTAAAAGACTCTATCTCAGCGACACCAATGCGTGAAGCTTATTATCGCGGTGAAATTCAAACAGAATTTTTCCCTGTAGGGACGATTCGATTTTTGGATGAATTTAAAAAAACACGTACTTATCAACAACTGCAACAACGATTTGAAGAAGATAATCGCTCTAATTTAGAGGATTTTGAATAAGTGCATATAAATTAAGCATCTGCCCAAAAGATAATTCGGTTTGAAAAAGGATCGATGATGTTGAGCTCAAGTGTCTCCCAATCTGTTTTTTCAACTTGAGGCTTAGAAAATTTATAATCTTTTTTTCTTAGTTCACTATGCAACTCATAAATATGTTCCCAATAAATACGGATCGCACTATGTGGACTCGCATCACCAAAATGCTCAGATAAATGAATCACGCAATCGTCTTTGGAAATCTGTAAATATAGCGGAAAGTTGTCTTCAAATTGGTGTTGCCAATCAAGCTGAAAACCCAAGAACTCAAGATAAAATGATTGAGCTAACTCGACATCAAAAATTCTTAAAATAGGGGTGATTGAACCTGATTGCATCTTTTTTCCTTTTAACGTGTACCAAATTGTTGAGTCCAATAGCTCTTTTGTTTTACAGATTGATCAGAAGAACAAGCAATTGCGTAGGTTGTAAATCTGGGGTTCATTAGATTACTACAATGTAAGGGGCTCGACAGCCATCTAGACATCACTTCATCTAATGTTTTCTGTCCACTCGCTACATTTTCACCATTGGCTTTACCAAGTGTATTGTAAAGTTTTAAGCGTGATTTTAAGTCTAGGCCAGTGGAGCCAACATGTCCGAGAAAGTTGTGTGTTGCCATATCTTCACTATGAGAAAGTGCACCTTTATATAAATTATTACTCCAACTTAGTGGTCTGGTTGCAGCGAAATGTTGTTGTCCACATTGGCGTGATTGCTGGCGAATCTGATTAATTATTTTAAGTACAGCTGGTTGATAGGCTGGATTTTGTAAATCTTGACAACTTATTTTTATAGGTGGAGTTTCAACTTGTGGTGTAGATGATGTCATTGAGGGCGGCATACTGGATGAACTAACAGAGCATGCAGAAATAACAAGGCCACTAGACAGTAAATTACAAACTTTGAGCAGACCCATGTAAATACCTTAGCGTTAATTATTCTAATGTCTTTATCATACGCTAAAGTAAATGAGTAGGTAATTTGTACATATACAAAAAACGAGCTTTACGCTCGCTCTTTGATATTTAAATTTACTAAGCTGTTTGTAGAGCTTTTAAGTCTTCTAGAACTTGCTCTGCATGCCCAGCAGCTTTAACTTTACGGTAGCTTTTAACTAAAGTTTTGTTATGGAAAATAAAAGTAGAACGTTCAATACCCATTACTTTTTTTCCATACATATTCTTTTCTTTAATCACATCAAAGTGATGACAAAGAATTTCTTCTTTATCACTGATCAGATCAATAGTAAGTGCTTGCTTCTCTGTAAAATTTTGATGGGCTTTTACCGAGTCACGTGAAATACCGAAAATACGGGCACCTAAAGCATCAAACTGATCTTTCAAACAAGAAAAACCCACTGCTTGTGTTGTACACCCTGGTGTTGAATCTTTAGGATAAAAGTAAATGATTAGCCATTCATTTTCGACTTCGGTCAAGTTCACTTCACCGTGTGTGGTAGGGAACACCTGATTTGGCAGTTGAATATTCTCAGACATTTCTTATCCTTTAAAAGTTAAATTTGATCTAATTCAAGTGGTAAAAAAGCATATTCCTCATGATAAACAATATTGAGTTTTCTTACAGGAATTGCTTTGTTAAAAATTGGCCCATCAATCACAGTCGTATGAAATTCTCCGCCCTCACCACATGGATCAATGCCACGGTTCTCAAGTTCTTGGATGTATTCTAAAGTTAAGGTTTTACCTAAATCTTCGACCTTCATTCCTAGTTTTAGATTCACAGTGACAATGACACTTTGAAATCCAAGAGTAATGAATTCCTCAACAACTTCACGATGTGGACGTAGCCAAAGAGGCATTCCTAACTGAAGTCCCACTTGTTGCGTTATTAGATCATGCCAACAGCCATGTTGAGGCATATCAAGATCACCTGTAACTAGTACCTCGGCTCCTTGTTGCTTTGCCTGAGTGAGTAACTCAATAAATTTAGCTTCATAGTCATTCCAGCTTGATGAAGCCATAAATACGGGTAAGCCGATTGCTTTAGCTTGTGCTTGAATAATATCAAGAGGCATAGCATGTGAACGAGAGCGTTGGCCTTGTTCTTCTAGCATAACGATTAATCCAATCACTTCACCAGTCTGCATTGCATGGTAGAGTGCTAGAGAACTGTCTTTGCCTCCACTAAATGAGACAATAGACCTTTTATGGTTAGCATTAGTTTTCCATTGTTCTAGCATGGTTTACATCAAATGAATTGGTCAAAAGTGTTGTCATTTTAACAGAGCTACAAAAAAGCCTGCATAAATGCAGGCTTAATTTGGAACATTAGAATCTTATTTTTTAGGAGCTTGTTGAGCTGCTTTCATAGCTTCTTCTGTTAATTTTTCAAGCTTACTTGTTAACTGAGGACCGAAACATGCTTTAAGATCACGGTTTTGTTGTTGTACAAATCCTAAAGAACTTGGACTTTTCTTCGCATTGATTGCGCTTTGGATTTCCCATTTTTGTGCTTCAGTCACTTTACCTTGTGCTTCAACTTGGCAGCTACAGAATTTGCTAACTTCAGATGAACTTAACTTGCCGCCTTTAGCAGTTTGTTCTTTACAAACGTTAACTAATGCACCTTTAACGTTAGTGCTTTTATATGCCGCTTGAACTGGGTTTTCAGCTGCTTGAGCTGAACCAGCCATAAGTGCAGCTGCTGAGAATAAAGATGAAAGAATAAGATTTGATTTTAACAACTTCATAAATTTTACCTACTTATTACGGTATATAGCGTGTTGGGTCAGTAACACCGGCATCGATAAAGCCTTCTTTACGTAAACGGCAACTGTCACATTTACCACACGCACGTCCTTGAGCATCTGCTTGGTAGCAAGATACCGTTTGACTATAGTCTACGCCATGTTCAATCCCTAAACGTATGATATTCGCTTTGGATAAATGTAACAGGGGTGTTTCAAACTTAAGTGGTTTTCCTTCTACGCCAGCTTTAGTTGCTAAACGAGCCATATTCGCAAAAGCATCAATAAATTCAGGACGACAGTCAGGATATCCTGAATAATCAACGGCATTGATACCAATAACAATAGCTTCAGCATTAAATACTTCGGCTGCTGCTAGAGCATATGAGAGGAAAATAGTGTTACGCGCTGGTACATAAGTTACAGGAATACCTTCTTGTAACTGTTCTGGTACGGCAATGTTGTGATCTGTAAGTGCAGATCCACCCAAATTTGCTAGATCAATATTAATTACACGATGTTCAACACCTGAACGCTGAGCTAATGCTTTTGCAGCATCAAGTTCAGTGGTTGAGCGTTGGCCATACATAAAACTAATAGCAATACATTCATAGCGCGCTTGTGCCCAAGCTAGGCAAGTGGTTGAGTCTAAGCCGCCTGAAAGTAAAACAATGGCACGAGAGCGCATATTTTTCTCCATATTCGGAATGATTTATTTTATTGAGTGATTAACGACCTGATTCATCGTTCCAAAGCAGTTTATGTAACTGAAGTTGGAAACGAACAGGTAATTTATCATCAAGTATCCACTGTGCCAGATCACGTGCTAGACGTGGCAGGCCTACAGCACCTTTTTCAACTGCAAAGGCAGGGGAGAACCAAACGGTACTGACTTTTGTGTGCAGTTGATATTTTTCAACTTGTTGCTTTGACCATTCATAGTCTTCACGATTGCAAATCACAAATTTGATTTGGTCATGTGGTGTTAAATGGTCAAGATTACTGATGAGATTACGATGTTCTTCACCAGAAGTTGGAGTTTTTAAATCAAGAACTTTAGAAACACGAGAATCTACTTTTGATACATCAAGAGCGCCGCTGGTTTCTAGAGAAACGTCAAAACCTGCTTCGCATAAACGTTGCAATAAAATCAAACAGTTTGGCTGTGCGAGAGGTTCACCACCAGTCACACAAATATAAGGTGTTTGAAATTGTGTAGCTGTTTCAATGATATGTTCAAGTGAAAAACGTTCACCACCTTCAAAAGAATAAGTGGTATCACAATAGCTACAACGTAATGGACAGCCCGTTAGACGAATAAATACAGTCGGTAGGCCAGAGGCATTTGCTTCACCCTGCAACGAGTAAAAAATCTCGGTAATGCGTAAACCGGACGCAGGGTCTGAGACAGGAATTGCAGAGGAACGTAAGGAAGCCATTCTAGAAATACCACACTATATAAAAAAATAAAATCTCTACGATCAGTGTTGACCGTAGAGATGAGGAGCGATAAAGCTCCGCAAGAGATTTATAACAAATTAGTCAGCGCGTAACAAATCGTTCAAGCTCGTTTTTGCACGTGTTTTTGCATCAACTTTTTTCACGATAATTGCAGCATATAAGCTGTAAGTACCACATTTAGATGGCAAGCTGCCTGAAACTACAACTGAACCTGCTGGTACACGACCATAATGGATTTCGCCAGTTTCGCGGTCATAAATTTTAGTTGATTGACCAATGAAAACGCCCATTGAAATGACTGAGCCCTCTTCAACAATAACGCCTTCAACGATTTCTGAACGCGCGCCGATAAAGCAGTTGTCTTCAATAATGGTTGGGTTAGCTTGTAATGGTTCTAAAACACCACCGATACCTACACCACCAGACAAGTGAACATTTTTACCGATTTGAGCACACGAACCAACAGTTGCCCATGTATCAACCATTGTGCCTTCATCTACATAAGCACCAATGTTGACATAAGATGGCATTAACACCACGTTTTTAGCTTGGAAGCTACCACGACGTGCTACAGCAGGAGGAACAACACGAACACCTGCAGCTTTAAATTGCTCTTCAGTCCAACCAGAGAATTTAGTTTCAACTTTGTCGTAGAAACGAAGATCACATGACTCGATTGGTTTATTGTCATTTAGTTTAAATGATAATAAAACAGCTTTTTTTAACCATTGATGAACAACCCATTCACCATTGATTTTTTCAGCAACTCGAAGTGTACCGTTATCTAAACCAGCAATTGCTTCTTCAACAGCTTGGCGAATTTCGCTTGAACAATCTGCTGCAGTAAAATTTGCGCGGTCTTCAAATGCTTGCTCAATGATCGTAGAAAGCTGAGACATGATCTTCCTTCCATAAAAAATTTTAAAGATTTTACACTAATTTGTGACAAGAATCTTTCAAAAAACGTGTTACGTTTAATTGATGATATAAATGAGATAAATCAAAATAAGCTTATTAGATAATCAAGTGTTTTTTACACAAAAATGATTTGAAAATAAAAATTTAACTCAATTTGTATCAAAAAATAACAGAAATCTATCATTTTTTGTATAAAAAAGACTCTAAGCTCTCTTTATTATGATTTTAGTCACAAGATGAATAAATTAAAAACAAAGCCTTTTTGAGGAGAAAACTATGAAAGCATTACATGTATTAGTCACCACAACAGCTTTATTCGCAGCTGGCGCTGCTATGGCAGATGAAGCTGTTGTTCATGACAGTTATGCATTTGATCAAAAACAATTACTTCCTGTAGGGGTGCGTGCTGAGGTAGGTACAACTGGTTACGGTGGTGCTTTACTATGGCAAGCAAACCCATATGTAGGTTTGGCTCTGGGTTATAATGGCGGTGACATTTCGTGGACAGATGATGTTTCTGTAAATGGCACTAAATATGACCTAGATATGGATAATAACAATATCTATTTAAATGCTGAGATTCGTCCTTGGGGTGCTAGTGCTAATCCATGGGCTCAAGGCTTATATGTAGCTGCAGGTGCTGCTTATCTCGATAATGATTATGACCTAGCTAAACGTATTGGTAATGGTGAAACATTATCAATTGATGGTAAGAACTATCAACAAGCGGTTGTTGGTCAAGAGGGCGGTGTAAGAGGTAAGATGAATTATGAAAATAATATTGCCCCTTATGTAGGCTTTGGTTTTGCACCTAAGATCAATAAGAACTGGGGTGTATTTGGTGAAGTAGGTGCTTACTACACTGGTAATCCAAAAGTTCAGTTAACTCAATATAACCTTGCTCCTGTAAATGGTAACCCAACATCAGCTCAAGATGCGGTAGATAAGGAAGAAAACGAAATCCGTAATGATGATAAGTACAAATGGTTACCAGTTGGTAAAGTTGGTGTGAACTTCTACTGGTAAGATCACAAAGAAAAAACGAGCTACGGCTCGTTTTTTATATCGAATAAAATAAAAGAGCTTTTTAGCTCTTTTATTTTTAATTTTTATTCGTCTGGGTAAGCAATTTTTTTAAGCGCTTTAATATCTGCATCAGGTGAGCATAAAGAAATAAATTCGTAACCATAACCGCGTAATAGATGGCCCTTACGAACTGCAATCCATGTCGTATTGACACCAAAAATATCAGTTTTAGTTTGTTTTAAACGATGATCACGCTCTGTGTCATAGGCCACATCATTGACAATTCCAACTCCCATACCTAATTCGACATAAGTCTTAATAACATCTGCATCAAGAGCTGACATTACGATATCTGCATCAAGTTGAGCTTTTTCAAAAGCCTTATCGATTTTAGAGCGACCTGTAAAACCACCATGATAAGTAATGAGTGGATATTCAGCTAAAAGTTCAAGAGTAATCTTTTCTGCCTGCACTAATGGATGATTTTGCGGGGTAATAATACTATGTTGCCATTGATAGTAAGGAATGCTAGCCAGATTTTCTTCAGTCGTTAAAGACTCGGTTGCAATTCCAATATCTGCCTCACCTTGTAATAGCATTTCTGAAATTTCGACAGGACTAGCCTGTTGTAAAATCAAATGAACTTTTGGAAATAATTTCTTAAATTGATTGACGATCGGAGGTAATACATAACGCGCTTGAGTATGTGTAGTTGCGATCGTTAATGTTCCTTCGTCAACTTTATTAAAATCTTCAGCAAGTCGTTTAATATTTTCAGCATCAACTAACATACGTTCAACAATGCTAAGAAGTGATTGTCCTGGTTCAGTTAAACCTAAAAGGCGTTTACCTTTACGAACGAAAAGTTGGACACCTAATTCATCTTCTAAATCTTTAATGTGTTTACTTACACCCGATTGAGATGTGTAGAGTGCAGCCGATGCTTCCGTCAAGTTAAAGTTTTGGCGTACTGTTTCTCGGATAATTCTTAATTGTTGAAAGTTCATTTACACTTTTCCTCAAAAGAGGTGAGGAGCGTCTAGAAAAATCCGCAAGATATTTCCTCACCAAATATATTTCTTAAGCAACTTGGTCTGCAAACAAGTGCAATTGAGATGCACTCACCCAAACAGTTTGATTTGGTTTAAATGCATGTAATTTTGCAGCTTCACTGCTCAGAGCAATTTCAATTAAACGTCCATTACGGTCTTGTAATTCGGCCACTACTTTTCCGGCAATCCAGATTTCACGTACAAACGTCGCTTCAATCGTATTCGCTTGCGGTTGCGAGTGAATATGTAACTCATCTGGACGGGCAAAAGCAATCACTTTTCCTTGAGGTGCTTCAACTGAAGTCGGTAATTGAATACGGTCATTGCCGATACGGATAATACCTTCCGTATGTTCACCTTCAAATCGATTTGCCTGACCTAAGAAATCAAACACAAATGGCGTTGCAGGTTTTTCATAAACTTCACGAGGTGAGCCGATCTGCTCAACATTACCTTTATTCATGACAATAATTTGATCTGCTACTTCAAGTGCTTCTTCCTGATCGTGAGTTACGAAAATTGAAGTGATATGCAATTCATCATGTAAGTTGCGTAACCAGCGACGTAATTCTTTGCGGACTTTGGCATCTAGGGCACCAAATGGCTCATCCAGTAATAACACACGCGGTTCTACTGCCAAAGCACGTGCTAAAGCAATACGCTGACGTTGTCCGCCAGAAAGCTGAGCAGGGTAGCGGTCTGCTAAAAAGCCTAGTTGAACTAGATCAAGTAAACGAGTAACACGTTTTTTAATTTCAGCTTCTGAAGGACGTGTTGCTCGAGGACGAACACGTAACCCAAAGGCAATATTGTCAAATACGGTCATGTGACGGAATAAAGCATAGTGCTGAAATACAAAGCCAACCTGACGCTCACGCACATGTACATTGGTTGCATCTTCACCTTCAAGTAGCACTTGACCGCCATCAGCTGACTCTAGTCCTGCAATAATTCGAAGGAGGGTTGTTTTACCACAACCAGATGGGCCAAGTAGTGCAACCAGTTCACCTTCCGGAAAGTCTAGGGAAATATTCTTAAGCGCATGGAATGCACCAAAGTGTTTTTCAATATTTTTAACTTGAATACTCATGATTTCATTCCTTACGAATCAGTTGAATGCGGTTCTGGTTTATCTTGATGTAGCTCTAACCAAGTTTTTAAAATCAGTGTTAAAAGAGCTAAGAAGGCAAGCAGTGAGGACACGGCAAAGGCTGCGCTAAAGGTGTACTCGTTATATAAAATTTCGACATGAAGTGGCAGGGTATTAGTCTCACCACGGATGTGGCCAGAAACCACTGATACTGCGCCAAACTCGCCCATTGCTCGGGCATTACACAAAATTACGCCGTAAATCAGACCCCATTTAATATTAGGTAGAGTGACTTTCCAAAAGGTTTGCCAGCCTGAAGCACCGAGTACAATCGCTGCTTCTTCTTCTTCAGTTCCTTGAGCTTCCATAAGGGGAATCAACTCACGTGCCACAAATGGAACTGTAATAAATATAGTGGCCAAAACAATTGCGGGTACGGCATATAAAATCTTGATGTCATGATCCATTAACCAGCCGCCGAACCAGCCTTGTGCACCAAAAATAAGTACAATCATTAAACCTGCAATAACGGGTGAAACCGAAAAAGGCATATCAATAATGGTGGTTAAAATAGCTTTTCCTTTAAACTGAAACTTTGAAACGGCCCAAGCTGCGGCAACACCAAATATCACGTTAATTGGTACAGCAATCGCTGCAGTGAGTAATGTTAATTTCACTGCTGATAATGTATCTGGATCAATCAAAGCCTGAACATAGACTTCAAGTCCCTGTTTAAATGCTTCTACAAAAACCAGAATAAGCGGCAGCATCAGGCAACTGAGAAAGAAAATCAGTGCAATGGTAATGAGGGTATAACGTACCCAAGTCGGTTCACGTGTCGCATCACGAGATTGCAACTTTAAGGCAAGTGCATTGCTGTCGGTATGTAGGTTCATGTGATATTTCTCCCCGTACGACGGTTTGCCCAGACTTGAAGTAAATTAATGGCAAATAAAATAATGAAAGAGAGAACCAACATCACAGCAGCAATGGTGGTTGCACCTGCATAGTCATATTCCTCAAGACGAGAAATGATCATCAGTGGGGCAATTTCTGTTTTAAATGGTTGATTGCCGGCAATGAAAATAACAGAACCATATTCACCCACGCCGCGGGCAAATGCCAAAGCAAAGCCTGTAAATAGAGCAGGTAGTAAGATTGGTAAAATAATTTTAGTAATGGTTTGCCAGCGATTTGCGCCGAGTGCCGAAGCAGCTTCCTCAAGTTCAGTTTCGATATCACTGAGTACTGGTTGAACTGTTCTTACAATAAATGGAATACCAATAAACACCAATGCTAATGTAATCCCGATAGGCGTATAGGCAACCTGAATACCAAGTGGTTCCAGATATTGACCGATCCAGCCAGTAGGTGCATAGAGCGAAGTAAGAGCAATACCTGCAACTGCGGTTGGTAGAGCAAAAGGTAAGTCAACTAGAGCATCAACCAGACGTTTTCCTGGGAAGTTGTAACGAACAAGACACCAAGCCAAAAGTAGGCCAAATACAACATTAATAGACGCTGCGATTAAAGCTGAACTAAAGCTAAGTTGAAGCGATTTTAAAATACGCTCAGACGTTAAAATTTCCCATAATCCGTCCCATCCGATTCCAAATGATTTGATAAAGACTGCGGCTAATGGAATAAGCACAATAAAAGACACATAGGCGAGGGTGAAGCCCAAAGATAGACCAAACCCAGGCAGCACTCGGGATCGCTGCGACATGATATTTCCTCAAAGAGAAAAGCCTGCTGAAACCAGTAAGCGAATAAATAAAGATAAACGGTGCGGTATAAAGATTGGTATTAAGCAAATTTCAAAGAGAAATGTGTTTTTACCGGGTCGATAGATGAGTGACTACACATCGAATCTTCTGGAATTAAATAATTCAGTAAATCTGGAAATGGTCCAAAACCTGAGGCAACATTAATATGGCCCACTTCACCAAGATTAATTGGATTTAACTTCCATGCTTTTGCAAGTTGTAAAGCATCAAAAAGGCCAAGCCACGGATCATTTTCACTAATGAGCAGCGTTGCAGGAACATCAATTTTTAATTGATGAAAATAAGCTTTGTAGTCAGTTAAGCTATGACGAGCAAACCCTGCTTCCCCAAAGCGTGCTGGATTTGCTGGAGCGACTAAAATAAGTTTCTTAACTTGGCTTTTTAATTCTGGATACTCAGCTAAAGCAGCAACACTCGTTAAGCATCCAAAACTATGCGCAACAATTTGAACAGGGGCTTGAGCTGCTTGAACTGTATTAACAAATTGCTCAATCCATTCGTTTAGTACAGGTCTATCCCAGTTTTTTTGCTCAACACGAGAACTAGACACGAGTTGACGCTGCAACCAAGATTGCCAATGTTGATGTTCACTGCCACCTACACCCGGAACAATTACAGTGTGAATCATGTCTGTTCTCCTTACCTTTAGTACAAAGAATTACTTCTCTGCACTATTGATTTTCACGATTTGATCGAAAACACCACCATTATCGAAGTGTTGTTTTTGTACTTTTGTCCAACCACCAAATTCTTTATCAATGGTTACTAGTTTCAATGGCTTAAATACATTGCTGTATTTTTTGAGTACAGCTGCATTGCGAGGACGGTAGAAGTTACGCGCTGCAATTTCTTGGCCAGCAGGTGAGTACAAATAGTTGAGATAACCTTTAGCAATGGTTAAGTTGCCTTTTTTAGCTGCATTTTTCTCTACAATTGCAACTGGAGGTTCAGCTAAGATTGAAAGAGATGGGGTAATAATTTCAAATTTGCCTGGTTGTTCACGAATGGCTAAATGAGCTTCATTTTCCCAAGCCAGTAACACATCACCAATACCACGCTCAGCAAAAGTAGTCGTTGCACCGCGTGCACCCGAATCTAGAACTTTAGTGTGTTTATAAATTTGGCGAACGTACTCTTGTGCTTTCGCATCATTGCCGCCTGGTTGATGTTTTGCCCAAGCCCAAGCTGCAAGATAGTTCCAGCGAGCACCACCAGAGGTTTTTGGGTTTGGTGTAATAATTTCTACACCGGGTTTGATTAAATCAGCCCAGTCCTTAATTTGTTTTGGATTGCCTTTACGCACTAAAAACACAATCGTTGATGTATATGGCGTTGAGTTTTGTGGCAGTTTTTTCTGCCAGTTAGTTGGAAGTAATTTTGCTTTTTCAGCAATTTCATCAATATCTGCTGCAAGTGCTAATGTCACCACATCTGCATTTAAGCCATCAATAACTGCACGAGCCTGTTTACCAGAGCCGCCGTGTGATTGTTTAAACTCAATATCTTGACCAGTACGTTGTTTCCAGTAAGTACCGAACTGTTTGTTGAAATCCGTATATAACTCACGAGTAGGATCGTAAGAAACGTTTAAAAATTCTTGGGCTGCAAATGATGAAACAGAAAGAAGTGCAGCGATAACCCCGACTTTTAATTGAGAAAAACGCATGAGATAAGTCCTCAAAAAATATGAAATGTTCAAAACATGAACGCAGAATAGCGCTAGTCTTTATCCTAAAAAAATAATAAAAAACGAATTTAATATGAAAAAAATAGAAATACTAAAAAGAGATAAACTATTCTTAAATCTTGATATATAACAAGTTTCAAAAGTTGATACGAAATCGGTATAATTTTTTAAAATCAATCATTTATTATTTAAATGAAAGGTGTTGTATTGT
>NZ_JABVBF010000053.1 GCF_013344765.1 Acinetobacter lactucae
GATAAGGTTTTACTGAAATTAAGAAAAACCAGTGAAAAATCTCAGTTATACTCATGCTAATTTAAATTTTAAGAAGAGCTTGAGCATGCGTGTACTTGTCGTCATGGATCCGATTGAAACTGTAAACCTTAAAAAGGATTCAACCATGGCAATGTTGTGGGCGGCGAGCCGTCGTGGACATGAATTAGGTTATGCATTACAACAAGATTTATATATCGATCAAGGAAAAGCTTACGGTCTCATTTCACCGTTAAAGGTGTTCGAAGATTACAACCATTACTATGAGCTAGGCGAAAAGAAAAAAGAATCTATCGCGGCTTACGATGTTGTGCTCATGCGTAAAGATCCACCGTTTGATATGAATTTTGTCTATACGACTTACGTGCTTGAGCAAGCTGAACGCGAAGGTTCATGGATTATCAATAAGCCTCAGTCATTGCGTGATTGCAATGAAAAGCTATTTGCAACGCAGTTCCCAGAGCTGCAAGTGCCTACACTTGTGACATCGCAACAAAGTTTAATTCGTGAATTTATTAAAGAACATGGCGATGTCATTGTTAAGCCACTTGATGGTATGGGTGGTATGGGGATTTTCCGTTTATACCAAGACGGTGTAAATATTGGTTCTACCCTAGAAATGCTTACAGAGCTAGGTACTCGTCCAATTATGGCTCAGCGCTACATTCCTGAAATTGTAGAAGGGGATAAGCGTATTTTAATGGTAAACGGTGAGCCTATTCCTTACTGTCTAGCTCGTATTCCACAAAATGGTGAAGTGCGCGGTAACTTGGCGGCAGGCGGTTTAGGCCAAGCGCGTCCGCTTACTGAAAACGATAAGCTGATCGCGGCTAAGATCGGTCCTTTCTTACGCGAAAAAGGTTTGGTTTTTGTTGGTTTGGATGTAATTGGTAATTATGTCACTGAAATTAATGTCACTAGCCCAACCTGTATTCGTGAAATTGATGCTCAATTTGGCACATCAATTGCCGATGATCTATTTGATGTATTAGAGGCTGGTCGTACGGCTTAATAAGTTATTTCAGGTGGTTTTCCGAGATATTTATGGGAAATCACCTGAAAATATATGAATTAATAAAATAACAATACTAAATACACCACAGCTTTGTAGGCATATTTTCAAAAAAGCACATCTTTCTGTTATAAACGAGTGAAATTAGCTTTTCGTTAATGAAGCTTTAGGATTAAAATAAACGGCTACAAAAATAGATGACAATTTCCATTGTTTTTTGAGTTGAAGAATTAGACCGTGACCGATTCACAGCAAAGCAAACCCAAACATGTCATGATGATGGCTGCCGGTACAGGTGGACATGTTTTCCCAGCCCTCGCCGTAGCCAAACAACTTCAACAACAAGGTTGTCTGGTTTCATGGTTAGCCACGCCAACAGGTATGGAAAATCGGTTATTAAAAGATCAAAATATTCCAATATATCAAATTGATATTCAAGGTGTTCGTGGCAATGGATTAGTCCGTAAAGTTGCTGCACCTTTTAAAATTCTAAAAGCTACTTTTAGTGCAATGCGCTATATGAAACAGCTTAAAGTTGATGCGGTTGCAGGCTTTGGCGGTTATGTAGCTGGTCCAGGTGGTTTAGCTGCACGTTTGTTAGGCATTCCTGTACTTATTCACGAGCAAAATGCAGTTGCAGGTTTTACCAATGCACAGTTATCTCGTGTTGCTAAAGTGGTGTGCGAAGCATTTCCAAATACCTTTCCTGCTGGTGGAAAAGTTGTAACCACAGGAAACCCTGTGCGTCGTGAAATCACGGATATTTTAAGCCCAAAATGGCGTTATGATGAGCGTGAGCAAGCAGGCAAGCCTTTAAATATTTTAATTGTGGGCGGGTCTTTAGGGGCCAAAGCACTCAATGAACGCTTACCTCCAGCATTAAAACAGTTACAAGTTCCACTCAATATTTTTCACCAGTGTGGTCAGCAACAAGTTGAGGCAACTCAAGCACTTTATGCAGATGCACCAGCTAATTTGACTGTACACGTTTTGCCGTTTATTGAAGATATGGCAAAAGCTTATAGTGAAGCGGATTTAATTATTTGCCGAGCTGGGGCACTCACAGTAACAGAAGTTGCAACAGCAGGTGTGGCCGCAGTTTTTATACCACTCCCTATAGCAGTTGATGACCATCAAACTGCGAATGCCAAATTTCTGGCGGATGTCGGTGCTGCGAAAATTTGCCAGCAATCGACCATGACACCAGATGTTTTAAATGAATTGTTCACTTCGCTGATGAACCGCCAATTACTTACTGAAATGGCAGTGAAAGCGCGTCAACATGCCCAACCAAATGCAACTCAGCATGTGGTTGATATTATCCAAAAAATGTAATCGGATTTACTATGTCTCCATCAACAGCTGCGAACCAAGCAAAAAAACTGATTAAAGTGCCTGAAATGCGCCGTATCAAACACATTCATTTTGTGGGGATCGGTGGCGCTGGGATGTGTGGCATTGCAGAGGTTTTGGGTAACCAAGGCTATAAAATTTCCGGTTCGGACATTAAGGCGTCTAAAACTACAGAACAATTAGAGAAAAATGGCATCAAGGTTTATATTGGTCATCAGCCGGAAAATATTAAAAATGCCAATGTGCTTGTAGTCTCTACAGCAATTGATCCGGAAAATCCGGAAATTAAAGCTGCGATTGAACAGCGTGTTCCAATCGTACGCCGCGCAGAGATGTTAGGCGAACTGATGCGTTACCGTCATGGTATTGCTGTAGCAGGTACACATGGTAAAACGACAACTACCAGTCTTTTAACGACAATGTTGGCGGAAGAAAATCTTGATCCAACTTATGTTATTGGTGGTTTACTTAACAGTACAGGCGTAAATGCAGCATTAGGTGAAAGCCGTTTCATCGTGGCTGAAGCCGATGAATCAGATGCATCTTTCCTTTATTTGCAACCAATGGCAGCGATTGTAACGAATATTGATGCTGACCATATGGATACCTATGAAGGTAGCTTTGATAAGTTAAAAGATACGTTTGTACAGTTCCTGCATAACTTACCATTTTATGGCTTGGCTGTAGTTTGTGGTGATGACGCGAACATTCGTGAAATTCTGCCGCGCGTAGGCCGTCCGGTCATTACTTATGGTTTTAATGAAGATAATGACATTCGCGCAATTGATGTTGAGCAAGATGGTATGCGTTCACACTTTACTGTGTTGCGTAAAGGCCGTGAACCATTACGTTTAACGATTAATCAACCTGGCATGCATAATATTTTAAATGCCTTGGCAGCAATTGGTGTTGCGACAGATGAAGGTGTTTCTGATGATGCAATTAGCCGTGCATTAGAAGGATTTAGTGGTGTAGGCCGTCGCTTCCAAGTCCAAGGTGAATTTGAGCTTGCTGATGGCAACGTTAAGTTAGTTGATGACTATGGACACCATCCGAAAGAAGTAGAAGCAACCATTAAAGCTGCTCGCCAAAGCCATCCGGACCGTCGTTTGGTTATGTTGTTCCAGCCACACCGTTACTCTCGTACTCGCGATTGTTTTGATGACTTCATTGAAGTGCTCTCTCAAGTCGATCAATTATTATTGTTGGAAGTTTACTCTGCCGGTGAAAAGCCTATTGTGGGTGCAGACAGCCGTACTTTGGCGCGTAGTATTCGTTTACGCGGACAAGTGGAACCGATTTTGGTCGATCCGGTTGAAGGTAATTTGCAAAACATCATGAAAAATGTGTTACAACCAAATGACTTGTTATTAACGCAAGGTGCGGGTAACGTGGGAGCGATTTCAGTAGAACTTGCACAACACCATTTGTATGTGAAATAAACAAAAAGTATTGAATTATCGGGTTAAGGATTTAAACGTGTCAAATGCTACAAAATTCGGCAAAGTTGCCGTGCTGTTTGGTGGGAAATCGGCTGAGCGTGCTGTGTCTTTGGATAGTGGTCAGGCAGTTTTGGACGCTTTGTTACGTTCAGGTGTGCAGGCTGAAGCATTTGATCCGCAAGACCGCAGTGTGACTGAACTTGTAAATTATGATCGTGCATTTATTGTATTGCATGGTCGCGGTGGTGAAGATGGCCAGATTCAAGGTGTACTTGAATGGTTAAACCTACCTTATACCGGAACAGGGGTTCAGGGTTCTGCAATTGGCATGGACAAAGTAAAAACTAAGCAAATCTGGCAAGGTAGTGATTTACCTACAGCGCCATATCGCATAATTACTAAAGAAACAGATTTAGATGCGGTGATTGCTGAGCTAGGCTTACCTGTCATTATCAAACCTGTACATGAAGGCTCAAGTGTCGGCATGAGTAAGGTTGAGAAACCAGAAGACTTTGCTGCTGCAATTGAAAAGGCGACTCAGCACGATGCGGTGGTTATGGCAGAAAAATGGATCACTGGTCGTGAGTTCACAATTTCATTCCTAAATGGACAGCCTTTGCCTGTTATTCGTTTACAACCACCAGCAGATGTTGCTTTCTATGACTATGAAGCGAAATATCAACGTAATGATGTTGAGTACGGCATTCCTTGTGGTCTAAGTGAGACCGAAGAGAAAAACTTACAAGCATTGTGTTTACGTGCTTTTCAGGCAGTTGGTGCAGAAGGCTGGGGCCGTATCGATGCGATGCAGGATGAGCAAGGAAATTTCTGGCTTTTAGAAGTAAACACTGTGCCTGGTATGACTAGCCACTCATTAGTTCCAAAAGCTGCAAAAGCTGTTGGCTATAGTTTTGATGAATTGTGTGTTGCCATTCTTGAGCAAACATTGGAAGGTACGGCTTAAATATGGCACAACTTCCGGCTTCCATGCGCCGTAAACGTGCGGCCATCACCTCTATTCATGATAAACCACCTACACGTAAGCAGAAGCTTGCAAATGCGGGTGGATGGGTGCTGTTGGTTATTGCTTTTGTGGTGCTGGCAGTCGGAATTTATGGGTTATACAAAGTTATTACAGATGCAACAGTTGCAAAACTAGAAGTTGTGGGGTCAACCTCTTCAGTTGAAACACAACAAGTGATGCAACATGTTGCTCCAATTATAAAAGCGAATTATTTCACATCTGATTTAGAACAGATTCGTGATAAAACATTAGAAATTTCATGGGTAGACCGAGTTGTCGTATCTCGTGCTTGGCCCAATGGCATTCGTGTTCGTGTCATGCCTCGACATGCTATCGCCCGTTGGGGAACAGGTCGCTTATTAAGCGATGGGGGCGATGTATTTAGTGAGGCTGAACCGACAATTCATCCTGAACTTCCATTGCTTCATGGGCCGGTAAGTCAGTCAAAAATGATGATGCGACGTTATAATGAAATTAATCAATTATTCCATCCTGTCAATTTACGCTTAAAAGAGTTATATCTGACTGAGCGAATGACTTGGTTTATGCAGTTTGACTCTGGTTTACGCATTATTGTTGACCAAGATCAAACAATGAATAAGTTGCAACGTTTAAGTCATCTGGCACAATCTGACTTAAAACCAGTGTGGTCGAAAATCTCAGCCATTGATTTACGATATCGTAATGGATTATCTATTCAATGGAAGAACGCAACACCACCTAAAATTGTGAATGGTCAGTTTGTTGTAACGATTGATGACACAAGCATTGCAGGTGGAACAAAAGCAAAGCCATAATACGTGGCTTTAAAATAGGCAATTTGCCTGGTATTAAACAACAAAGAAATGGTATGAGTGATGAGTGAAGCTGTTCCCTCAGTTGTTGCGATTGACATTGGGACGCATAAAGTTTCAGTTTTGATTGGAAAAATTCATGCGCCGGATAACATTCAAGTTATCGGTATGGCAACTGCTCGCAATCGAGGCATGAATAAAGGAAAAATTGTAAGCCTCGATAAAGTCATCGCTGCGATTAAAAATGCTGTTGCTGAAGCGGAAAATATGGCCGAATGTCGCATTCATAGCGCATGGGTATCGATTCCGAGTACCGAATTGCAAAGTTTTTATGCCTCTGGTCGCACGCCAGTAGCTAATCCAGCACATGTTATTACAACAAATGAAGTCGTGCGCGCGTTAGAATTGGCAAAAGCAAGTCATGTGACTTCTGATTACTATTTAGCAAGTGCAGTACCGTTAGGCTTTGAATTGGGTGATTCTGCTGAATGGGTGCAGAATCCAATTAATATGACTGCCCATAGTATGACAGGACATTATCAGCTCATGATGATGCCGATAGCAACTATGCAAAACCTTGATCGTGCCATGAAAGGTGCAAATATCGGGGTTGAAAAAATGGTTGTGTCTTGTCTTGCAACAGCTGAGGCAAGCTTGCTTAAAGATGAAAAAGAATATGGTGTTTGTCTTGTTGATATTGGAGCAGGCATCACCAATCTTGCTGTTTATCTGGATGGGCGTTTAGCTTTAGCGCGTACATTGCAGCGTGGTGGTGAGCACGTCACTCGTGATATTGCCGCTGTATTACAAACCACGACAGAAGAAGCTGAACGAATTAAAATTTTACATGGTTGTGTCGATTTAAGTGCTGTTAAGCCAGATCACATGATTCAAGTAGAAGGAATTGATGGCCCTCAAACCATTAGTCGGATTGAGTTATCAGAAATTATTATTGCACGCTATGAAGAAATCTTTAGCCAGATTCGCGATGAACTCGAACAAAGCGGTGCAATTCATGGTTTATACCATGGTGTAGTATTGACAGGGGATGCTTGTCAAATAGAAGGTATGGTGAGTTTGGCTCGTCGTATGTTGGGCGTATCTGCACATTTGGGTAATCCGCCATTACAAGTTTATGCTGATGATCAACATCAAGCAGCTTTACGTCGTTCTATGTATGCAACAGCAGCTGGTTTGCTCATGTTTAGCCAAAGTGAGTTGCAAGATGCTGTTGAAGAGCCTGAAGAGGCAAATGACCGTTCGGTATGGGAACGAATGGTAAATGGCTGGAATGCGTTTAATAGCAAGTTAAAAGCCATTTTTTAGGATGTATGTATTTATTGGTAGAATTGTTAGGAAGTTGTAAGAGAAAACCGCTGTACTTGACAAGGTTGGTATTGCACAGCATTCTTAAAATTAGTTATTTTTGAAAATCAAGGCAGTATACGGGCTGAAGTGACTGCCATAATGTATTAGGAACCCTAAAGGTCATGGCCTCATTTGAATTTATAGAAGATGAACTAAACGATGGCAACGGTCAAGCCCGTTTCACTGTATTTGGTGTAGGTGGTGGTGGCGGTAATGCCGTTCAACATATGGTGCAGTCTGATATTCAAGGTGTTAAATTCGTTTGTGCCAATACAGACAAACAAGCACTGGACTGTATGAATGCACCTTTCAAAATTCAGTTAGGCGAGCAAAGTACACGTGGTTTAGGTGCTGGTGCTAACCCTGAAGTAGGGCAAGTTGCAGCAGAAGAAAGCCGTGAAATCATTCGTCAGCACCTTGAAGGTACTGATATGGTTTTCGTTACCGCTGGTATGGGTGGTGGTACGGGCACTGGTGCTGCGCCTGTCGTGGCTGAAGTGGCCAAAGAAATGGGTATTTTGACTGTCGGTGTAGTTACAACACCATTTAACTTTGAAGGTCGCCGCCGTTTAAAGTCTGCTGAACGTGGTATTGAAGCACTTGAAGCACATGTTGATTCATTGATTATTATCCCTAACCAGCGCTTACTCAGCGTATATGGTGATATTTCAATGAAAGATGCTTATAAAAAAGCTGACGATGTATTGTTAAATGCTGTACGCAGTATCTTTGATCTGGTTGTAAATCGTGGTCACATTAACCTAGACTTCGCCGATTTGAAAACAGCAATGAGTACACGCGGTTACGCAATGATGGGTGCAGGTTTAGGCCGTGGTGAAGATCGTGCACGTCAAGCTGCTGAACAGGCGATCCGTAGTCCATTGCTTGATAACGTAAATATTATTAATGCTAAAGGCGTGTTGATTAACATTACTGGCGGTGATGATATTACTTTACGCGAAACTGAAATCATTACTGATGTCGTGAACCAGATTGTTGACCTTGATGAAGGCGAAATCTTCTATGGTACAGTCTTTGATCCAGATGCACGTGATGAATTACGCGTAACAGTGATTGCAACTGGTTTGACTCGTAATGCATCAGATGCTGAACCGAGAAAACGTAATGCGGTAAGTCATGCATCAACTCAATCTGCACAATCTGTAGATGAAGATGATGTTCCGGCAATTAATAAACGCCAAAATGCTGAAAATGACGTGAATAATGCGCCAAGTTCAACACCACGCTCTTCGCCGATGAGTATTCAAGATTACTTGAAAAATCAGCAACGTAAGTAAATTATCGTTAGATTTAATTAAAGGCAGTGTTTAATCACTGCCTTTTTTATTTTTGATCAATGACTAAATATGCTAACGTATAGCGGTTTTAAATAAGAAGTTACAAAGCATGGTGAAACAGCGTACTCTCAATCGTGTGGTAAAAGCGAGTGGAATCGGTCTTCATAGCGGTCAAAAAGTGATGATCAATTTCATTCCACATAGCGTGGATGGAGGTATTGTATTTCGCCGTATCGATTTGGATCCGCCAGTCGATATCCCTGCCAATGCATTATTGATCCAAGAAGCTTTTATGTGTTCCAACTTAGTCACTGGAGATATAAAAGTTGGAACGATTGAGCATGTGATGAGCGCAATTGCAGGTTTAGGAATTGATAACCTGATTGTGGAAGTATCTGCGTCCGAAGTTCCAATTATGGATGGAAGTGCTGGTCCATTTATTTACCTCTTAATGCAAGGTGGATTACGTGAACTTGATGCACCGAAAAAATTTATAAAAATATTAAAACCAGTTGAAGCATTGATCGATGATAAAAAAGCAATTTTTAGCCCACACAATGGTTTTCAATTAAATTTCACGATTGATTTTGACCATCCTGCATTTGCTAAGGAATATCAGTCTGCAACGATTGATTTTTCAACTGAAACGTTTGTGTATGAAGTGAGTGAAGCGCGTACTTTTGGGTTTATGAAAGATCTCGATTATCTAAAAGCAAATAATTTAGCGCTAGGTGCAAGTTTAGATAATGCAATTGGTGTAGATGATACAGGTGTTGTTAACGAAGAAGGTCTACGTTTTGCTGATGAATTTGTTAGACATAAAATTTTAGATGCAGTAGGTGATTTGTATCTGCTTGGTCATCAAATTATTGCTAAGTTTGATGGCTATAAATCAGGACATGCTTTAAATAATCAATTGTTACGCAATGTTCAAAGTGATCCAAGTAATTATGAAATTGTAACATTTGATGACGAGAATCAGTGTCCAATTCCATATGTCAGCGTGACATAAGTCATTGTCTTTACTTGGCTATGTTATAATGTAACATAAAAAAGTGTGACTTTTATCACATAATAAGAACCATTCTAATTAAGAAATAGAAAACTCATCATTTTTTATTGCTTGCCAAACGTAGTAAAGCTTGGCTAAGCTTAGGGTCGCTCACGAAGTCGGCTGCACTACGTAACATTTCTTGTGTTTCCGGAGGGATGGGTTTGGATGGCTCAGATGAGGGTGCGTTAGGATTATTTTTATTTCTCAATCGAACCTGAATTCTTTGTAAATCTTTTAACCCTTCAAGCTGAGATAATTTAGATACATATTGGTTCTGTAAGTAACTGAGTTGACTAATCATCGCTTGATTTTCACCAGTAATGATTAAAGAACCATTTTGATAACACACGACCTGCCATTGTTCCGGTTGGGGCAATAAGGGTTGGATAATTTTCGTAAGTCTTTGCCATTGCGCGACTTGCGTTGTTAGAAACGTAAGGTTTCCTGTTTTTATGTGTTTTCCGGTTTGTTGAAAAACGTTATCGGGTTTGGACATGGTCATTCTCGGATAGATTCTTGTCTTAATCTTAAGCGTTCATTTCAATCGATATCAAGGAAGAGATCATAAGGAACTTGAGTAAGAACAGTTTCAAGAGGTTTTTATGCACACGCGTCGTATTTTATTAGCGTTTTCACTTGCCGCTTCGGCAGCATCAGTTGCTTTTGCAGATTATCAAACAATTAACCAATCTACTGACTCAGATCGATTGGAACAACTATCAAAAACATTATCTCAAGGTTCATATACTCATCCCGATGATTTAGATCTTCCGGCGAGTGCGAAAGTTTCAGTTACCCTACGCCAAAAAACAGTTGAACTCAACAATGAGTCGCTCGCAAAGAAGTACGGTAGTACGACGGCAAAAAATTCATTTAAAACCTCTTCTTCAAATCCTTACTCTTGGTTAGTTTCTCATCCTCTTCCTGATACAGTACGAGTTTCTTCGAACTTTGGTGGTCGCACCATGGGTGGTCGCGCAGAACACCATGGTGGTTTGGATATGGCGGCTCCGAGTGGCACACCAATTTATGCTACAGGTCCAGGTATTGTAACTAAATCTGGCTGGGGCACTGGCTATGGTCAATATGTTGAAATTAACCATGGCAATGGTTATTTAACGCGTTATGCGCATGCTTCACGTCTAATGGTGCGTGTAGGTGATCAAGTGTCTGCAGGTGAACATATTGCTAATGTAGGCTGTACCGGTCGTTGTACAGGTCCACATTTACACTATGAAGTAGTAAAAGATGGTCAACGTAAGAATCCAACTACTTACTTGGCAATGCTTCCATAAAAGCATAATTAAAAAGGTGAGGTTATTGAATTTATGAATCTAAAATTAAGCTAAACCTTTTTTAACGTAAAGATTGTATAAAAAAACGCCATTATTGGCGTTTTTTTGTTATTTTGTTTACTGCTCGGTCAATGACTATTCATTCAGAAAATAATAGGTCCCCCTCACATTCACCCGAGGCAATAACTTGAAAGGGGCAAAACGTGGTAAAAATACAAAGTAGATTAGAGAACAAGGAACAGGTGAATTATGGCGTTTTACGGTGACTCCGACGCACAAGAAACCCAAGAATGGCAAGATGCATTCGATTCAGTTTTACAACATATGGGAACTGAACGAGCGGCATTCTTGTTGGAAAAACTTTACCAACAAGCAATTGCTAAGCATGTTCCAATTCAACGTCTCAATACACCTTACTTAAATACAATTTCTGTTGAAGAACAACCTGCAATGCCAGGCGACCAAGATATGGAACGCCGTATTCGTGCATTGATTCGTTGGAATGCCTTAGCAATGGTACTTCGTGCGAACAAAACAGGTGATGATTTAGGTGGACACTTAGCGAGTTTCGCATCAAGTGCAACATTATATGACGTAGGTTTTAACCATTTCTTCCGCGCAAATAGCAATAGCTTTGGCGGAGATATGATTTATTACCAAGGACACTGTGCTCCTGGTATTTATGCACGTTCATTCCTTGAAGGACGTTTAACTGAAGAACAGTTAAGTAATTTCCGCCGTGAAGTTGGCGGTAACGGTTTACCAAGCTATCCGCATCCATATTTAATGCCTGACTATTGGCAATTCCCAACCGTATCAATGGGTCTTGGTCCAATCATGTCGATTTATCAAGCACATATTCAAAAATATTTGATGAACCGTGGCTTGATTAAAGAAGAAGACCGTAAAGTTTGGGCTTATCTTGGCGATGGTGAGATGGATGAGCCAGAAAGTACTGGTGCTATTTCACTTGCTGGTCGTGAAAAGCTTGATAACCTTATCTGGGTTGTTAACTGTAACTTACAGCGTTTAGATGGTCCTGTACGTGGTAACGGTAAAATCATTCAAGAACTAGAATCTTTATTCCGTGGTGCGGGCTGGCGTGTAATTAAAGTGGTATGGGGCCGTCATTGGGACCCACTTCTTGCAAAAGACAGCACAGGCGCTTTAAAAGCGGTAATGGAAGAAACAGTTGATGGTGAATACCAACGCTATCAAGTGAAAGGTGGTGCATACACGCGTGAGAAATTCTTTGGCAAGTACCCAGAAGCTGCGGAACTTGTGAAAGATTTAAGCGATGAAGACATCGATAATCTCAACCGTGGTGGTCATGACCCTTACAAAGTGTTTGCTGCATATGCAGAAGCAATGAAAGCCAAAGGTCAACCAACAGTTATTCTTGCGAAAACTGTTAAAGGTTATGGTTTGTCTGAAGAAATTGAAGCGGTGAACAAAACTCACCAAATCAAAAAAATGCAGATCGACTCTTTGAAATATGTACGTGACCGTTTCAATCTTCCATTTACAGACGATAAGTTAGAAGAGCTTCCATTCTACCGCCCAAGTGAAAACTCTCCAGAAATGAAGTATATGAAGGCGCGTCGTGAAGCTTTAGGTGGCTACCTACCTGCACGTCGTAAAGAGAGTGAAACTTTAGCTATTCCTGAATTATCTGTATTTGATGCTGTATTAAATGGTTCAGGTGGTAAAGAGCAATCTACCACTATGGTGATGGTTCGTTTAATTGCTTCTTTACTCAAAGAAAAAGCGATTAAAGACCGCGTAGTACCAATCGTTCCAGATGAAGCACGTACTTTTGGTCTAGAAGGTATGTTCCGTCAGCTCGGTATTTATGCCGCTCACGGTCAAAAATATACCCCAGAAGACCAAGAACAGTTAATGCATTACCGTGAAGCAAGTGACGGTCACATGCTACAAGAAGGGATTAACGAAGCTGGTGCGATGAGTGCATGGGCTGCGTTGGCAACAAGTTATTCAACCAATAACTTGCCAATGATTCCAATGTATATGTACTACTCAATGTTCGGTTTCCAACGTATTGGTGACATTGCATGGGCAGCTGGTGATGCGCAAGCTCAAGGTTTCTTGTTAGGTGCAACTGCTGGTCGTACAACGTTGAACGGTGAAGGTTTACAGCACCAAGATGGTCATTCACATATCTTGGCGAACACTATTCCAAACTGTGTATCTTATGATCCATGTTTTGGTTATGAATTAGCTGTAATCGTACATGATGGTTTACAACGTATGTATGTGAACCAAGAGCGTGTGTTCTACTACTTAACTGTAATGAACGAAAACTACGAGCATCCTGCAATGCCTGAAGGTGCTGAGGAAGGCATTAAACGTGGTATGTACTTGTTCGAAAAAGATGAAAAAGCAACTGTCCAATTACTTGGTTCAGGTGTAATTCTTCGTGAAGTGATCAAGGCTGCGAAAATCTTACGTGATGAATACCAAATCCATTCAAACGTTTGGAGTGTAACAAGCTTCAATGAGTTGTCACGTGATGGTATGGCATGTGAAGAATACAACCGTTTACACCCGCTTTCTGAAGAAGTGAAAGAATCATGGGTATCTAAACAGTTACGTGGTACAGAAGGTATCGTTGTTTCAGCAACAGACCATATGCGTGCTTATAGCGAACAAATCCGTGCTTATCTTCCAGATGGTCGTCCATTTGTTGCATTGGGTACAGATGGATACGGTCGTTCAGATACACGTGCTAACTTACGTAGTTTCTTTGGTGTTGATGCTGCACATATCGTTGTTGCTACTTTGAAAAAGTTAGCTGACGAAGGTGAAGTAGATGCACGTTTGGTTAAAGACGCAATTTCTAACTTTGAGTTAGATACTGACCGTCCAGTGGCATGGGCTCCTCAAGCGCATCCAGAAGTTCAGGCAGTTGCTGAATATAATGAAACGCAAACAGGTGAGGGGAACTAAGCATGCAAATTAAGACCCCTGATATTGGTGTAGATAAAGCAGTTGTTGCTGAAATTTTGGTAAAAGTTGGCGATAGCATTGCTGAAAATGACAGCCTTGTTTTGCTTGAGTCAGATAAAGCCTCTGTTGAAGTGCCTAGCACTTCAACAGGTGTGGTAAAAAGCATCTTAATCAAAGAAGGTGATAGCGTAACTGAAGGTACGGTATTGCTTGAACTTGAAGCTGAGGGGGCTGCACCTACAGCTCAAGCAGAAGAGGCTCCAAAAGCTGCACCAGCAGCTGAACAAGCAACAGCACCGGCACAACAGCCTTCAACTACTGCTCAACCAGCAGCGGCAACTACTAGTCAAGTGGTTGAAGTTCAAGTTCCTGATATTGGTGTTGAAAAAGCACTAGTTGGTGAAATTTTAGTAAAAGTTGGTGAGCAAATCGATGTTGAACAAAGCATCGTTGTGGTTGAGTCTGACAAAGCAACTGTAGAAGTACCAAGCAGTGTTGCGGGTACTGTAGAAAGCATTCAAGTTAAAGAAGGCGATACAGTTAAAGAAGGTGTTGTGCTCATTAAAGTGAAAACAACATCTGTATCAAGTGCGCCAGTTGAAGCTCCTGCTTCTACAGCAGCTCCAGCAGCAGCGCCTGCACCAGTTCAACAAGAAACTGTAGCTGCGGCTGCTACTCAATCTGGACCAGTTGATATTAACGTTCCTGATTTGGGCGTAGATAAAGCAGTTGTTGCTGAAATCTTGGTACAAGTTGGCGATAAAGTTGATGTAGACCAAAGCCTTGTTGTTGTTGAGTCAGATAAAGCGACTGTTGAAGTTCCAAGTACTGTTGCGGGTGTGGTGAAAGCGATTCACTTGCAAGCAGGCCAACAGGTTTCACAAGGTATATTACTTGCAACAATTGAAGCTGAAGGCCAAGCACCTGCTGCGGCACCAGCGGCAAAAGCAGAAGTAGCTTCAGCTCCACAGGCAGCAGTACCTAAAGTGGCAGCTCCTGCTCCGACTCAGGCTGTATCTGCTCCAGCGGCGATTGGCAGTGACAAGTTAACCAAAGAGCAAGAAGCCGAAAACGCTAAAGTATATGCAGGTCCTGCTGTACGTAAGCTTGCTCGTGAACTTGGTGTGATTTTGTCACAAGTTAAAACTTCTGGTGAACATGGCCGTGTTGTTAAAGAAGATATCTTTGCGTATGTGAAGACTCGTTTAACTGCACCGCAAGCTGCACCAGTTGCTACGGCTGCACCAGCGGTTTCGGGTTTGCCAAAGCTTCCTGACTTTACTGCGTTTGGTGGTGTGGAAGAAAAAGTACTGACGCGTTTGCAGCAAGTATCAATTCCGCAATTGTCGTTGAACAACTTTATTCCACAGGTAACTCAGTTTGACCTTGCTGATATTACTGAGTTAGAAGATTGGCGTAATGAGCTAAAAGGCAACTTCAAAAAAGAAGGTATCAGCCTGACGATTATGGCATTCATTATCAAAGCGGTTGCGCATTTGTTGAAAGAAGAGCGTGAGTTCGCAGGCCATCTATCTGATGACGGTAAATCAGTGCTCTTGCGTAATGAAATCCATATGGGAATTGCGGTAGCAACACCTGATGGTTTAACTGTGCCAGTACTTCGTAACCCAGATCAAAAATCAATTAAGCAAATTGCAGTTGAATTGGGTATGTTGGGTCAAAAAGCACGTGATAAGAAATTAACACCGAAAGACTTGCAAGGTGCGAATTTCACCATTTCGAGTTTGGGCGCAATTGGTGGTACAGCATTTACACCACTAGTGAACTGGCCGCAAGTTGCGATTTTGGGTATTTCACCTGCAACGATGCAACCGGTTTGGAATGGTAAGGACTTTGATCCACGCTTAATGTTGCCGTTGTCATTATCTTATGACCACCGTGTAATTAATGGTGCAGATGCGGCTCGCTTTACTAATAAGCTTACGAAACTTCTTAAAGATATTCGTACTTTATTAATCTAATATTTTTAAATGAATCATTAAAACCTCGCTTCGGCGGGGTTTTATTTTGATATTTAATTTAATTGGTTTTAAGTTAATCTAAAGACGAAAAATGAAGTGTCGAGAGCGGAGAAATTTCTCGTTTTAGGTAAAGGAGAAATAATAAATGGTAGGATTTTTAAAGGTTATGGTGCCCATCCTATTGATTGTATTTTTATTAATGGGGCTGTGGGTGAGTATTTTACACTTTCCTTGGGAATGGATGACTTACGTTGCAATGGGCTTGGAAGTATTTGTAGCAATGCTTATTTTGCCATTTGAATTTCAGTCTCAGCACGTAACTGGCATTAATCATTTTGGATTTATTAACTTAAGTATTTGTTTAGCTTTACTATTGGGTTTAGGACGATTGTTGGTTTGGACGTGGATAAAATTTTTTGCCTGAATGTTTGAAAAAGAGAACTACTCGAATATAATAAACGCATACTTCATTGGGGAGTAGCCGCTATTCATTTCTACATGAATAGGTGATGATCAACATAATTGTTCAACAGAACATGGTCATCATAGCTTAAACGTCTCATCGTTTCCGAGTTGGCAAGACCTTTGATTTACCACTCTGCAGATATTTGGCTAGCAGGAGGGGTAGGTCATGGGCATTTATGCTAGCCAGAGAAACGACATGCAAGAATTTCTGATTTCTACCTCGATTGTTGCCCTCGCTGAAATGGGTGATAAAACACAACTTTTGGCCCTTTTACTGTCTGCACGTTTCCGTAAGCCAATCCCTATTCTTATTGCGATTCTTTTAGCTACTCTAATTAATCATGGTATTTCTGCTGTACTTGGACAGTGGATTACGACCGTCCTGAGCCCCGAAATTTTAGTATGGGTTCTTGCAGCTGGTTTCATTGGTATGGCGTTCTGGATGCTTATTCCGGATGAGCTAGATGATGAAACAGCAAGTATTAATAAATGGCAAAAATTTGGTGTTTTTGGCGCAACCTTTATTTTGTTTTTCTTAGCTGAAATTGGTGATAAAACCCAAATTGCAACAGTAGCCTTAGCTGCACGTTACGACAGCATTTTTTGGGTGATGTTAGGTACAACCTTAGGGATGATGATTGCTAATGCACCAGCTGTATTTATTGGTAATAAATTGGCTGAACGTTTATCTATCTCGCTCATTCATAAAATCGGTGCTGCTATTTTCTTAATTGTGGGTGTCTCTACTTTGGTACAGCATTACTTTTTCTAAATAATTCTAAACTCGTATAAAAAACGCACTCAATTGGAGTGCGTTTTTTTATACGCAATTTTAATAGTTAAATTTTACGGTAAAGTTAATTTGACGTGGATTACCTAAAGTCACCATATTTTCGTTTAAGGCACTTGCATAGTAATCTTTATCGAATAGATTACGGATCGCAAGTTGAGCACCCCAATGTCCTGCATCGTAGCCCGCTTCCGTGTCAAAGACTGTGTATCCTGGAATATGAACATCTAAGCCATCAACAGTTTTATATGTTTCACCACGGAATCCACCGCCAACATACCAACCAAGTTTTGATGCAGGGTCAAATTTATAGCGTGCTGACATGCTATACGCATGCTCAGGAATATTATCGAGAGCTTTGCCAACATTGGCGACATTGTCATCTTTACTAATTTCTGCATCAATTGTGTAGGTATATGCAGCAGTTAATTTTAAGCCTTCTAAAATTTCTGCACTGAGTTCAGTTTCAATACCACTTGTTAACTGCTCACCACGTTGAGCTTTATAGCCACTATTTAAGGTATCAGTGACTAAAACATTTTGGCGTTTTAAATCATACCAAGCGATAGCGCCTTGAACTCGTTGATCAGGGCTTTGTATTTTCATTCCGACTTCAACCTGTTTCCCTTCTTCAGGTTTGAACGGATTGCTATTTACATCAGTACCACTATTTGGGGTAAATGAAGTAGCGTAGCTGACATAAGGGGCCACAATGTCATTAAGGGTGTACATGAGAGAAGCACTACTTGTGAATGCTTCATCTGTTTGTTTACTTGTGCTGCCACTCACTAAACTAGTGCTTTGAGTTTGCGTCCAGTCTTGACGACCAGATAAGCTTAAAAGTAATTGGTCATTAAGCTGAATGCGATCACGAATATATAAGCCTGCGTATTTTAATCGGTTAATATCGTGGTTGCTGACTGGATTGGAGCAGGTAACAGTTTGCCCATATACAGGAGTATAGATGTTTAAATCACCTACATTACAACGATTATTGGTGTAATCACTTTTTTCTTGAAAAGCATCTACGCCAATATTAACGTCGTGCTGCATACCATATAAATCAAACTGTTTATTTAAACGGTTATCGATGGCAAAGCTTAAATTATCAATAATTTGGTGGCGGCTGTTATTTTTGCGGCTTATGGTGGTGTAGTTTTTATCTGCCCAAAAGTTATTACCTGTACGAGCAAAAACCGCTTTACCATCCATTTCAGTTTTTTGTACGGCAAAATTCTGGTTAAATTTCCAACCGTTATCAAAAGCGTGTTTAAAAGTATAACCTGTGCGGTAAACATCTGCTTCATATTTACCAAAATTAGGATCGCCAATATATAAACTTCGGTCTATAGCGCCGTTAGGGTTGTCTTTTAGAGTACCAATGACAGGTAGACCTTGCTGACGAATATATTCGCGATGTTGATAGCTTGCGATGACAGAAAGGTCGGTGTTATCCCCTAAGTCGAAGTTGTAAGAAGGGGAAATATAGTAATTTTTAAAATACACATAATCTGTTGGGTCATCTTGATCAGAGATACGACCGTTTAAGCGGAAAGCGCCTTTTTCACTATTATTAGGACTATAGTTTAAATCGAATGTTCCTTCTTTAAGGCTGTAGCTGCCATAAGTCATGCTAGCACGTGCAAAGTTTTCAGCTTGAGGGCGTTTAGTCACTAAATTCACCATGCCGCCTGGTGCAACCAACCCGAAATTAATAGATGCCGGACCTTTTAAAACTTGGACCTGATCCATGCCCGATAGTTCAGTGGCAACGTAAGTATTTTGTCCAACTCTTAAACCATCTACATAAACTGAATCAGAAGAAGTTTGCCCTCGAATAATGAAATCATCCCAACCACGACGACCAAGTTTCCCAGCTCCAACACCTGCCACACCTTCAAGTGCATCTGCAAGTGTCTTTGCTTGTTTCTGATCAAGTTGTTCACGGGTCACCACCGAAACTGATTGAGCAGTTTTAAATAAAGGAGCATCTGATTTTAAAACAGAGGCAGCTTTCGTTGCGACATAAGGTGAAGAGCTTTCTTTTTGCGCTTGAACAGAAATCGTGGGGAGAACACTTGTTGAATTTTGTTGTTCTGTTATTTCTTCAGCATGACTTGCTGTCATCGAAGTAAAAATAGCAACTGCTAACAATGTTTTTGAAGTTGAAAAACGGAAGGGTTGATTCATGGGAGGCCTAAGCAGCACAAAAAG
>NZ_JABVBF010000054.1 GCF_013344765.1 Acinetobacter lactucae
GTAGAAGGCTTGAAGTTAGATATGGAACTTTTTATTGATTCAAAACCAGATTTTATACTTTTCTAAATCATACAAAGAAACTGACTGAGGCAGAGGTGGCCGCATTGTTTAACCTAGGATAATTTTAATTATAAAAATGGCCTCAATTTTGAGGCCATTTTTAATTTTACAAATTATTTCGCTGCTTTTTCAGCTTCGATAGATGCAATTGCAGCATCAACGCCTTCAATTGAGTCAGCAGCTTTTTTGATACGTGCTAACGCATCAACAAGTACTTCGTCAGCTGTAGCATATGAAATGCGCATAAAACCGCCTAAACCAAATGCATCACCAGGAACAACTGCTACACCAGTCTCTTCTAGTAACCACTCAGAGAACTCTGTGCAAGATTTTAAGCCTTTTGCACGAATAAGAGGGCGAATGTTTGCATAGGCATAGAAAGCACCGTCAGCAGGTAAGCAAGAGATCCCTTTAATATCATTCAAGCCATTTACAACTAAATCATGACGGCGTTTAAACGCTTCAATCATAGGTTGTAAAACGTCTTGTGGGCCATTCAATGCAGCTTCAGCAGCAACTTGCGAAATAGAAGTTGGGTTAGAAGTTGACTGTGATTGGATCTTTTTCATTGCACCAATGATTTTTGCTGGACCAGCTGCATATCCAATACGCCAACCTGTCATTGCATATGCTTTAGACACACCGTTTAAAACAATTGTGCGGTCATATAAATCTGGAGCAACAGTTGCGATGTTATAGAACTCATCTTCCCAACGAATCGGTTCATACATATCGTCAGATGCAACAAATACTTGTGGGTGACGACGTAAAACTTCAGCTAAAGCTTCTAATTCAGCTTTGCTATAAATCATGCCTGTTGGGTTAGATGGGCTGTTTAATACCACTAAACGAGTGTTAGGTGTAATCGCAGCTTCTAATTGTTCAGGAGTGATTTTGAAACGTTGGTCTTCGCCACATTTCACAATGACTGGAGTACCTTCAGCAATAATGACCATATCTGGATAGCTTACCCAGAACGGTGCTGGAATGATCACTTCATCGCCTTTGTTTAATAGAGCAAGCGCCAAGTTAAAGAAGCTTTGCTTACCACCACATGAAACCAAAATCTGATTCGCTTGATAATCAAGATTATTGTCGCGTTTAAATTTAGCAATAATTGCTTTTTTTAACCCAGGAGTACCATCTACAGCCGTATATTTGGTGAAACCATTATTAATCGCTTCAATTGCAGCATCTTTGATGTGTTGAGGGGTATCAAAATCTGGCTCGCCAGCACCTAAACCAATCACGTTCTTGCCAGCAGCTTTAAGCTCAGCCGCTTTATTAGTTACAGCAAGTGTAGGGGACGGTTTGATAGCATTGACACGATCAGAAAGACGTACGTCCACGGCAATATTCCTCTTATGGGATTAAAAATAAAAAGCATCCTATCTTATCGCAAAAATTAAGCAATTTGCGGATGTGATCCTTCTCAGATGTAAAAAAGTTTAGTTTAGTAATATTCTTAAGCAAGATTTATACAATTGAAGCTTTTTTGAAAAGAAATGGGAAAAATCATTTATAATAACTCGCAATCGAAATTTCGAGAATGAATCATGACTGAGCAACAGCCAAAACAGAAAAAGGCTTTGGTGAAATTGCCATTCCCAATGCCGAATGAAAGCAATCAAGCCGATGATGCGGTACACAACCAAGTGCGTCCAAAGCCAGAGCAATACGCAGATAGAACGTGGATGCCTCCACGTGGTACGCGTCGTTCTATGGGAAAACGCTAATTTTGAAAAACAGGCTACATGCCTGTTTTTTTTATTGATTGAGTAAAATTTCCTGATAATAGCTTTTTTTCTTTTGGTACATGTGATGGTCAGCTCGCTTTAACATGTCCTCAATTTGTTCATTTGCTTGAGTTGTTGCATGTCCAATTGCAATGCTAATTGGGTGGCTTGAATAATATTGATTGTCGATATTAAAAAGCTCTTGAATGGTTTGAAGCATAATTAGAACATTCGCTTCATCTGCTCCTGGCATTAAAATTACAAATTCATCGCCACCTATTCTAGATGCCGTATAGGCTGTATTTGAAATAGCCTGACTTAAAATATTTCCAACACGACGTAATAAACCATCTCCAATATCATGTCCAAACTGGTCATTTGTTTCCTTTAAACCATTCATATCTAAAAAAATTGAAGAAACAGGACGAATAATACTTCGGTTTAAACGATTAAGTTCCTCTGTAAAAAAAGCACGGTTATAGAGTTTGGTAAGGACATCATGTTGCCCTAAATATTCAAGATAGTTTTCCGCTTTTTTCCGAGCCGTAATATCTGTCAATGCAACTTGTACCAATCCCCATGTATCTTCATATCCGGGAAAAACGGTAAATTGAAGCAACACATTTCTTATTTGGCCATCTAAAGCGTAGTTAACAGCTTCACGTTTGTGATGGATATTACCTTGCCATAATTCAATGAGTTGCTCCCGAAAGGTTTCAATCATTTCTTCAGCAAAAATCTTGTGTGTATTTCTTAAAAGTGTCGACTTATCAGGAGCCTTAAATAAATCAAGAGTTGCCTGATTAACATCCAAAATCAGAATATCTTCTACGCACTGGCGGACAAACTCAGGGTGAACATCTAGAAAAGTTCTAAAATCTTCAATTCCCAATAATCTAAGTTGATCGATTCTATTTTTAATACGGCTGAAATCTTCGACCCAAAGAGAAGTAGGTGAGTAGGTAAACATAGATTCAGCTAAGCGACGATTTTTTTCTTCCTGACGAAGTGCATTTTGATAAGGGGTAATATCTTCTGTTGTAATTAATAGCCGATCGAATGTGGATTCGGACCCCGGTAAAATAGCTCCACGTAACTGAACATCAATACGTTTACCTGATAAGGTGTAATTCACAGTTGTACTCGAGAAGTGGGTGTTACCATTCCATAATTCCTCAAGTTCATGAATGTGTGATTCAAACATTTCTTTTTTAAAAATGAGATGCAAATTTGAACATAGTTCTTCTTGGGTTTGTGCTTCAAAAAGTTCTAATGCTTTTTGATTTACTCTAATGATTTTGATTTTGTGGGCACATTCAATAATTAAATGTTTATTTTGACTTAAAAATTCGTAAAGGTTTTTTATACCTTGATCTCTCCATAGATCAAATAGTTGTTTAACTTCACTGAAATCCTCAATCCACATTGGAATGGGGCTAAGGTCAAAAATCGAAGAATCTAAAGTTTCCATATGTTTCTTTAAGTATTCAGTTTTCCTTAAAGTATAATGAGAAAAATTAAGATTTGGAAAGATAAAGAACTTAAATCTATTAGAATAATTAAAAATAAGAAAATTAAATGTAAGTAGAAATAAGATAATGAGAAAGCAGAGACTATCTGCTTAACTCATAAAGTTTTAAGGGAAGTTAACGATTGATTGGATGGTCAATGTTTTTTTCACCACGCCATAGTTTAATAAAATCTTGTTCATCAAAATCGTAAAGTTCCATGAGTGCAACAACAGCGCTTACAAAAATCATGGCGCCCTCAGAGTTTCCATGAAGATTGAAAATTTTACCATTGAGCTTACCTAAAATATCATTGAGCTCATGGTCACGGCCTCGTCCATAACGATCTCGTGGATACAGCTCTTCATTTAAAACAATAAGTGCTATGGCTTTTTCGGCGTCTGATAAATCAGTTTTATCTAAAGCCTCTTCAAAAGATTCACTACCATGATTAAAGTAAAAAATAACTTCATCATTAATGAAACTTTGTACCATTTTTTGAGTTAAAGTCGGAAACTGAGATACCGCATTATCTTCTACATACGGCTTAAAAGATTCTGGAAAGATAACGTTGTGGTAAATACCTTTAAAAAGTGGAGCAATTTCGGAAACTTTATAACCCGCAATGCCACAACCTAATGCAGTGACAAAATATTTCATTTTAGGATGGTTTTTTGCATAAATTTTGAAGTCTTCAACATAGTGTTCAATTTGTGAAAGTGGCATTTGTTGAATGTGTTCATTTAAAGTTGGAATTGCAAAGCTTTGTCCAGCCCAGCCACGACCTACACCTTCAACTGCTCCGAAGTGCTGACTTGCCACACGTGCTGCACCGCTACCGTGTTGTCCAGCAAGATTACTTCCAAATACAAAAACTGTATCTTCGGGAAGTTCGGTTACAATACTTTCATCATGATATTGATAGGTCATGGTTATACTTTTTGTTTAATGGATAGCTTCATGTTGCAACTGATTAGGGTATTGGTCAAGTGTTAAGATGCTTAATCTTTTACACAGAATTTCCAGCTCAATTTAGACTTTAAATTAAGATAAAAATCCCCATTAAAAGGGGAGACGTTAAATTCAATTTTTTCATAAAGAGAGATAACTTTGAACGAAAATCAACCTTTTGATTTGGTCACTCATTATCAGCCAGCAGGTGATCAGCCACAGGCCATTGAAAAGCTGGTCAATGGTATCGAGCATGGTTTTCGTAATCAGTTATTACTGGGTGTAACTGGCTCGGGTAAAACTTATACCATGGCAAATGTGATTGCTCAAACACAGCGACCTACAATTGTGATGGCCCATAACAAAACTTTGGCTGCCCAGCTTTATGGAGAGTTTAAAGCGTTCTTTCCCAATAATGCGGTTGAGTATTTCGTAAGTTATTATGATTATTACCAACCAGAGGCTTATGTCCCATCTTCAGATACTTTTATTGAAAAAGATGCGGCCATTAATGATCATATCGACCAGATGCGATTGTCAGCAACACGAGCTTTATTAGAGCGTCGTGATGCAATTATTGTGGCTTCGGTATCTGCAATTTATGGTTTGGGTGACCCAAATGCCTATATGCAAATGTTACTGCATGTGGTTGAGGGCGACCGCGTAAGTCGTGATGAAATCATTCGTCGTTTGGTTGAAATGCAATATACGCGTAATGAACTTGAGTTCTTACGTGGTACCTATCGAATTCGTGGCGAAATTATTGATATTTTCCCTGCCGAATCTGATCAACACGCGATTCGTATTGAGCTATTCGATGATGAGGTTGATTCCATCCGTTGGTTTGACCCGCTAACTGGTAAAATGGTTCGTAAAGTTCCACGTGTTACGATTTATCCAAAAAGTCACTATGTAACGCCAAAAGATCATCTAACTCGTGCCATTGATACGATTAAAGATGAATTACAAGATCAACTTAAATTCTTCCGTGAACATGACAAATTGTTAGAAGCTCAGCGTATTGAGCAGCGCACCCGCTATGATTTGGAAATGATGCAACAGTTGGGTTATACCAACGGTATCGAAAACTATTCACGACATTTGTCAGGCCGTCCAGCTGGTGAAGCGCCTCCAACTTTATTTGATTATGTACCTGAAGATGCGTTGCTTATTATTGATGAGTCACACGTTACTGTTCCACAAATTGGGGCGATGTATAAAGGTGACCGATCACGTAAAGAAAATTTAGTGAATTATGGTTTCCGTTTACCAAGCGCACTTGATAATCGACCAATGAAATTTGAAGAGTGGGAGCGTATTGTACCGACGACCATTTTTGTAAGTGCGACACCAGCTAAATATGAGCTAGAAAAGTCTGACCAAGTGGTTGAGCAAGTGGTACGTCCAACAGGACTAATCGATCCTGAAATTGAAGTTCGTCCTGTATTAACTCAAGTTGATGATGTTCTTTCTGAAATCAATATTCGTAAGAACCTAAATGAACGTGTGTTGGTGACTACTTTAACAAAACGTATGGCAGAAGATCTGACTTCTTATTTAAAAGAATACGGAGTTAAAGTCGCTTATTTACACTCAGATATTGATACAGTTGAACGTGTCAAAATTATTCATGAGTTACGTACAGGTGTGTTCGACGTTCTCGTTGGTATTAACCTACTACGTGAAGGTCTGGATATGCCAGAAGTTTCTTTAGTTGCTATTTTAGATGCAGATAAAGAAGGTTTTCTACGTTCAGAGCGTTCACTTATTCAAACGATTGGCCGAGCTGCGCGTAACATAAAAGGTAAAGCAATTTTATATGCTGACCGAATTACTGATTCTATGCAAAAAGCAATAGATGAGACTGAACGCCGTAGAGCTAAACAAATCGAGTTCAACGAATTGCATGGTATTACACCACGTAGTGCTGTTCGTCAGGTCATCAAAGAAATTGATTCAGGTGAAGTACTTTCAGATGATGAGATTGATGAGAAGGTTTTTGAACAGGCACAAGCTTTAAGTGCCGACGAAAGACATATTCTCTCTGATCCAAAATTGTTTAGTAAGCATATTACTAAGCTTGAAAAAGAGATGTTGAAAGCTTCGAAAGATTTGCAGTTTGAACAGGCTGCGCGAATACGTGATGAAATTCTTCGATTAAAAGCGCAGATGTTGCAATAAATGAATACATAACGCTACATAATGTGTTTAAAAAACAAGCTACTGTAGGTATTTGAGTTCTTTTGTATTCACAACTAATCGTTGAGGGCAACAATGGCATTTCGAAATAATGTTCCGCAAGCCAGTTGGCGTTTGGCTAAAATTGCGTTGGGCGGTGTCGTTTTGGCTGGTTTGGCTGTTGGAACCTATGTCTATGCTCAGCCGAAACCCTTGCAAACTGTTTATAAAGTTGAACTAGACCGATATTTAGGTGTCTGGTATGAAGTCGCTCGTAAGCCTGCATTTTTTCAGAAAAAGTGTGCTTATAACGTATCTGCAACTTACACCTTAAACGAAAATGGAAATGTAGTTGTAGATAATCGCTGCTACGATAATAGAAAACAATTACAGCAATCTATCGGGGAGGCCTTTGTGGTTAACCCACCGTATAACTCAAAATTGAAGGTAAGTTTTTTACCTGAAGCTGTAAGGTGGATTCCAGTAATCCGTGGGGACTACTGGATTTTAAAACTTGATGAAGACTATCAGACGGTCTTAGTAGGGGAGCCTTCACGTAAATATCTTTGGGTTTTATCAAGAACTCCTCATCCTGAGCAAGAAGTAGTAGATGAATATCTTAATTACGCTAAAACTCTAGGCTTTGATATTCGAGATGTTATCCGTACAGAACATAAAGAATAATGGTGTATGCTGAGTTAAGAAGAATCCATGTTTTTACATGGTTTTTTCTTTTTTATAGTGGATAAATCAAGTATTGTAGGGAGCTATTTTTACTAAAGTCTAGAGGTTGATGATGTTTAAGGGCGTGATCTTGTCTGTCATGGCATCATTCACTTTTGGTGTACTTTATTTTTATACTCAATTATTAAGTCAGCTCGATAGTGAGCAAACTTTTGGATGGAGAATCATTGCAACATTACCATTCCTTACTTTGTTTATGTGGTGGAGTGGTGATTTAGCGTATATCAAAAATATCTATCAACGTATTTTGGCTAAACCTTCTTTACTATTATTATTAATCACAACCTCTATTTTAACCTCAGTACAACTTTGGCTTTTTTTGTGGGGGCCGATGCATGGCCGTGGGTTACAAGTCTCTTTGGGATATTTCCTATTACCGCTAGTTCTGGTCTTAGCAGGAAGTGTGCTGTATGGCGAAAAAATATCAAAATTTCAATGGGCCGCAATTATTCTTGCAGTCATTGGTGTTAGTCATGAGATATGGCGTTTAGGAAGTATTGCTTGGGAAACTGCATTGGTAGCAGTTGGCTATTCAGCTTATTTTTTATTACGTAAGAAAATTAAAACAGACAACTTAGGAGGCTTTTGGTGGGATTTGGTCATTATCATGCCCGTTGCAATTTATTTAACTCATACAGGTTTACTCCCTTATAGCAAATTTATAGACCAACCCAGTCTTGCTTTGGTCATTGTTGGGCTTGGAATTTTAAGTGCTATTGGTTTAGGAAGTTATATTCTGGCAAGTCGCTTTTTACCATTAGTCGTGTTTGGACTTTTAGGATATTTGGAACCTGTATTACTTGCTTTAGCTTCTTTAGTTTTAGGGGAGAGTATTGGACAGGAAGAATGGTTCACTTATATTCCGATTTGGTGTGCTGTTTTTGTACTCGTTTTAGAAGGGGCAATTCATCTTTATCAACAACAACAAAAGGCCAAAAATTTGCAGCTCAACATCGAGAAATATCAAAAAAGATTAAAAAATGATGAGTTCGAGTAGTGCGTTACAATCTAAAAAGTAAGAAAAAGCAAAAATTTAGCTGATTTAAACAATAAGATAATAAAAAATAATTATAGGAATTTTATGAATTTATGATGAATTTTAGGAAAATCTAGCCACTAACGTCAGCTTTTGATTCATTCTTGCCAATAATTCCATTACAATTACGGGGTTTTAAAAATCACGCCTAGATATAATTAATTAGAGGACGTATCTGTGAGCAAAGACACTATCATCGCCCTGCACGCTGAACACCAAGGCCGTTGGAAAAACCGTGAAGAAATCGCGGAACGTATGATTGCATTAATCGGTCAATTATACCGTGAAAAAAATATTGTCGTATCTGTTTACGGTCGCTCTTTAATTAACCGTTCTGTTATTCAAATTTTGAAAACTCACCGTCGTACACGTGTTGTAGACGTTGAACTTTCTGTTGTAAATACATTCCCAATTTTAGAAGCTTTAGCAAAAGTTGAAAATATTGGTTCTGCAGAAGTTGATATCGGTAAACTTGCTGTTGAATATAAAGAAAAAGGCGGTGATGTTGATGCTTTTGTTGCTCAATCAGTTGAGTCAATCCAAGGTAGCGCAACTTCTGAACAACCTAAAGATGTAGTTCTTTACGGTTTTGGTCGTATTGGTCGTATCTTGGCTCGTTTAATCATTAGCCAATCAGGTTTAGGTCGTGGTTTAAGCCTTAAAGCAATCGTTGTACGTAAGTCTTCTGACGGTGACTTAGCAAAACGTGCTTCTTTACTTCGTCGTGACTCTATTCATGGTACTTTCGCTGGTACTATCTCTGTTGATGAAGAAAACGAGGCAATCATTGCTAACGGTAACTTCATTAAAGTGATTTATGCGTCTAGCCCAAGTGAAGTTGACTATACTGAATACGGTATTGAAAATGCACTTTTAATCGACAATACTGGTAAATGGCGTGATGCTGAAGGTCTAAGCCAACACTTGAAATGCCCAGGCGTTGCACGTGTTGTATTGACTGCACCAAGTAAAGGCGAAATGAAAAACGTTGTATTTGGTGTAAACAACACAGATATCTTAGATGAAGACAAAATCATCTCTGCTGCAAGTTGTACAACCAATGCAATTACTCCAATTCTTAAAGTATTGGATGACAAATATAAAGTTCTTAATGGTCATGTTGAAACTGTTCACTCATTTACAAATGACCAGAACTTAATCGATAACTATCATAAAGCAGATCGTCGTGGCCGTGCTGCTACTTTGAACATGGTAATTACAGAGACTGGTGCAGCTAAAGCAGTTGCTAAAGCATTACCTGCATTGAAAGGTAAGTTAACTGGTAACTCTGTACGTGTTCCTACACCAAACGTATCTCTTGCAATCTTGAACTTAACGCTTGATAAAGAAGTTGATCGTGAAGAAGTGAACGAATACATTCGTCAAATCTCGATTAACTCTAGCCTTCAAGGTCAAATTGGTTATACCAACTCGACTGAAGTTGTATCGAGTGACTTTATTGGTTCTCGTACAGCAGGCGTATACGACGCTCAAGCAACGATTACTTCTGGTAACCGTTTAACGGCTTATGTTTGGTACGATAACGAAGTTGGTTATAGCTGCCAAGTATTACGTATCGCTGAACAAATGTGCGGCGTAAGCTATAAAAAAATTCCAGCAGAATTGAATGCTTAAGATCATTTAACGATCTATAAAATATTTTCACAAAAAGACCCAGTTTAGACTGGGTTTTTTTACAACCGTACAAAATATATGCTGACTATTTTTTGTAAATAAATGAGAATACGAATTAAGGAAAAAAAGAAAATAGTAAGGGATAGGAATTGTCGCAGTTTAAACGTTTGTTGGTCGTTTTTATATTCATCATTATTGCCAATTTATGTGGTGTTCTGATTGCAATATGGGTATTCAAGCATTTTAATATTTATATTCCATTGAAAAATCAAGCTGTTGCTATTGATTTACAAGAGCCTCTACAAGTTAAAGTTAAAGTACAAGATGCTTTAAATGTGGATGTAAAAGGTCGGGTAAATGCCAGTATTCCAATTGATGAGCAACTGAATATTCCATTAACACAAACATTAACTCCACGTGTTTATTTCGATAATATGGTGCCGATTAGCACCACTATTCCTGTCAAAGAAACTTTAAAAGTTGAGCAAAATTTACCAATTGATACTAAGGTTCAGGTGAGAGTTTTGGGACGTGATATTACGTTGCCATTGAAAGGAACTATTCCATTAAAACTTGATGTGCCAATTGATATTAGTGTCCCGCTTGAGCAAAACGTTCATTTAAAATTTGATGCGCCAGTACGGACGGTATTAAAAGAAAATCTACATATTCCTTTAAAAGCAAGATTAGATACGAATATCCCAATTGAGGGGAATTTAAATGTACCTGTCAAAACAGCGTTAGATGCTTCGGTTGATGTGAAAAATACGTTGCCTGTTAAAATTGCAAATGGTGAGTTAAAAATTCCTCTGTCCACTATGCGATTAAATCGAGTATTAGGCTCAGAAAAATCTCAAACGACAGCTGATCAATAGGGTGGATGCTAATGTTTCGTTCACTCAAGAGTATGTTAATCAGTTTCTTTTTAATGATGATTCTTGCGGCTATTATGTTTTGGGTGTATCTCAACATTCAAGCAAATTTAGTTGTTTCGGCTCATAATGCTGATATTAGTTTACCCGACTCGCTAGAAACAAAGATTCAAGTTGGCAATACATTGCAAGTTCAGTCGATTGGTAAACTTGATACAACATTAGATATAGACCGCCAATTAACTTTACCTTTAAAAGGAAAATATTTGGCAGATTTAAATTTTGCTGTAGAAACACCAATTACAGTAAGTGTTGACTATTCAACGACTCTAAAAATTGATCAGGTTATGCCTTTAGAAACCACTACGGATTTGGTTTATCAAAGTAAATTCTTGCCAAAATTTCCACTTAAATTAGATATTCCTATTAAGTTGGACGTCCCTTTTAATTTAAAACGTAGTTATACCGTGCCAGTTAAAATTGTTTTTGATGGTCCTGTTTATTTTGAATTCGATGAGCCTGTAAATTTATCGGTGAAACATCAGTTTAAACCAAGCCTAGATGTGAATGATCCTATGGAAATGGGGAATATCTCATCATTTAATGCCATCATGTATAATTCTGTGACAAAAACAAAAGCCAATCTTGATATGCAAATGACTTTACCTCTGCGCAATGTGCATCCTTGATAATTAAATAAAATTGGTTAAATTTTATTTTTTATAAGAATCCTATTTGCAAATCCAAAAGTATCTTGTGGATTAAAGATAAAACAGATCGTTATAAATGGAATAGTTCCATTTTATATTCGAGAATTTTATGAAAATATGGCAGAATAGGCGGTTTTAGAGTTTTTAGAGGATTGGCAGATGCGCTTTGTTGATGAAGCAGTCATTACCGTAGAGGCTGGCGACGGTGGCAATGGCGTAGCCAGTTTTCGCCGTGAGAAATTTGTACCATTTGGTGGCCCAGATGGTGGTGATGGCGGACGTGGTGGAAGTATCTATATTCAAGCTGATGACGATACAAGTACGCTAGTCGATTACCGTTACACACGTAAATTCCGTGCTGAGCGTGGAAAAAACGGTGCAGGTGCTAACTGTACTGGACGTGGTGGTGAAGATGTGGTTTTAAAAGTACCCGTTGGTACAACAATTGTTGATACAGATTCAGGCGATATTATTGGCGATTTGGTTGAAGACGGCCAAAGAATTCTGGTTGCTGGTGGTGGTGAAGGTGGTTTAGGTAACACTCACTTTAAATCATCAACTAACCGCGCGCCGCGTAAATGTACGAATGGTATAAAAGGTGAGTTCCGTGAAATTCGTCTTGAATTAAAAGTATTGGCAGATGTTGGCTTGCTGGGTATGCCAAATGCCGGTAAATCTACTTTTATTCGTGCTGTAAGTGCTGCAAAACCAAAAGTAGCAGATTATCCATTTACAACCATGGTTCCAAATTTGGGTGTAGTCGATGCTGACCGCCATCGTTCATTTGTAATGGCCGATATTCCTGGGTTAATCGAGGGTGCGGCAGAGGGTGCAGGTTTAGGAATTCGCTTCCTTAAACATTTGGCACGTACTCGTATTCTTTTACACATTATTGATGTACAACCAATTGATGGTTCAGATCCAGCGCATAATGCAAAAGCGATTATGAATGAGTTGGCTAAGTTCTCACCAACTTTGGCGAAATTACCAGTTGTTTTAGTACTCAATAAACTTGATCAGATTGCTGAAGAAAGCCGTGAAGAGTGGTGTCAGCACATTCTAGATGAACTAGAGTGGACTGGACCTGTCTTTAAGACATCGGGCTTATTAAGCGAAGGTACAAAAGAAGTTGTGTATTACCTGATGGATCAGATTGAACAACAACGCGAACGCGAAGTTGAAGATCCTGAATACGCAGCGGAAGTAAGAGCTTTCCGTGAACAACTAGAAGTTGAAACACGTGAACAAACCATTGCGGCAAAAGAAGCATATCGTGCAATGCGTCGAGCACAACGTCTCGAAAGCATGATGGACGATGATGATGATTTTGACGATGATGAAGACGACAATGATGTAGAAGTCATCTACGTTCGTGACTAGAAAACCGAGGGAAACATGATAGAAGTGGTCGATGGGCAACGTCAGCTCAGTGAGTGTAAACGAATCGTTGTTAAAATCGGATCATCTTTACTTACAGCTAATGGTCAAGGTTTAGATCTGGACGCTATTTCGCATTGGGCGAAACAGATTGCAGATCTACACAATGCCGGACACGAAATTATTTTAGTGTCTTCAGGAGCTGTAGCAGAAGGTATGGTTCGTATGAAGCTTGCGAGTCGACCCACCGATCTACCCAGTCTACAAGCCTGTGCTGCAATTGGGCAGATGGGCTTAATTCATACTTGGTCTAGTGTGCTTGAAAACCATGGTATTCGTACTGCTCAGGTTTTATTGACTCATGATGATTTGGCAGATCGCCGTCGTTATCTGAATTCATGTGATGCTTTGCAAAACTTGATTGATTGGCGTGTGATTCCGGTCATTAATGAAAATGACACGGTTTCTACCGATGAGATCCGGTTTGGTGACAATGATACCTTAGCTGCGATGGTAGCAGGTCAGGTTCATGCAGAATTGCTGATCATTTTAACGGATCAGCAAGGTATGTTTGACTCAGATCCACGTCATAATCCTGATGCTAAATTAATGTCTACCGTTCGTGCTATGGATGATGATTTATTCGACATGGCTGGTGGTGGTGGTGTACTCGGGCGTGGTGGAATGGTCACTAAAGTTCGTGCTGCACGTTTAGCTGCTAAGTCAGGCTGTCCAACGCTCATCGCGAGTGGTGAAAGTGATAATGTTCTATCACGTGCGATGGCAGGTGAGATGCTTGGTACTTTGTTTACTACGGATAAAGACCGCATGACTGCTCATCAACAGTGGCTTGCTGCTCATTTACAAACAGCAGGTCGCCTTGTGATTGATGATGGTGCTGTTGAAGCGATTAAATTGAAGCATCGCAGTTTGCTCCCTGTTGGGGTTAAGACTGTAGAAGGGCATTTTGATCGTGGTGATGTGGTTGAATGTGTTGATAAACAAGGTAAACGCATTGCAGTAGGTCGAGTAAACTTTAGTTCACGATCAGCTGAAATTATCAAAGGTTTAGCCTCAGATAAGGTTTATCAAGTGTTAGGTGAAGCCCGTTCACTTGAAATGATTCATCGTGATCATATGGCAATTTATTAAGTTGTATTTAAATAAAAAGCTCGCTTTATGCGAGCTTTTTTTCTGGTGTTAAACGAGGTAAAACACGATCTTCACCCACCATAAAAGGATGTGTGGCGAGACTCAACATGTCTAGGTCTTCTGAGCTATTACCATAAGCATAAATTTGATGGTAATGCTGTAACGCATATTGCTGACGTACTCTTAACTTCTTTTGTTCACTACTACAATCTGGAGTTGAATAATAACCCGTCACCATGCCGTTTTTAATTTGTGTTTCGGTACAAATCAACTCGATATCTAATAGCTTGCAAAGTGGAGCAAGATAGACATCAATTGAAGCCGAAACTAATACCACTCGATCACCAAGCAACTGATGATGTTGTAACTGAGCAAAAATTTCAGGCGAAAGTGCAGAGACCAACTCTTGGGCGTATTCTTCACCTAATCTTTGTAATTCAATTGCAGGGGTATCTTTAAACATGCTCCGGAATAACTTCGCACGCATAGCATGGGCTGGATAAAAATTAAGATAGTAAGCTTGGATCCATGGCAGAATTTTCAAGCCTTGCTTAACAATGTGACGCTTAGATAAAGCATAAAAGATGAACCCTGTAAAACTATCTTTACTACACAAGGTTCCATCAAAATCGAATAGGGCGAGATTATTTATAGTCTTATTCTTTTCGCTCTTTGCATACATGATTCATATCGTCCGTTTACGCGGGTTGCAAACCAGTTGGTATTATAGTCACGACTTAATTTTGGCCCAGAGATAACCACTTGGGGCATAATCGCATAGATCGGTTCTTTACCTGTCTTCGCTTTATAAAGTTTAGTCAGGGCAATATAAGTTTGTGTACTTTCAAACTTTTTCTCTTTTTCTAATTTAAGATCATCACGAATTTGTCTTGGGGTAACTAAAATATTATTTTTTGCAAAAACAGTAATGAGTTCTTTTTCGGACTGACTTGGAGCTGATCGTACATCACCATCTTTTGTGTAAAGAAGCAAATCACCATCTAATCCTAGTTCAACATCCGTTAAATCATTCAACATACTCTGAAATGCGGAATTCCGGCTGGAATACATACCTGAATTATAATCAGCAAAACGATAAATAGCCTTATCATAATTAGCTGGATAACTCATTAAACGATGAATACCGTAATATAAACCGCCATATTGGGTGTATAAATCATTACGAAGTTCTGCGATATTCATGCTAGAGCGTTTATTGGCTTTGGCATAATTAATATGCACTTGCATAGAACCTAAAGTCGTAATAGGGTTCATTTTTTCGCCAATATCTTGCCCAACTAGTTTAGCAGCGCCTGTTAAAGCGCTGACATGATAATGCTTGGCCATAAAATCGAAAATTTCACGATAAAGTAAATCGAGTTCTTTCTCGGTTTTAACTTTACGCATCCGACTCATATAATTGTCGTCTGGTGATGGCTGGGTTTTAAGAACTTCTTCAAAATAGCCTGCAACTGTACCACCAATTTTTTGACCCAGTTTTGCTTCGAATTTTTCTTGTAAACGAGTATTTACTTCTTGAACTGCTTTTGTGCCTAGCCCAGGGACTTGTGGATCTGCTACAAAATTCGACTCTTGATCCACCACGGCAATAATGCTGCATACATTTTTTTTAGTTTTAGGTACATCTAAGTCTTGCATAATATCATCGATATCATTAGCCCAAGACTCACGATCATTCACACGCGATGGGATTAGACGTTTAATCTGTTGGCTTTCTAGTTCAGGCTCATCATTGTTTGACCACCAAGCTTTATCACCACAAGCAGCTAAACTCATGCATACGGCAGCCATGCCGAATGATTTTAATAAAAAACGGGAAGACAACGGTTTGTTCATGGCGAGGAAAGCACCTGCATAAAAAGATGAGCCGATTAAGCGGATGAAGTATACTATGTTGATCATCAATTGTATGAATATATATGTATATTGGTCCCTATCAACTGTCAAATAATTTAATTGTTGCGCCTATGGCCGGAGTCACTGACCGTCCATTTAGAACACTCTGCAAGTATTTTGGCGCCGGCCATGCAGTCAGTGAAATGATGACTGCCGATAAAACTTTGCGGATGAGCAAAAAGAGCCTCTACCGTGCAAATTTTGATGGCGAACTCGCCCCAATCTCTGCTCAAATTGCAGGTTCTGATCCTGAACAGTTAGCAGAGGCTGCACGTTATCAAGTCGCAAATGGTGCACAAATTGTTGATATCAATATGGGATGTCCGGCCAAGAAAGTATGTAATAAGCTCGCCGGCTCAGCATTATTACAAGATGAAGACTTGGTGGCGCGAATTCTTGATGCGGTTGTCGCAGCTGTTGATGTTCCTGTGACTTTAAAAACCCGTTTGGGCTTTTTAAATGGTCAAGAAAATATTTTAAGAGTCGCAAAGAGAGCAGAAGAAGCAGGAATTGCTGCGCTAGCGTTACATGGCCGTACCCGTGAAGATATGTATTTAAATACAGCACGGTATGATTTGATCAAACATGTCAAAGAATTAATCAATATTCCACTTATTGCGAACGGTGATATTGATAGTCCTGAAAAAGCGAAATATGTGCTCGACTATACAGGAGCTGATGCAATCATGATTGGTCGTGCTGCTCAAGGTCGACCATGGATTTTTCGTGAAATTGCTCATTATTTGAAGACTGGAGAGTACTTAGCCGCACCTAATATTGAAGAGGTCAAACAGGTATTACTTGGGCATTTATCAGAACTTTATCAATTTTACGGTGAATATTCTGGATGCCGTATTGCTCGTAAACACATTGCTTGGTACACCAAAGGATTACGTTCAAGTAACGAATTCCGCCAAAATATGTATAAAGTTGAAAGTACTGCTGAACAAGCAGTAGTAGTCGAAAACTATTTTAATCAGTTATTGGCTGAAGGAAATTTGATGAGTGATGTACAAGTTGAGCAAGTTAATTTACTAGAAACTCATTAAATAAAAGCCAGTATACGGTTACTGGCTTTTTTAGATTTACTCATCTTCTAACATTTCTACGACTAACTGGTTAACCAGATCAGCAGCATCTAGCTCTCTTATTTGCGAAACATTACTACCTGCCCAAAAAGCACCGAAGCCATAGTCTTTATTCTTGCTTGCAATTGCATTGAGTTGCTTGGCCAAATCATAGGTATATGGATATTCGGGTTGAGGAGGGCGATCAGGTAGATCAATTTGAGTGTGCCAATGGTTGAGCAGGCCACGTGCAGGACGTCCAGAAAGACTGGCGCTGATTTGCGTCACAGACTCATTAAATAAAGCTTTACGATATTCGGCAGATGCATTTGAAGATGGACATTGAACGAAAGCAGTTCCGAGTTGAACAGCAGTAGCTCCTAAGCTCAACATATGCCGTGCTTGTGCTCCGTTCATAATTCCACCAGCAGCTACCACAGGGCGTTTGCAATGTTGGACAATCAGGTGTACTAAATCGCTGGTTTTAATTGCTGCATCAAAGGTCTTATTAAAGATTCCACGATGTCCACCTGCTTCAATACCTTGAGCAATAATAATATCAATACTGGCCGCTTCAATGGCTTGAGCTTCAACTAAATTGGTAGCAGACACCATAGTGATAATTCCGGCATCTTTTAATGCCTGAATTTGATGGGGATGGGGAATTCCAAAATGAAAACTGACAGCTTTAGGTTTGGTTTCTAATACGACATTTAAAAAGTCATCATTATCAAGAAAACTTGGATAAATACAGTTTAAGTTTTGAGGAGGCTGTTCTCCGAACTTTTCAAACTGTGGACGTAAATATTCAATCCATTGCGCTGAAGTTTGAGGATTAAGTTGTTCGGGTTGATGGCAGAAAAAATTAACCTGAAATGATTTTTCTGTAAGTGTTTGAGTTTTTAAAATCTGTTCACGTGCACTTTGCGCCGTATTTGCACCTAGACCTAGGGACCCAAGACCACCCTGATTAGAAACTTCTGCGGCAAGTTCAGGTGTAGATACACCTGCCATGGGGGCAAGAAAAATCGGATGTTTAATTTCAAGTTGTTGTAATAGGCTCATTTTATTCACCTCATTTCTTTGTGTTCACCATAACGTGAAAGCAGAACCAAGAGCAAATAATATTGGGCATTTAGTTTTTAAATATTTAGTTCTTAAGCATTCATAAATTCTGATTTTTTTAAAGTGGAGTAACATGAAATAAAGAACCGATCCAGCTTGAAAAAGCCATCGCTAAAATTCCCCACAAGGTAATGCGTAAACTTCCTTTAAGTTTAGAAGTACCGGCGAAATGACTTGATAGCGCTCCTAAAAAAGCTAATGAAATAATGCCAAATACTAAGACTATTTTTTCGATCCAAACGTCTGGGCTGAGTAAAATAGCCAGCATAGGAAACAATGCCCCAAATGAAAATGAGCCAGCTGAAGCTAACGCAGCTTGCATAGGATTTGCTGCTGTATTTTCATGAATACCAATTTCATCGCGTGCGTGAGCACCTAAAGCATCATGATTTGTAAGTTGTGTAGCAACTTGTCGAGCTAAATCTGGTTCTAAACCTCTGGCTATATAAATCTGGGTAAGTTCATCCAGTTCACGTTGCGGATGCTTTTTGAGTTCTTGTGCCTCAAACTTTAAGTCAGCTTTTTCAATATCTTCTTGTGATTTTACTGAAATATACTCTCCGGCAGCCATAGAAGTTGCACCAGAAATTAAACCAGCAATACAAGCAATAAGAAGCGTATGGGCAGAGGCCCCACTTGCAGCCATTCCCATAATTAGACTGGTAACAGAAATGATCCCATCATTAGCGCCTAAAACGGCTGCCCTTAACCAACCTGAGCGGTGAATAAAATGATGTTCTGGATGCTGAGAAAAGGACATGTTTTCCCCTATTTGTAGTTATAAATTTTTATCTTATCCTATAAGATTATTTACAATAATACGATCAAAAAATGTGTCATTATAGGAAAAACAATCAGATAACTACTTTTTAAAACATAAAATAAAAGGAGATAAAATGAACAACTTATGGAATCTAGCCTACTTACCAAATAGTGTGATGTATGAGTTTAATTATAATATTTATTGA